>JAWOFA010000115.1:0-16457 GCA_046482505.1 Desulfuromonadaceae bacterium | reverse complement strand
GTTTTTGCCTGAAACTAACGGTTGTGATGGGTAGGTATGGGAAATAGTATGTTTGTAAACATTCTGAATATCAATGGTTTTTTGTAGCAAAGGGAAGAGAAGGGGGTGCTATAAAAGGTGACTTTTAATCACCCTGTCGCTGGTTCGAGTCCGGGCCGGGGAGCCAAAAAATTCAAGCACTTACGGCATTTGGCTGTGAGTGCTTTTTTTGTATCTGGTGTTTGGGTGGCCCTTAGGGAACACTGTGTGAATGCGTTTCTCTATTGCCAGCTGAGGCAAAACACTTTCGCATCCCACACAAAACTGCAGGTGTCCTACATCAAGATATTAAGCGACCTATGCAGCGGGACAATACGGTCAGCTGGTGACACAAAAACAGAAAAATAGCGTGCTTTACTCACGTAGTATTCATAGTAGATAATGGGCTTACAAACAGTTTTAAACTAGGCGCACCTAATCGCCGATTTCGCCGGTGTAAAACCGATAGTTATTTCCGCCCGCCTGTTTGGCCTGGTACATAGCGCTGTCAGCCATTTCCAAAAGTTCTTCAGTATCTTCGGCGTCAAGGGGGTAGACGGCTATTCCGATGCTGAGTGAAGTGAACATTTCATCCTCTTCGTGAATTATGGGTTTGATAGTAGCGGCGAGCAACCGGCGGGCAGTGATCGCTGCATCCTCGTGGGTAGAGATGTTTTCCAGGATGACGCCGAATTCGTCACCCCCGAGCCGGGCTATGGTGTCATTGCCGCGCACACAATTTTCGAGGCGGTGCGATAGCGTTTTCAGCAGGGCGTCACCTGCGGCATGCCCCAAGGTATCGTTGATGAGCTTGAAACAGTCCAGGTCGATGAACATCACCCCCAACTTCCAGCTTTCACGTTCGCAGAGCTTCATGGAATGGTGAAGCCGATCATTGAATACCATACGGTTCGGTAGCCCCGTAAGAAAATCGTACTGAGCCAGTTGTTCAAGTTTTTGTTCCGCAATTTTCCGTTCGGTAATATCTTTTGCGACATAAACCAGGCCCTCGGGTGAACTGTTCCCATTCTTGAGCCAGCCGGTTGAAAGCAGCACGGGAATTTCCCGTCTATCATTCGCGATCAACGTTTTTTCAGTATTGCTGCACAGGTGAGGAAGTAGATCAGGGTCACTCACCAGGTCTGTATTCAGTTCTGCCGGAGAAAAATCTCTGAGAATAATGGATATATGCTGGCCGATAAGTTCTTTTTCGCTATAGCCCAGGAGCTTGGTGGTCGCCTGGTTGATGCCACAGATGATGAACTGGTTGGATGTGACGATCAGGCTGTCGTTCATATTGTATAGTATTGAATCGACATAGGCTTTAGATACAGTGGTCTCTTTCAACTCCTCTGCCATATTTAGAAACGCTATTCCCAGTTCACCTATGTCATCATCAGAGTTCATCGTTTCGAGTTGAGGAAATTTCTGTTGTCCCTGTGAGAATCTCCTTACAGCTGCCTTAATATGCGCCAGCGGGGTGATCAGCATTCGCGAGGCGGCGACGTTGACGACCACGACAATTAACCCCAGCAGGGCAATAAAAAAGATCGTCTGCAGGTAACTGTTTCGTTCACTAACCGTAATAAGGGAGCTCATATGTCTGTCAAAGGTGTTGCGATATAGACTGGCGGAGGAGCACAATTGTTTATTGATGTTCTGTTGGTTTGCGGCAAGATTTTGGAGTTGTGCGACTTTCTCACTCGCGTCTCTGCCCTGAGCAAGGGGAAGATAGACCTTTGCGGCTTCCCGGGCATACTCCTGGTAGATGTTTTTAACCTGAAAGATGCTGTCATTGTGGTCCGGATGGAAACCCTTATTGTCGCGAGATAGCTTGATGATGCTATCCATCAGCCCTGTAATTCTGGAGGTGAGTCTGTTGCCTTTATATACCGATTCAGGGAGACCGTAGAGGAAGCTTTCTTTGTAAAAGTTCTGTTGTGTTTCAAAAAGGTTCAACAACTCAGCTGAATGCATGGCCAGACGAAAATCGAGGTCGCGCACATGGGTGAGGTGGCTCTTGATTTGGTGGTTGCTGTACAGTGAAAAGCCGGTCGCCAACATAAACCCGAAAAGGGCGATGTTGACACAGAACCATATTTTGCATCGAACGGAGCCGAGAATATTCACCCCTTATTCCTCTCGAATTATGGTGACTGATTTGATGCGATCGTCGATAAATTTATCACTTATGTAGCCAATGGCATTTTTGTTGGTTCCGATAACTTCCAGCATCTCATGATCGTTGGCGACGTCACGGGGCGGGATGCCAGCCCCGGAGAAAAGTACATGTTTCCAGTACATGGTGAATTGGCGCGGTGATTTTCTCAGGGTGTTTGAGACGAATTTTTGATGTGTTTCGCCGTTTTCCTGCAAAAAAACCTCGATAGATTCTCCGTTGTCCCAAAAAGATTTTTTTCCCAGAAAGATTTTACGCACTTCTTCCAGATTGAGATTCGAAACCGGATTGTTTTTGTGGACCACCAGTGCAGGGTCTTCGCCCAGGGCTTGGGGCGAATGTAACACAATCATTAAAAACAGGATCGGAATGGCGTGAATGACTTTCATCTCGATCCCCCTAAAAGTTGTAAGACGCCTTGAGGACGTAATATTGCCAGTCCCTGTTGACCTCTTTCGGATTGAAGAGTGGAAGTTGCAGAGACGCGCCGTCAATTTTATGCCATTCGGCTTTCAGGACCCAGTTGTCTCTTACATCCCAGCGTATTCCTAGCCCTAAATCTTTGCGCCAACCGAGAAAATCCGCTTTGCCTTGAGCTGCTAGTTCTTCACCGCTGCGGTCATCCTTGTTGGCATAGAAGATATCGTAAAGAGCGTAAATGTTTACCGGATCCATAAGTTGATAACAAATCTGAACGTACCCTCCCTGTGAGCGTCCACCTGGGATCTCCTGTTTAAAAACCACGCGATTAGCGGTAAATTCCATATATTCGATGGAAAGCAGCCAGCGTTTCCACGCATATTCAGCTGACACAACAATAAAATCTTCGTTGTGTCCTGTGGCTCTGGCATGTTGAAGGGTGCCGTCGGGGCCGAGTAGCTTGAAGTCGAATTCGCTTTTTCCCGTAAAATAGGTGACCCCCAGACGAAAACCGTCCAGGGGCGGCGAATAGATCAGCGCACCACCGTATACGTAACGGTTGCTTGAATCGAATGAAACGATTCTGCTCCCCATTTTAGTGGACTTCTTTACCCCCAGGGCGCGCATCCCCTGCGCCTGTCCCGAGTCCTCGGGGAAATTGACTCTGCCGTAATAAGCCTGATATTCAATATCTCCGCTCGGGCCCATAGAAATATTGCCATAAATGCTGGCACCGGTTGCAGCGACCACGAGGTTGCGTTTGTTTTCGTCATAAATGCTTTGGGGTAAAAAAACGGTCGGACGCAGAAAATCTGAATCACGTCCATGATTATACAGACCTATGTGCAATTTTGCCTTGCCCAGGCGGATGCCGAGCCAATCGCGCCAGCGATAATCGATTACACCCCAGTCGATATTGATCTTATTGTCACCTTCGGTGCCGAGGTCCCGCGAGAGAAGCTGTATCCCCGCACGTAGATTGTCGGTGATTTGGGCGTTTAAGGTCAGGCCAAATTCATTGAGTTGAAAAGAACCGTCCTTTGATTCACCCAAAAAATTGTTTTCCTGGCTTTTGATATAGCCCTGGGAGAGGAATCCGTTAATGTGTATTTTGGTGCCCAGTTCAAATGACCACGCTGGAGCTGAAGAGATTTGCAAAAACAGGCTTACACTGAATATGAGTAAAAAGAGGGGTGAGGGCCTCATGAGACTTCCTTTAATAAAGTGGCGACAGCTTGTTAAAATGCTATTTTGGATGCAACAACGGAGCCAAAAAGAACGTTTGTTCGGCAAATGAGTGAAGTTGTAGCTGATATTGGATGGGGAAGGCTGTGAATGCCTGAATTCTAATGGAGTTTTTCTTTTTATGTGTCTAAGGGCAGATTTCTGAGCCGCGTTGTGCGACTCAGCGTTTTATCAAGCATTACGTTATTTGACGAAAGAGTACATGCCCTTCAGGCTATTTCGCGTAGTGCCCCTTCTCTTAGCTATCTTCGTCGAAGCGTCGATAAGCCGAGAGGATCTCGTTCTGGCTGAGAATTCCGAGGAGACGGTCAGGTTCATCCGGGTCGATCACGGGGAAGAAGCTGATGTTTTTGTTGGTCTTCAGCATCTCCATTATCTCCCGCAGGGGTTGATCCGGTTGCACTGAGTGCTTTTCCGAAGAGATCAGTTCGCCCGCGACAACAAGGGGCATGAGGGTAGGTTCGAATAGTAGCTCGCGGATCTCTGTGTAGTTGATCAGACCCAAAAAGCGCCCCTCGGCATCGACGACGGGAAAGCGGTCGTAACGGCTGTGGGCTATGATACGCAAAAGCTCGTTGAACGGTGTGTTGTTGGGGATGGTTTCGACATTCTGGCGCATGATATGGCGAACATGGATGTCGCCAGGTTCGCGGAACTTTTTCCAGGCGGGCAGTCCCAGTGAGGAGCGAAAGTGATGGACCACGCTGTGCATCCCTTCCATGGCCCCTTTGGGGGTTCGTTTCTGTAGAAGGGAGAGGATGGGAACTTCGCCGGCCTGAACCAGACCGAAGCGCACCGCCAGAGGACCGATCAACTCAAATACTACGACCGAGCCGAGTACCACCGTTTGCAGAAGCTGACCACCCTCGGGCCACTGGCGCGCGAGACTGGCTGCGAGTCCGATGGCTACCCCAGCCTGGGCAAGCAGGGTCAGACCCACATAGGAGCGCTCTCGCTTGCCAAAGCCGCCTATAGCGGCGCCGATCCGGGCACCGAGCCACTTGCCGAGGGTGCGGGCAAGGACATATGCGACCCCGAGAATGCCGATGTGGCCCAGTGTTTCGATGTGCAGATTGGCTCCGGCGAGGACGAAGAACGCCACATAGAGCAGGTAGTCGACCTGGCGCAGGCTCGCGGCCATGCGGTGCCAGCTCGGCGTGCTGTTGGCTGCAACGATACCGAGAATAAGACTTGCCAGCAGAGAGTCGATCTCCATCATCTGACACACGGTGGTCACCGCAGCAACGCTGCCGAGGAGCAAAATCTTGTGTTCGCTGGGCAGTTCGAGGCGCTCGCCCCAGAATGAAATGATCAGGCCGAAGACGGTGCCGACGAGGATCGGGCCTCCCATGTGCCAGAGGAGCAACCAGTGACTCTGTGCCGGCGTAAGGAGAAAATGGACCAGGACCGTAAAACCTAAAACAGACACCAGATTGTTGAATCCGACAAGGGTCAGGATAATCCCAGTGACCGGGCCTTCGGCTTCGTATTCGCGGATTACCATAAGGGTTGCCGCCGGAGCGGTGGCGACTGCAATGATGCCGAGAAATAGGGAAAAGAGCAGAGAGGTCTGATGCAGGTTAAGTTCGGCAACCGTTTTCTGCAGGATAAACTCATTGACACCGAAGGTGGCTGTGCCGACCAGCAGGAAAGTCAGACCCATTTCGCTCAGGGAAAAAATGGCGATGCGCTGCTTCCACTTACGCAGGTGGTCGATGCTGAAAAGGCTGCCGATATTCAGCAGAATCAGGGCGAGGGCGAGATCGCCGAGGATGCTGAGTTCAGTAAGAACCTCTGTGGTCAGAAGCGGAGGCCAGCCGATTAAATGTGCAAAGGAGGGACCGATGACCAGTCCGGTCAGCAGATATCCCGTTACGCGCGGCACATGGAAGCGCGAGGCCAGGCGTCCCCCGATAAGGGCGCCGAAGAAGATGGCCGTAAGACCGGTCAGGATAACGATGGCATTGGAAGACATAGGGCCTTGGTCTCTCGGGGTGTGGATACAATTTACCCGAAGCTACCATAAAACACGGATGGGCAAAAGCAGAAGTAAGCCTGAACGCGTCCCGACCGCTGCTTTACACCTGCCCCTCAAGCCCCTGTTTCACTTTAGCGATGTAGTTGCGGGTCTCAAGGGGCATCTGCTCCAGCCCTCTGCGATCCACATTTCCCTGCCCCCAGTTGTAGGCCGCGAGTGCATGGTCGAGGTCGCCATGGTACTTCTCCAGGAGCCCCTTCAGATAGCGACATCCGCCGGTGAGATTGTCCTGGGGATCAAAGGAGTTTTTTACCCCCACTTCCTGCGCGGTGGTGGGCATCAACTGCATCAGCCCCTCGGCGCCTGCGGGAGAGACCGCATCCGGACGGTAGGAGCTCTCGGCAAAAACCACCGAGTGAACCAGTTTAGCCGGCAGATCCATCTGCTGGGCCACATTGTCAATAAGTTTATGTATGTCGGTGGGGGCGGGCGATGAGTTGCCCTGCGATCTGATGTCATTTGAGGTGTGACTCAGGTGAAGAGCTGCGCCTGCCCTTGAGTTGACTGCCGTATCATATGCTTGGGCAGCGTGTCCCGGTTCCGGGCTCGGCACTGATGCCGGTGGGGAGGCCATCTCTTCATAGGCGCGTGAAACCTGCTGTGCACGAGGAGTGCCACCAGCGGAATAGGGGGAGGACCCCTGCTCTGCAGAAAAGGAGCTGAGCAGATTGAAGCGGGAGAAGAAATTCTGCGCTTCTTCGCCACTCCAGCCGGAGACCTGCTGAAAATCACCACTAATGGCAGCTCCTACCATGCGGATCACCATGCGTGCCTGTGCAGTGGAAAGCTGCTCATCACCGTTGAAGGTGTCTTGCATGCTTGCGAGGGTGTCGGCAAAGTTTTTGCTGCGCTCAGGTTGATTGAGAAACGCGGGTCTGTCTCCTGAGGTTTGCCGCATCGCTTCAAGTTGTACCATTTCCAGGATTGTTCCTTTCCGGCGCGCGTAACCACACTGATTCAGGGGCATTCTTTAATAACGTCTACGCTACTGTTTAACTCTTCGTCATATGTGCGTATGAACTTAAGCTGAACTATTTTTGCAGAAGGTCACCTGGCCCCGGTATCCCACGCTTTCTCTTAGGGGGGCGCGGCATGGTATATAGAAAAAGCCCCGCCGGGAGGTGACGAATAAGGGTTTTACTGCTTGTCCCGGCGTTGTCCGAGCCAGCCGTTTTTCTGTCGCTGTATCAGGCGATATATCTCCCAGCTTGCGCGTCTGGGACTGATGCGCCTGTCAGCCAGTTCGGCATAGATCCTATCCGCTTTTTTACGCCTTTTTATGGCATCTCCCGCATCCAGCAGCCCCTCGAGGACTTTCCAGATTTTTTGCTGTAATTTCTGTCCACCGTATTGCGTAACAGCGGGATTGTCGTCTGTGTGTTTAAGGCGGTTTATAATCACGCGTACGCCTGCCTGAATCTCCTCTGTCTGCGCCAGGGAGTTATTATGCAGTTCGTTCATCCTCCGGCTCAGGAGTTCACGACTCAGTAAACTGTATTCAGAGAACTGCAGAAGCTTCTGCACCGCTGTGTGGATCTGCTCTGTATCTTTAGCGTTCTGAATCTGCACACACGCCTGATAACACGTGTCCCAGTCCTGCATGGTGTAGACCAGATCAAGGCCTGGCCCCTTGATGTTCTGCAGCCCCATGATGCGGCACTTCAGTCCTGATGGAAGGAGCGCTACTATTTCGCTGACCAATTGCTCACCATTGGAAGGAATCTGCTCTATTACCGTGATTTTGTTCCAGAAGGTCTCGCGTATCCACTCCTGGAGCTGGTGCAGGTCTTTGCCGTCTGCGCTGGAGCTCTCCAGGTATTTGTGCCACCGGATATATTCGGTGCAGAGGTGATACTGCGCTGAATACCACTGCATAATATCCTTATCCGCATGGCTGACCTCCGTGTTTTCATCGCTGTTCAAGCGCTCTTTAAGTACCTGTGGTTCAGGAAGGGTCTCAAAGGAAATTCCTTGTCCGCAATGCTCCAGGATGTGATGGAGGCGTTCAAGTACCAGGTCAGTCGATACCGGGATGCGCTGCATCTGCGCCCAGTGCTCCAGATGCTTTAGTTGCGCATCTGTGCTTTTGCTGCCGCGTTCCAGGTTTTCCAGCCATTCATCCAGGGCATCATCAATGAAGTTGCGCATTTGCGCGAGGCCGGAGCCCATGATTATGAACTGGTCTGACCCCAGATCGTTAACCAGCATGCGCGCAAACATCTGCGAACGCGCGATCCTGTCGCTGCGGTTGTTGACTACCCCGACTATCCAGTCGCGGGTGGATTTTTCCAGTGCAATATCAAAGTGCATGCGTTTCCAGTTTTCCAGGGTTGCGAAACGCTCGTTGGCGGACATGCCGTTTATAAATTCGATCAGCTTGTTGTCCACCCGGGCCGTCGGAAAACCCTTCAAAACCCCGATATCCGGAACGACCCGGTTGGCCATGGCCCACAGGGATTCATCTGCATCCAGACCGAGTTCCTGTGCCAGATTCAAAACCAGGGCGATGTTCTGCCGATGTTCGTCGTACGGGAAAAGATCGAGGATTTCATCCGGAATCAGGTGCTCTTCCAGTTCGTTTACTGCGGTTACCCCGGTTTTCTGTTTATGTGCTTCAAGCTTGAGCCACGGGAGCATCTGGCGTTCGGCAGTGACCAGATGGGATTTTTGGGGGATAAAGTGCTGCATTACCAGCGGAATATTGTATCCTGCAGGTCCCTGAATATCTTCGTGATCCGGATATGTATTGGTAATGGTGGAGATATCATCGCGGCTCCAGCGCCGCTGCAGGATCTCTACATAGTCCTGGGTCAGACCCATGCATTCCCACAGAAACACACGTTGACGCATGCGTGCTCCGAGACAGAGGAGCTGATGATGCTCCCAGATAGTGGCCTTGTCATAAGGGCGATAGTAAAAATTCTCCACTGTTTCAGTCATGGGGCAGCTGAGGAGGAACATCGCTTCACACCCTGTGGTTTTGGCTATATAGCCGTAGCCGAGCTCATCGAACAATGCGGCTTTGAGGCGCTCGGTTCCTGATTTTCCCCTTGTTCCCCAGCCCCCTACGACCAGAGAGATCTTTCCCCGTGCCCGGCGTACCTTGCGCAACAGATACCAGCGGTTCCCCACAAAAATGCTCAGCAAACCGGAGCTGAATATCCCCAGTTCAAACAGATTGTTGCCGAACGTGGTGTGAAAGTAATCCCGCAGCGCCTGCACCCAGGCTACAGGAATAAGAGCGGGATAGTAACGCGTCTTATGCGCGGCCGAATCTTGTATGTGATGCGCTTTTTTCTGGATGGAAAAACCCATGCTCTGCAGATGTTGCAGGTATGGATGGTTTAGATCCTGTGAGGCTGGAGTGTTGCGCAGTTCGGCAAAGTGCTCAAGGTTGGAAGTGAGTTTATAGCGCGCACCCAGGCGTTTGATGAAGCTTTCCGGCGCTTTCAGGCACAGGGTCCCATTTGCGCTTACAAGGAACCAGTTGCGCTTGTTCAGTACGGCGAACAGGTCATCGGGCAGAGGCAGATCCGGCTGGCCGTTACCGGTGAGGGGGGAATATACCGCTTCGCCCGGTACTTTTGTCCGGGTCATCTCCGCCAGAATAGAGGATGGTATCCACACGTCCCCGGAGCGCTCGCGCCCGCAGGTGTGGTCAAAACCCTGCCGCTTATCGCTGTGGGGGTGGGTCAGTTCATGCCAGAGACGCCACCAGCGAAACGTAAAGCGGTCGCCGCGCATCACCTGCCAGCGCTTGCGGTGCCAGCGTAAAGCGATGCCAAAGTCCTGGCGGCACACCGTTCCCAGGATTCTGGCTATTTCAAGGTTGTCTTCGCGTTGTCGCGGAGCCCCGGGCAGGTTGCGCCAGCGTCCCAGTGACCATTGAGGGAGTAACTATCTCCACGATCGTGCCAGAGCGCAGCGTTGCTCGGAGCACAGAATCCACAAGTGTTCTGCCGCCTCGGCGACCGGCTGTTTCAGATGCTCTGCTGTTTCCTGTGCCACAAGAGGGGTGATCCGTGCCTGAAGGCCAGCAGCAAACACCCGGCGCAGTTTCGAGTGTTGTTCTGCTCCACCCTGATGCAAATCTATGCTCAGACGCGATACCGCGGCATAATACGCCTGGCGTACAACAGCGCTGTCCGGATCGTCCGTATGTTTGAGGAGAGTTCGTCCCACATGGCGCAAAAAGCGGATCAGGCCAACGGTGGTGGCATTATCCGGTTTGACTGCATCTACACAGATATCGTTTAGGAGCGCCGCACGCACCAGCGGATGGGATTCGTGTGCCATGATCTCGTGTAGTATCCCAAATTGACTCTTTGGCACTGGCCGGCGCAAATCCGCAAGCTGCTGCGCGAGCTTCTGGCGAACGTAGGTGGAAGGATCTCGCATGATGCTGCGCCACAGCGCAATTTTTTTCTCTTCCGGCAAAGGGATGTCATGCGCCATCTCTACCAGCTTGCGGCGCACAAACAGGTCCTGGCCGGACTCCGGATGCTGGAGACGGCGCCGGATTACGTCGATAAAACTCTCCGGCTCCAGGGCAGAAATAACATCCAGTGCCGCCGTCTGTACCCACGGGCTTTCTCGCGGTTCCAGCGCCAGGTGATATATGATCTGACGTCTCGAGGATTCAATCAGGCTGCGTCTTTGTTTCTGCGGGGTTCGGGTAATCACCCCATTAAGGCACAGGAGTGCTTCCCGGCGCAGGCGTCTATCCGTGCGGGGATGGAGCAGGCTCTGGAGTGCCGCATCAAGCCCTGCACTCCTCCACAGATCCAGGTCCGGTTCTTCGGGGCGGGTAAACATCGCCTCCGGCAGCAGAAAGCGCAAGCGCTGGAGGATAATCCTCTGTTCCAGAAAATGTTCTCCCAGATGCTGTTCTACCCGGCTGAGGATTGCCTGGTCATCCTGCCAGGGGCCAGTTTTACGCGGACGTCGCCCCGGTTCAAGGTTCTTGAGGATGCTCCTGTGCATCTGCTGTTTTTCCTCTCCCGGAGGAAGTGCTTCGAGTTGCTGCTGCCATTCTGACATCTCTTTGCGCAACTGAGCGGTTCGCTCCATGCTCTCATGCAGATAATTGGAGAGGAAGAGGATGAAATGCTTCAGACGCGCTTCTTCATCCATGTTGTGAAGGGCGATGTTGCTCTGTTCGCTGCTTATGAAGAGCTGGCAGAAACGCTTACATTCGGGTTGTTGCAGGCGCTGCTCCACAGAAGTTGCCCCGGTTTTGAGCCAGTTGTTCACCTGTCTGCGCAATACTTTACTCATTGATATCCTCCTGCCGTGGGTGCCTTGAGCTCAACCAGCTGCGCAACTGTTTAAATGGCAGATGCTGAGGCGGGAGGTTATCCCAGCGGTTGTGTTGATCCCAGAATAGCTGAAGGTTTATCCCCGCCAGCCAGGTGTCACTTTCCGGATCTCCGCGCAGTTCAATATTGAAACGCCAGCGCCGGCGTTGAGGGTCAGAGGGCAGGTCGATATTGAGGCGTGCAGCAAGTGTATGGCGCAATATGTTGCTGTTGCGATCGGAATCGTAAAGATAGTGAGATAGACGGTACATCAGCTGGGTAGAAACACATTCATGCCATAATTGCTGCCATTTCAGCTCTGCTGAGAGGGCATCTGGAGTCAGGTTTTCGTTGGTACGCAGGCCGAATTCGGAGCTGAAGCGGCTGTCTAGGCGGGGGCGCCATGCAAGTGACTCCGACACTTCAAGTCCCCACTGATGGTCACGCTTGTAATCGGAATAGATGTCCTGATCAATACGCTGTCCCCACTCATCATCGCGACTTCGATCCGAGAGTACGCGCGCGAAAGCGCCAACTTCCAAACTGTGGCGAAAGGTGGTGTCGGCATACCACAGGCGTTCAGCTTCCACTTGAGCACGGGCGCTCCAGGCGCTCCAGGGGTCTTCGACACTGAATCTTGCCGCATCGGGATTCTGCAGCCAGGCATCGGTAAATGCGCTCCAGGACCAGGGGCTGTTTTGCGGATACACCCACCTGTCATGCTCGAGGTGGAGTACCGGGCCACCGTGTTCGCGCCCACGCAGTTCCGCCTCCGTGCGGGAGTAGTGTGTCGCTGCAGGATCCAGGGTTGTTTTGTGATACCAGCCGGCATGGATATAGCCGAACCGTTCACGATTGCTGCCGCGGCTGTCTTCGAGAAGAAGAGAGCGTTCGCGCCAACCCGTGCCCGCAAACCAGGTTTTGTGACTCTGAGTCCCTTTGCGTATTTGAGGAGAATTGGGGTCAAATATACGAGCAGCATCAAACGGTTCCATTCTGGGGACTGCAGCCAGATCAGGTTCAATCACCGGTGCGTCCTGCGGAATATCACGCTGCGCTTCGCGGCGGAAGATGCGGTAGAGTTCTTCGTCACCGGATTCTACCGGGGCGAGAGACAGACGGGTTTCAGGCTGCAGAACGATACGTTCGAGGCTTTCAATCCCCGTTGAGGTGAGTCGGTCTATGCGGTATCGCGCCGGGCCGGACAATGCCGCTTCAAGGGGTGATTCACTGGTGGCGCGCCACCAGGTGCGCTGGGTTAAGGGCCGCTGGGTTATGGGTGTGCAGCGGTTCCGGTCACATAACTGCTGCAGGTGCGAACTCGAAAGGGCAAGATACTGGTTGGGCCAATTGTGCTCTAACCAGAAACGCAGCCTGTTATTTCCGCCTGGAAAGCGAATTTCAAGCTGGTGTTTATGCATAATTTCAATCTGGCGCACGGGCTGATCATTCAGTTGCCAGTTGAGATGCAGGGGGCGCTTCGGTGTCAGGGCCAGATGGAGCTGTTCAAGGTCGATTGTTATACTTCGCGCGTGCTCAAACTCCAGAGGGAGGAACAGATCCTCGCCCCGCAGGAGAAGAACCTGGTCATGCTGCATGGATGGCAGGAGACGCTGGCGTAAGCGCATCTGTGGTGACTGTGGTTGCCAGTCAGACAGTTCCTCCACCACAATGCCGCCACTGCTTGAAACACCCGAAAGCTTTTTCCAACTGGTGTGCTCTTCGACATAACTCTGCAGACGCAGAACCTTCTCCCAGTACGGGTATCTCTGTGCCAGTGAAGTGGTCTCTGCGGCCAGTTGCGTCCAGGCGCCGGGAGATTCAGGTTCACTGCCCAGGCGCGAGACAAGCTCCTGCCACGCATTTACCGCTGCGGGGTCCATATTGTCAACGCTGTTCCACCCGGGTTCGGGAGGATACAGCCTGCGCAAGAATTCCCATTCGTGATCTTCTGCGTCGGTCGACTCATAAGGGAGGTGCCAGGAGCGTAAGGGGATTGGATCCACTCCTGTCTGCGATGCGGGATGAGACCACAGCCTTGCCGTGTTTTCAGGATCAGCTTCGGATAGAGTGGGGCGTTTATTCAATACCCATGCAGCCAGGGAGGTCGGGTTGTTGTCCGGTATCCCGGGGACTTTAACCAGAGGCTGTTGCACCTCCACATCTATCCACAGGGGCATGGAGGGAGTAGAGATGGTTATCTCCTGCATTCCTGCCGGAATATCCAGACATAGCTCCTCTGCATTTCCGGGGTGCATCCCTTTTCCCCCTGTAAGGGTTGATACGGGGCGGTTACCCCACATCGGCAGGGTAACCTCTTGCGTGTCGGAGGTAACGCTTGCAAAGATATCTGCGGAACTGTTTGAGTCTGCGGTTGTTGCCGCATGCAGCGGGCGCAGGGTAAAACGTAGCGATACAGGTCCGGCCACACGCAGTACGGCAGATTTATCCTCTGTTGCCACGACCCCGGTTATCCGCGAACCCTGGGAGGGCAGATCCAGATCAAGCCTACGCGCATAGGCATGCCACAGTTCGTGGCCCGATTCCCAGCGTCGCGGTGAAGGGATATCTTTACGGGTCTCGCCCCATTGCTCAAGCTGTTCTTCAGGATCCGCGAGATGTTTGAGACTCAGATTCCTGTGAATGAATGTATGCCACTCCATGTGCTGGCGTTCTTCATCTGAAGAGCTATGTTGGGAGGAAGGCGTGGCGGCAGAATTTGTATGCTCTTTATACTGATGGTCTGAAAGAGCGATGAGAGAGCGCCACATTGTTTCCTGTTCCGGCTCCAGTGCCGGGGTGGCGGCGTCAAGCAAATGCGCCGCGATAAAGGGCTTATTCAAGGCGAGGGCAGATCGAAGCAGGTCCTCGAGCGGTCGCTGCTCAGGGGTAAGGCATATGCCCAGGTTCAGGGCATATTGGTAGTAGTTCTGTTGCGCCAGAGCGGCGCAGAGAATGGTTGCGCTTTCGGTGCTGCCATGGCGATAGAAGTGAGTTGTTGCAAGATTGAGGAAGTCCGTATCTTCCATCCAGGTTGATGCACTGGATAGTACGCGTGCAGCGGTAACGCTGTCGGTATCTCGAACCAGGATAAAGGCGAGTTGCCGTGCGAGATAAGGTTCGTTGGCATGGAGGAGGTCGCTCAGAAACGATAGCCCCCCCTGCCCGGTGTCGCGCCAGACATCTGCGTGCTCGAGCATCCGTGGCCAGAGCTTATTTTCTGAAGAGCGGACTGTTTGCGCATCCTCTTCAGGGGTGAAGGATGCGCGCGGCAGCGAGTTATTCATCTGCTCTAAGCGCCGCTGCAGAAAGCGCTTTAACGGCAACCAGTGCTGCTGCACATTGATGGATGCAGCGTGCCTGAAGGGAGCATCGGGATCGTCTCCTTTAAGGTTTTCGTCGGAGGCAACGCCGATGTAATCCTGTTGCAGGAATGCTTGAAATGTTTGTAGAGGATTTTTCAGCGCTTTAAGGGCAAGGATGTATCCTTCCGCGTCCAGACTGAAGTCGACACCTTCACGCTCCCAGACCGCTACCATCACGCCGGAAGGCGCCGAGGCGGGTAATTCAAGGCTCGCCTGTTGCGTTGCCGGAAGGAACATAATCGCATCGTCCCCTCGGCGGTGTGGGAGCCACAAGGTTTCGGGGTCAGCACTGCTGTGGCGGGCCAGTTCCCATTGGCGGCTGGCACTGCTGCCTGAGAGAACCATCCCTTCAGGTGTGGGTGATGGGGTGGACTGAGGGTGGAAAAAGAACGGCATGGTGGCGTGTGAACCATCACTTTCATTTTTCCACATAAGCTCTGCGGCATCAGTACCACTTACACTGAACCTGAGCCACAGACCCTGCTCCTGGGGCGCACTGAATTGGAGTTTATTCCCGGGTTTTAAAACACTCCAGTGCGCCATTGATGCTTCAGCCGGGTTTTCAGCTACCTGCGCAGGGGTGAAAAACAGGTCTGTCAAAGTGGTGCTTCTGCCTTGTTCCGGCCACCATGGTCTGCTCCACACTTTGCCCGGTGGTGCCTGGGGTAGGAGCGGTTTCCAGTATGAAGAACGGCCTATAATGGCGTTTAGCTCAGCGCGGGTTCGCTCAGGCAGGATCCGGCTGAGTTGAGAGCGTGCGCGTGTGGCGATTTTTATACCGCCGTCGCGGGTTTCATTGCTCCGCAGCCGCTCCTCCCATGTGGATGTGGTTTGGGAAACAGGGAAGAGCGTATCAACCAGGGAAGAGTAGGGGAATCTTGAGGCATTGAAGGGTGAAAGCCACGGAGCTTCGCCGCTGCTGGAGCACTTCAGCAGCACAGGGCGCTGACTGCGGACCTGTAGCACGTGTGATCCTGCGGGGATATGGAACCAGTGTTTACGAGGCTCCAGAACGAGCCTGTGGGGAACCGGCTGCCAGGGTTTCTGCTTCATAAGGGCTCTGCTTGTCTCATGAAACACCTGCCATGGTTCGTCATCGAGGCGTACCCCAAGGGTATATGGTGTTTGTTCATGGGGTGCTGTTATGTGGCGCAGTACAGCACTTTCAAGCTGGATGCTGCGGGGCCCCTCAATCTCCCAATGTACTTCGGGCTGAGGCAGAACCCACTCAGAAACACGCCCGTCCAGGGTCTGGAGCTTGAAAAGATCCGTTGCAGGTGTAGCTGAAGTGCGCTTAAACGAAAGGTGGCGAAACGGCTCCGGCGGGAGAACTTCATCCAGTTGTTCCAGGCATATTTCAACGTCTGTACCCCCTGGGTGGTGGGTACGGACGGAAAGATTCACTCCCTGCGTCCAGGGGCCGACAGAGTAGCGCCCACCTGACTCACTTTGTTGCCAGTGTAAAGCATGTTTGAGCCCTTCTGAGGTGGCGACATCAGCATGAAGATATTCAATCCCTTCGGTGTGTGCATGCAGTACCGTACCTGCTGGGATCCGCAGGTTGAGGGGCTCAGATGGGCTCAGAGAAAAACGGGCTTTACCCTTGCCGGTGTTTGCAGGTCTGGCCCCCTGCTGCAGATATGGGGGCTCGTCCGGAGTAATTATCCGCGCGCGGATACCCGCGGCACTGTTGTGAACCTGGGTAATATTGGTATTTGCAGCCGCTTGAGCTGGAATATGGGAAAAACACAGGGTGGTCAGGATTACCACCAGCAGTGCGATCTCTCCCCGGAAGGTAAAGTCGCGGCGCATTTTTTGCGGCAAAGGGGTGAGGATTTTATCCTGTTTCATAGCTGCTCCCTCTGGAGGATACATTCATGCAGATCATGCAGCAT
>JAWOFA010000083.1:0-5834 GCA_046482505.1 Desulfuromonadaceae bacterium | reverse complement strand
GGACCGTAAACAGACCCAGCGAAACCAGAAATACCAGAGCGATTACATGCTTCATTTCAATACAACTCCTTTGTTAACAGGGTTTGATAAAAACAACGATAATAAACAATCGCCGCCAATCGAATACTCTTTCAGCGGGGTTTATACCATATATGCGTTTTAAAGCCCAGATTGTTATCCACTAAAACGCTCGACCCTTCTCAACATAAGGAGATAACATTCAACTCCATTACGCTGCGCTCCAGCACCATGGAGAACTTCTGCCGAATGGTTTTGGGTGTGGCCTCAGCCAACTGCAGCTCGGTTTAAATGCTATATTATGCAAACGATTTGCATGCATGCCTCCCACACCCAACCCCTCATCTACCGGCATCAGTTTGAGTATACGTTACTGTCAAATACTATTCCAAATCTACCAGTGCTAACGCAGGCCCACACTGAGTCTGTCTACACTGCGCACCCTAGAGGTGAAACATGGTCAAACAGAGAAGGACAGAAATAACAAAGCTTGGGAGAAAAACCTCTATTATATATTTTTTCATATATCTGGTTTTTTATTAGAACTGTTGCACTCATGTTGGGGCCCAGTGTAAAAATGATATCCGTAGTGCACAAATTAACTGAGTACAGATAATAGGGGGTGTCCATGCTCATCATAAATAATCTCCCATCCAACGCTAGAAACTTTGCCCAGCACTGTATCGAGAACTGCAACTTCAGCGAAGTGGTGGAGATGGTCCTTTTGGGGCGGTATGAAAAGTACTGTGCCCGTTTTGACATTACCGAGGAACAGTGGCAAGACGCGGTGTATGTTGTGTTTAAAGAGATGCGCCGGGGGGACCCACCCTTTCACCAATGTAGCAGGAGCGATTATGCCTAACGCTGATACTTACTATTGATAATAGACAGTAAAGAGCGGTGGGGCCGGAGTTGATATTCAGGGAGCCCAAGGGACAGAATTACTTATCCTGTTACATAGGGGAAGGCGAATTAAATATGCTGCCCCCTGAACTCTATTGCTAAAATCCTACCTTTAATGCCTGCTACTTTCCGTGGGGGCTACTCTTCCACAACCCATGTATATTGCAGTAAACACGTGCTGTTACTTCCTTGGCATCTACTGCAAAGTTGACATCTGGTGTGTCACCCGGCTTAAGGAAATTTCTATAGCTGATACCATCTGCAAGCAGTTCAATCCACTCAATGTAATGCTCATCCTGCATGGGATGGGGTACACTGCCAACCGAAACTTCGATGTCATCACGGATACCGATAACCATAGGAACATGCTTCTCATGTGCAGCATCAGTACTATTTTCAACCATGAGATCCATAGGGGCGTCGCAGCAGATAAGATCTCCCTGCCCACCAGTCAAGACAGTTACAACATTGCCGCACATTCCACACTTATACACACTGTTTCTGGTTTTCATAGCGTATCCTTTCAGTTTGGGTTTGAATTTTTTGAATATACTAACAGCCATGATAAGATTTTCAAGAAACGCAGAGAAATGCAGTATACTTACATATAATTAGTACACAAAGGAGGTCTATATGGAAACCAGCCAACCGCTCTTGCAGAGCTATACTATGGGAGACATTAATCTTAAAAACCGTGTGGTGATGGCACCGATGACTCGATGCCGTGCGGATAATCCCGGGAAGGTAGCCACAGATCTCATGGCTGAATATTATGCGCAGCGAGCTTCGGCAGGTCTGATTATTTCCGAGGGCTCTCAGATCTCGAAACGTGCAGTTGGGTATATCAACACTCCGGGTATCCATTCAGATGAACAGGTAGAAGGGTGGAAGAAGGTAACTGATGCTGTCCATGCCAGGGGTGGAAAAATGTTTATCCAGCTCTGGCATGTGGGTCGCATGTCCCATCCGGATTTTCACAATGGGGAGCTCCCCCTCTCTTCATCTGCAATAAATCCACATTCAAAATGTCATACCCCTAATGGCGCCAAAGAAACTGTGACTCCCAAAGCCATGACTATGGATGAGATAAAAGAAACGATTGCTGATTTCGGTAATGCAGCAAAAAATGCCATGGCTGCGGGATTTGACGGCGTAGAGATTCACTCATCCAACGGCTATCTTCTGCATCAGTTTTTCAGCGGAACATCCAACCAGAGGACAGATGAGTACGGTGGCTCAATAGAGAATAGGGCGAGAATATTATTTGAGGTAATTGATGAAGTGAAGAAACATGTGCCGGAAAACCGCATTGGTGTGAGACTCAACCCTTCACTGCACGGTCTCTTCGGCATGACTCTTGATGAGAAAACGATCCCCACTTTTGACTATATAGTGAACAGACTCAATAATTACGCTCTCGCCTATCTGCATCTCTCAGAACCTTTTACGGATGTGAGCGATGTTCCCGGAGCAGAGCCGAATATAGCCCGACATTACCGGCCTATGTACAAAGGGACACTTATCATAAATACGGCGTTTACCAGAGAAACAGGGAATAACGTTATTGCTGACGGTCTTGCGGATCTGGTGGCCTTTGGTAAGCCGTTTATCTCTAATCCTGATCTGGTTGAGAGATTTAGGGACGGAATTCAAACAGCAGCGTGGGATGAAGATACGTTTTATACCCAGGGACCAGCAGGTTATACCGATTACCCTAGTGCCTGAGTACCCCTGAAACAATGTTCAAAGCTACACCTGGCTGATCGACATGCCTGTCTAACTTTTTGACTTTACTGATAATTCTGTTAAAAATTAATGTATTGATACTTGGAACTGGTTTTATGGGTGTTTTCTGGAAAGGATGAAATGAAAACTACGGATAAGCTTTCAATAGCCCTTATCAGTGTCCATGGCCTGATCCGTGGACATCAACTGGAGTTGGGCAGGGATGCTGATACTGGAGGGCAAACCCTGTATGTTGTTGAACTCGCTCAGGCCCTGGCAAGGCGTGATGACGTCCGACAGGTTGATCTGTTTACTCAACGGATTACAGACCCCGGGGTGTCTTCGGACTATTCCCGACATATTGAGGTTCTGGATGACAAGCTAAGGATTGTGCGTATCGAAACCGGATTCGATGAGTATGTGGCTAAAGAACAGCTTTGGGACAGCCTTGATCATTTTACCGACAACATGTGTTCATTTTTGCGCTCTGACTCTTGCATGCCGGATATTATTCACAGCCACTATGCGGATGCAGGCTATGTCGGCTCAAGGCTGTCGAGTCAATTGGGAATTCCGCTCATTCATACCGGTCATTCACTGGGGAGGGTCAAGCGCAGGCGTCTGCTTGCCGATGGCCTGAAAGACGATGACATTGAGACGCGTTACAATATGCATCGACGTATTGAGGCTGAAGAGATCACTCTGTCTACGGCGGAGAGGGTTATTACCAGTACCCATCAGGAAATTGAGGAACAGTACGCGTTATATGATCACTATCAACCGGAGCAGATGCGCGTTGTCCCTCCGGGAACCAACCTGCAGCAGTTTCAACCGCCCCGTGGCAATGAATTGAAGCATCCTTTTTACAAGACCATTACCCGCCACCTTAAAGATCCGGACAAGCCTATTATTCTGGCCTTGTCACGCCCGGATCACCGAAAAAATATTGTCGCTCTCGTTGATGCCTTCGGTCTTTCTGATGAATTGCAACGTCTGAGCAATCTTGTGATTGTTGCAGGTAACCGGGATGATATTGACGACCTGAATGAGGGGGCACAGGAGGTTTTTCACGAATTGCTCGTGGCCATTGATCGTTATGATCTTTATGGGAAGGTTGCGTTGCCCAAACATCACGAACGCGATCAGGTTCCGACCATTTACCGCATAGCGGCCGCAACTGGTGGAGTGTTTGTCAACCCGGCGCTGACCGAACCGTTCGGTCTGACCCTTATTGAGGCTGCGGCGAGCGGATTGCCTATCGTGGCCACAGAAGATGGCGGCCCGCAGGACATCATGAAAAACTGTCATAACGGATTCCTCATCAATCCACTGGAGCCTGAATCCATTACGCGGGAACTTCTGAAACTGCTGGGGGACGAGAGCCTGTGGCGTGAATGTTCTCAGCAGGGGCAGGATGGAGTGTATGAGCATTACTCCTGGGATGCCCATGTGCAGCGCTATCTCGAGATTATCACACCGATTGCTCAGCGCTCGGAAAAACTGGTGCGCAAACCGGTAAAGCGGCGCAAAACAATTTATCGCGACCGCGCTGTTGTTACGGATCTGGATCAGAATCTGCTTGGGGACCCGGACTCACTTGCGCGCCTCATTGAACTTTTCCAGCAGCAGCGTAAATACTTCAAATCTATTATAGCCACGGGCAGGCGCCTGGATTCGGCCCTGAAAATGATGAAAAAGCATCATATCCCCGAGCCTTCAGTCCTGATAACCAGTAGTGGAACCGAGATATACCACTCCCCGGAACTGATTGGAGATATCGCCTGGGCCAGACATATTGATTACCATTGGAACCCTCGTGCTATCCGCAGGGTGCTGCATGAATATCCGGGGCTTGAACTCCAGCCCAAACGGGAACAGAGCCGTTTCAAGCTCAGTTATTATATTGACCCGGAAATAGCTGATATAGAAGATATTAAGCAGTTACTCCACCAGAAGGAGTTTTCGGTAAATGTTCAGATGGCATTCGGCCAGTTCCTTGATATCCTGCCGCTCAGAGCATCAAAGGGGATGGCATTGAGATATGTTGCTGAGCAGTGGGGCTTTCCGCTCGAAAAAGTCTTTGTCGCCGGAGGCTCCGGAGCTGATGAAGATATGATGCGCGGTAACACTCTGGCTGCTGTTGTTGCCAACCGGTATCACGAAGAACTGTCGCAGCTGATTGATCTCGATCGAATCTATTTTTCTCAAAAGCCATATGCTGCCGGGATTATCGAAGCGCTGGAGCATTACGATTTTTTCAATCAGGCGGATATGACTCGCCATGCTGAATAGTTCCATGCCGAGCAAATTGCTTTTATGTACGGATCTGGACAGGACCCTGCTTCCCAACGGCGCGGAACCTGAACACCCGCAGGCCCGTAAATCCTTTCGACGTTTCTGTCAGCTCCCGTTTGTCACGTTGGTTTATGTGAGTGGGCGCGATCGCGGCCTGGTACAACAAGCCATTGCAGAATACGCTCTCCCGCAGCCCGATTATGCCGTAACTGACGTTGGCACTACTATATATGCCGTTAATGGAGAGCACTGGCATAAAGATGAACAGTGGCATGAGCATCTGGCCGTTTCGTGGCGCGGCTTGTCCCGGCATCATCTACAACAGGCTTTAGATGGCTTGTACCCGCTTGTCCTGCAGAGTGATGCGCGGCAGAATCGTTTTAAACTCAGCTATGAAATACCCATGCCGGCAGATACAGATAAGCTGTTGAAGGATGTACGCCAGCGGCTTGAACAGTTGGATGTGGACATCGAACTGATCTGGAGCATTGATGATATCAAACATATCGGCCTGCTGGATATCCTGCCCCTGCGCGCGTGCAAACGCAAAGCCATAGATTTTCTGCAACATAAGGTAGGTTGTGGACAAAGCGGGACTGTTTTTGCCGGTGACAGCGGCAATGACCTTGCGGTGCTGGCGAGTCCGATCCGCTCGGTACTGGTTGCCAATGCCACGGAAGAGGTGAGAGAGTCGGCTGTGCGCCTGGCCAATGAAAACGGCAACCGCAACACCCTGTATATTGCCGACAATAACAGTTCCCCTTCAAGTGGAAATTATTCCGCAGGTATCCTGCAGGGGATTGCCCACTTTTACCCTGAACTGAAGGATTATTTAGAAGGAGATAATGTTGAGGAGGGAGATGCATGAGTACTGCGACTCAGGTTGTGATTTT
>JAWOFA010000069.1:0-14332 GCA_046482505.1 Desulfuromonadaceae bacterium | reverse complement strand
GTTATCAAGTACGATAACGAGCCGGCTGAGAACAGCGACGATACCGATACCGTCCTGGCGGCCTCGCTCGTAGCTAATTTCTAATCCGGTCAAAAAAGGGGGGGGTAGTAATATGCGTCAGACCCAAAGCAGGGTGAGACACGGTGAATGTCGCATTTATCTTATGATTCTGCTCGCTAGTGTGGTGTTTGGTAGCGGAGGATGCACTCTTCTCCCCTCAAATAATCAGGAGGTTGTTCAGCCTCCTGATAGGCACAACAGCAGAAATGCCCTCGACTGGAGCGGAACCTATGCGGGAACCCTCCCTTGCGCCGATTGTTCTGGTATCCGGACAACGCTGACCCTCAGTCCGGCGCATACCTATGTGCGTAAATCCACATACTTGGGAGTAGAATCTTCGGATGCAGAGCATATGCATCAGGGTGTATTTGAATGGGACAGTGACGGTAGAACAATAGAGCTTCTGAACCTGAGCGGTGGACGGAATTTGTTTCAGGTGGGAGAAAACAGGCTGTTTGCGCTGGACCAATCCGGAGAACGTGTAACGGGAGACCTTGCCTCTGCGTATATGCTGGAGCGGGTGGAGGATTTTGATGCGCAGGATGTCGCTGCGGCAATAGATATGTTTGTAGATAAAGCCTGGGTTCTGGTCCAATTGGACGGCGCCTCTCTTGATGAAGACCAAGCGGGAGCAGCATGGTTACAGTTCCAGTGCGATCCCCAACGGGTGTACGGCTCCAGCGGATGCAATCGCCTTACCGGATCCTGGATGGCAGGGGATGACGCTGTACAGAAAATGGAGCAACGAAGTCCGAGCTTTACTACCTCTTTGCCATTACATCTTAGTCCTCTGGGGACCACTATGATGGCGTGTTCTTCTGAACTTATGCAGTTGGAAAGTAAATTCCTTTCTGCGTTGGCAAGGGTTTCCGGGGTATATCTGGATGGAGATGAGCTGATCCTGTTGGATAGAGCCGCACGCTCCGTAGCAAGATTCAAAGCGCGTGAAACACAGTAAAGAGATATGTGACGCTGTTGGGCAGGGGAGAAGCTGAAGCGTGAAATCCAGCGGAGGTATAAAGAGCATAAGACAGTGGCAACGTAGGTTAAGATTGCAGTTGGTCATTGTGCTTTGTTTGGTGCTGACTTTATCTGCGCTGCCCGGGGTGTCCACGGCTCAGGATCACGTCCCCATGCTGCCGCAGGAGTACTCTTCTGAGATCAATGTCAGTGGTTGGTGGATGAGTGAGAAACTTGACGGAGTACGGGCGTATTGGGATGGCGAAACTCTTTACAGTAAGAACGGCGTGGTGTTGAGCCCTCCAGCGGAATTTACCGCCGGCTGGCCACCTTTCCCTCTGGAGGGGGAACTCTGGGGTGGGCGCGGTACTTTTGCGCAGACCGTTTCCAGGGTATTGCAGCAGCAGGCACACCCGGGATGGCTGGACCTCAAATATGCCATCTTCGATGTTCCGGATGCTCACGGGAATTTCAGGCATCGGTTGAAAAGGGTAGAGGGCTGGTTTTCCCGCAATCGTCCGCCGTACATGTTTCTGATTCCACAGACTGAGGTTAAGGGCGCAGCGCATTTA
This sequence comes from Desulfuromonadaceae bacterium, assembly GCA_046482505.1. Taxonomy (GTDB): domain Bacteria; phylum Desulfobacterota; class Desulfuromonadia; order Desulfuromonadales; family Desulfuromonadaceae; genus JAIVHC01. The sequence continues at coordinate 12,740 of JAWOFA010000069.1, read as the reverse complement.
TTGCAACACCTTGACAAAGTAGTGGAGCATGGTGGGGAAGGCCTGATAGTACGGGATCCCGAAGGGACATATGCCCCGGGGCGGAGTGCTACCATTCTCAAGGTAAAGCTCTTTGAGGAAGCAGAGGCTACTGTGGTGGAACATATCTCGGGCAGTGGACGTAATCGTGGACGCTTAGGGTCATTACGTGTATGTACCCCTGAGGGGATCGAGTTTAAGGTCGGCACCGGTTTTACCGATGCAGAGCGTGAAAATCCACCTCCGCTGGGGGCTGAGATAACCTACAAGTACACCGGTTACTATAAATCCGGAATTCCAAGGTTTCCCGTGTATCTGCGCATGCGTGCAGACAGCGAACTTTAACATCCCGACTTTAGGGGGAAGACTATGTTCGAATATCTGCTGAATTTGAATCCTGTACTTCAGGCCTTAATTGCAACTTTATTTACCTGGGGTATGACAGCCGCTGGCGCAGCCCTGGTGTTTTCTGCGCGTGAGGTCAAACCCAAACTGCTGGATTGCATGCTCGGATTTGCCGCCGGGGTTATGATAGCCGCAAGCTTCTGGTCGCTGTTGGCGCCGGGCATCGATATGGCGGAGCAGATGGAGCAGATTCCGTGGCTGATAGCCGCCCTCGGCTTTATGAGTGGCGGGATATGTATGCGTGTGGTGGATAAATTTCTGCCGCACCTCCATCCCAGCCTTGCCATTAACCAGTCTGAGGGGGTGAAAACTTCGTGGCAGCGCAGTACCTTGCTGGTACTTGCGATAACCATGCACAATTTCCCCGAGGGATTAGCTGTGGGGGTGGCTTTCGGAGCGGTAGCGGCAGATCTGCCCTCGGCAAGTATCGGGGGTGCGGTGGCACTAGCTATCGGGATCGGGATTCAGAACTTCCCTGAGGGAACCGCTGTATCCATGCCTTTGCGGCGCGAAGGTATGAGTGCCAAAAAGTCTTTTACTCTGGGTCAGATGTCCGGGGTGGTTGAGCCCATTGCCGGCGTTCTGGGCGCTCTATTTGTCATGTATATGCGTGACATTCTCCCATTTGCCCTGTGTTTTGCTGCCGGTGCCATGATCTTTGTGGTGGTGGAAGAGTTGATCCCTGAGTCGCAACGCAAACAGGCGCATATTGATCAGGTGACCATGTTTACCCTGGTGGGGTTTACCGTAATGATGATTCTTGATGTGGCACTGGGATAGGTTTTGCGTACTCAAAAGGCTGGGAGCCTTTCTGGCTTTACTCGAATAACCATAACGTTCTGCTTCGTTAAAATTTGCAGTGCGGCTGCAAAGCCATATGTCTAGAAAGGATTAAGATGGAAGCAATCAGCGAGTATGATCTGTGTGTGCTTGGGTGTGGCCCAGGTGGATTTGCCGGAGCGATGCGGGCCTTTGATTTTGGTGCTCATGTTTGTATTGTCGAGGGCGGTGAAATCGGTGGTGCCGGGGTAAAAGACGGAGCGCTGGCGTCGAAAACCATGTGGGAGTTAGCTAAGGACTTTGCCGTGGCCCGACGTATAGATCGTGGATACCGTGCTTCCGGCCTGGAGGTGGACTTTAAAACACTGATGACTACCGTGGAACAGGCGATTAAGGAACGTCAGTATCAGATGCTCACACAGCTGGAAACATTTTCACCGCAGCGCTGGAAAGGGGCAGGCTCCATTACTCTGCTTAATGGTTGGGCCCAGTTCCTGGATTCCAATACGGTACTGGTGGAACCTAAGGAGGATAGCGCCTACCAGGTCAGAGCCAAGAACTTTCTCGTTGCCACCGGAAGCTATCCGCGCCCTTACCCTGGTGTTGAGGTGGATCAGCGCCGCATCTTTGATTCCGATGGAATAAACAATATAGAACGCTTTCCTAAGCGACTTCTGATTATTGGTGCCGGTGTTATCGGATGTGAATACGCTACAATTTTTTCCAGTTTCGGCCACAGCAAGGTTTATCTGGTTGACCACAAAGATCGTGTACTCCCGTATGAGGATGGCGATGTGAGTCGCTTCGTGCACCGTAATCTTGAAAAAGACGGGGTGAAAATCCTCCAGTCGGCTACTCTGCGCAAGGTGGAACATCATCAAGATTATCTGCGGGCATTTCTCGATTTCCCCGATGGACACAGCGAAGTTCTGGAAGTAGATAATGTGCTGTTTTCTGTAGGGCGCAAGCCTAACCTGGAAAAACTCAAGCTCGATAATGTCGGGGTTAAGGTGGACGAGAGGGGTTACCTGAATACTGGCTCTGACTGTCGTGTGGGAAAGAATATATTTGCCTGCGGTGATGTGACCTGTCACCCTAATCTGGTAAATATTGCCGAAATGGAAGGACGTATGGCGGCAAAGGTCATGTCCTGTCGCGATATTCATCCCCTCAATTACCGCAATATGTCAGCGATTATGTTCCTGAACCCCTCTGTTGCCACTGTTGGCCTGAGTGAGGAGGAATGCCAGACTAAAGGGTACAACTACAGGGTTGCGTATGTAAGCAATGCAATGATGAGTCGTCCCATTGCGATGCGTAATACGCGTGGGTTTGTGAAAATTATTGTTCACGATGATGCAGAGATGAAAATCATCGGGATGCGAGCCGGAGGTCCTCAGGTTTCCAATGTGGTGACCGCTATCGCTCATTTCATGGATCACGATAAAGGAGCAGCTGATGTATTGAAGTCGGTATATCCTCATCCGAGTATTTCAGAGGTGACCCAGGAGTGCCTGCGTCTGCTGTTGGGGAAATCCGTGTACAAGCCGCAGGCCTTTCCGGACAAGATGTGGGTAAAGATCTGGAGCCCCGAGAGTGGTTATGCAGAATCGCAGGCGCGAAAACTCGATACCTGTAGCGTAGAGAAACAGCAATAAGTAGAGCTGGCGTTTTGTTTATGTGATACAGGGACAGATGTTGAAGCACTCAAACAGCAACGCCCGCTCTTGAAAAAAGCGGGCGTTGCTGTTTAATGCGTTGGTTTTTAGCGAAATCAGCTGGATTCCCCCAGCAGGGCGCTGCGTTCTTCCATGCAGAGCTCGTAGTGATGATGTGTAGACCGCGCATTGGCTAAGTACACATTTTTAACTGCGGGGTCGTCAATTTTCTCCGCCATTTGCAGCAACTCTTTTTCCAGTTCCGCCTCCTGGTCAATGGCGAGTTCGATAGCTTTACGCTCATCAAAATCTCCGAGCATTGCCTTTTGCAATGCTTTCCACCAGTTTGACTCCGTATCCGGCTCTTGCGCAATAAATTCTTCAAAATCGGTGATATCATCCCCTTTGTAGAATTCATAAAACATGTGAGCGTGTTGCTTCTCTTCCTGAGCTAAAATTTCAAACGCACGCTTGGCGTGGTCATCAAACATTTTTTCCGCAGCGTACTTATAAAAGTCCATGGCATCTTTTTCAGTCTGCATGGCATCCTTGATTGCTTCCTGTAGATCGATTTTCTCACTCATGAGGAATCCCCCTTCTGTAATATCGATGTTAAACCAATGGGTCAGGTTAAATACTGTAACGGTTCAGCTTCTTAAGCCCGGATCGACCTGATCGGGCGTAGGAAACGCTGTATATTGTATACAATTGCAACCACTCATGCAATCGTTTCCCCCAAAATAATCTGCCAGGTTGGGGGAGAAATTAAGTGGGTATGTAATAGTTGCTTTTGTGCAGGAGATCAGCAAAAAGGCCCTCCTGAGTATATGACAGGAGGGCCTTTGAGGATGCTCAATGGTAGAGATTAAGCCTCAGATGTTTTTATTCTACTGCATGAAAACACTGAGTTCAACGCGGCGGTTTTGTTGTCTTCCGGCCGCTGTCTCGTTACTGGCAAGAGGTTTGTCTTCGCCGAATCCCTTGGTAACAAGCTTGCTAGCATTGAGACCAGCTTCTTCAACCAGATAGTTTTTAACTGCGTCTGCGCGCTTCTGTGAAAGCTGCTTATTATAGTCTGCGTTGCCGGCACTATCTGTATGGCCGGCGATGAGGATTTTCTGCTCAGGATATTTGTTGATGAATTTTACCGCTTTAGCCAGCTCAGAGGTGTGACGCTCCAGAATTGCTGCCTTGTTGGTATCAAACTGAATAACAAGGTTCATCTTGAGCTGACATCCGTTGTCATCCACTTTCGCGCCTTCGGGAGTGTTAGGGCAGCGGTCTTTGTAATCGAAGACTCCGTCATTGTCACTGTCGAGTGGGCAGCCTTTGCTGTCAACGGGAGCGCCTGCAGGGGTGTCTGGGCAGGCATCATCGGCATCAATTACACCATCGTTGTCGCTATCGAGGGCGCAGCCGACACGGTTAACCGCAACTCCTTCAGCAGTGTCGGGGCACTTGTCTTTATAGTCAAATACGCCGTCGTTGTCACTGTCAAGCGCACATCCTCTGCGGTCGACCGGGGCACCCTTGGGGGTGTCAGGGCACTTGTCTTTGTAATCAGATACGCCGTCATTGTCACTGTCGAGCGCACAACCCTTGCGGTTAACTGCAGCACCTTCCGGGGTGTTCGGACAGGCATCGTTCTCGTCCAGAACGCCGTCATTATCACTGTCGCGCTTAACTCCCTCGCCAAGGAAGAATACCAGGCCGGCCTGGTACATCAGGCTGTTGGGCTCCCCGCTGGTATCAAGCATGTGGCGTACTTCGGTGTTCAGGGCGATATCTTCACTGACAAAGTATTTGAGTCCTGCGCCGTAGTTGAACTGGGCCTGATCCTCATCCCCAAGACCATCCTTGCCGTCAATGCCCAGATAGCCGAGTGCAGCGGAGACGTAGGGTACCAGACGCTCTTCCGGCATAAAGTGATACAGGGCGCCGATTGAGGCGGTGGTGAGATCGGCGTCTTGATCTCCACGCTCAGGGGCGTAAGAACCGGCAAAATAACTGCTCAGGTTGGCAGAGTAGTTGTACCCCAGTCCGAGGGAGTAATTGATTTCGGGGTTGAAATCGTCTGAACTCTCTTTGTCAAATCCACCGACCATTGGGTTAATGAAGAAGCGCCCCTCCTGGGCGGATTGGTTGAGATCAGACGCGTAACCGACCACGGGAAGGCTGAATAGGAACATCAGCAGTAGAGCTAGTTTTTTCATGTTTCCTCCTTTTAAGTGCATAGCACAAATTGTACACAAAAAGCCTCACTAAAGGCGCCCAAGCAGCGACACACGTGCTTGGGCTTGTTTCTATGTGTTTTAGAATTCAATCATATTCTCAACATAACACTACCACAACATAAAAATTACACAAATATCACAAACAGACAAAGCCTGAATTGGCAAGTTTTTATCACAAAGGAGTGAAGCTGAAATGCTTGTTTGACTTCTGAATGTTTGTAAAAGGAGGTGGATGGATCAAGGCTCAGGCAGAAAAATGTGGAAAAATGTTTGTAGAACGGCATCAAGTAGCGACCGGCCATGAAAATTATAATAATTTTACCCACGACCTTACTCCTTGCATGAGGCGCGTACTAAGGAATGCAGGTTATATTACTCCGGGTCGAATTGGCATAGATAATCTGCTAGCAGAGAGCGAGTCTTTTCATCCATTGGCTCAAACTCAACTCCTGATAGGTGCATGTCAGATTCTGTCGCATGAGAATGAACGACTTCACCATTGAGCTTGATAATGGTGTCAGCAAAGGCGATGTCCATCTTCAGTTTTAACCCTTCGACCAGAGGGAAGCGGGTTTCAATCAACACCCCTCTTTCGCTTGCATCCAGGGTACGCCCCATGTCCTGAGAAAGTTCGCTGCCATCATTTTTGACGATATAGTAGACTAGATTATGGGTTTCAAACCGCTGGTGTTTGCGCCGTTCTTCCATCTGTTCAATCCTCTCCCTTTTCAGTTCAGTTCCACAGAGGTGTCCTTGGTGGCCATAACGATATTCACCGGATTTTGTGCTTCAAAAATTTTGTAGTCACTGGTGTTACTTGTACGTGCGATATTTACTGTAGTTACCTGAATCACGTAGCCATTGTTTTCGAAGAAATCTGTTGCCGCCGTGAGTGTGTCGAGAGTGGAAGCGGTAAGTACGACCCGCCCCTCGGGGTTCAGGCGTGCATCTACCGTTTCGAGGAGGCTCCAGAGTTTGCCTCCTGACCCACCGATAAATACCCGGTCCGGGTCGGGGAGTTCCTCCAGGCATGAGGGTGCTTCACCTTCTATGATACGGACGTTGCGGGTAGAGAATTTATTCAGATTATGCCGCAGGAACCCGAGATATTCGCTGTTGCGCTCTATTGCGTAGATGCGTCCATGCGGAAGGAGGAAGTCCGCTTCAACGCAGATAGATCCGCTCCCGGCACCGATATCCCACAGATCCATATCCTGGCGCAGTTGCAGTTTGGCCAAGGCAATAACACGCACCTCTTCCGGAGTGATCTGCTTCTTCAGGGATTGAAACTGAGAATCTGCTATTCCCAGGGTGGGCTGATACTGTACTCCCTCATGATCGAAGCGTTTGATAAATATCAGCACGTTCAGGGAAGAAATATTCATATCGAGGAGCGCTTTGACCGAAGTCTCTTCAATGCGCTCGTCATCTCCACCGAGGTTCTCACACACGTACACCGAATATCCTTCGCGTCCACGGTGTAACATCTCGCGCGCGATGGCACTCGCGGGACAGCGATCATGGGTGAGTACTGCGGCTTTGTCGTTGGCGATGATGCGATTCACCACCATCGTAAGTGGAAGCCCTTCGGCGGATATAAAGACGGCGTCATCCCAGGGTTGCTTTATGCGTGCAAATGCAAACTGCGCTGAAGTGACATTGGGAACGAATTCGAGGTTTTCCGGCGGGATGTTACGTAGCAAATCACGCCCGATACTGAAAAACAGCGGATCACCTGAAGCCAGGACGACAACATCTGCATCTATAACCTGGCGCAGTTGCTCACATACATCACCTTCGTCTTCGAGAATGCGTTTTTCACCCTGAAGATTGTTGAACAGCGCGAGTTGCTTAGGGGCACCAACAATGACGTCCGCATGTTCCAATAGCTGAAGAGCGCGCTGGCTGAAACCTTCCTGACCTTCAATTCCGGCACCTACAACGTAGATAGTTCCCATATGTAACGTCCTTTATAAAATAGTATCGATCCTCTGGCTTTCTGGTGAGACTAGCCCCTTCATTCCTGGGCGTCAAGGGAGATGCTGCTCTCTTCGATGGCCGTCTGGATAAGCTCCCACACATCCTCCTCTCCATTGCGTTTAAGCGCGGAGAAAAGGGTGAATGCATCAGCAGGGAGGCCGGTGGCTTCGGCTATTCCTCCCACCGCTTTCTGATGCTGACTGCGTTTTAATTTATCTGCCTTGGTGATAACCGGGATGGTCATGATGCCGTATTCCTCGAGCCAGTCAAGAAGTTGCAGATCTTCATCGCGCGGAATGCGGCGGATGTCGAACAAAACCACCACCGCACATAGGGCAGGGCGATTCTGCAGGTAGGTGCGAATCATGGGCCCCCACTGCTTTTTAACCTCTATGGGGACCTTGGCAAAGCCGTAGCCGGGCAGGTCGACCATACTGATGCTCTGGTTGACACAAAAGAAGTTTATGAGCTGGGTGCGCCCCGGAGTGGACGAAGTACGCACCAGGCTCTTGCGTTGGAGCAGTACGTTAAGAAGAGAACTTTTACCCACGTTACTGCGCCCGGCGAAAGCTATTTCCGGCATTATCGCTTCAGGATAGTGGGCCGGAGCCGTAGCACTTTTTACGAATTCTGCAGACTTAACATGCATGGTGGGGTCTCTCATGGATATATGGAGGTTAAGATAAAACGAATGGTTTTAGAATACCTTATATCCTGACCTGTACGCAATGGAATTGGGGGAGATATGAAGTTTATAAGTTGTCATTCAGGCGTTTTACGTCGGTATAGCCTCCGCCACCCGGGGTCTCTATGCGGATACGCTCCCCTGGCTGAACGGTAATGCTGTTTTTAGCGCCCAGATTTACCTCAGCCGGATTCGCCTCAGCTGTATCCGCACGCAGGAGAAGATTGCGCCCCCTTGCCCCGGCTTTTGCCCCGCCCAGACCATAAGGGGCAAACACCCTGCGTTCAGAGATGATCGATACATTCATGGGTTCTAGAAAACGGAGTTCGCGCACCAGACCATCGCCGCCATACCATTGTCCCGCGCCGCCGGATCCGTGGCGCAGGGCAAACCGGGTTACCACAACGGGATAGCGTTGCTCGAGGATTTCCACATCGGTAATGCGGGTATTTGTCATGTGGGTGTGGATCCCACTCGCGCCATGCCACCCGGGACCGGCTCCGCTCCCGCCACCAATGGTCTCGTAATAGCCGAACCCTGATCCGCCGAAGGTAAGGTTGTTCATACACCCCTGGGATGCAGCAACCAGGTCAAATGCGCGCAGGACCACATCCACAATACGCTGAGAGGTGAGGACATTGCCCCCTACAACACCGAGGTCCGGCGCCGGATCGAGGATAGAGCCGGGGCGGGTGAAGATCTGAACCGGACGCAGGCACCCCTGGTTGAGAGGAATTGCTTCCGCCACCATGCAGCGCAGACAGTAGAGCACTGCCGAAGTGGTGACTGCACGCGGAGTATTGAGATTACCCCACTGCTGTGTACCTGCGCTGCGGAAGTCGAAGGTGGCATCCCCATCCGGACCAATTCGGAGGTCAACGGCGATTCGGGTGCCATCGTCAAGAAAGTCTTGCGCTTGCAGTTCTACCCATTCATCATGTCCATGCTGCGCACAAGCGTGCTCTTGTCTTATGTGTTGCAAGCAGCTGCGCACACAGCGCTCCGCATGATCCTGGATATGCTCCATATAGGCTGTTACGCAGGAGAGTCCGAAGTGGCGGTAGAGTTCGTGCAACAGATTGGCGCCACAGCGGTTGGCGGCAATCTGCGCCTGAACGTCGGAGATGTTGTCTTCGATGCCTCTGCTCCCGGGAACCGGCTCTCCATAGCGGTCAGAGCCGGGTATGGCAAAAATCTCGCGCAGGCGCTGTTCCTCAAATCTGCCGCGTGTAACAACCTTTAAAGAGCGAATCGCACACCCCTCTTCGGCGAGAAACGCGGAAAACGGAGGCATGGACCCCGGAGTCAAACCGCCGATATCCGCATGGTGTCCCCGATTCGCCACATACGCCACAATAGCATTATCCGTCCAGACAGGGGTGATGAGGGTGATGTCGGGCAGGTGGCTGCCGCCCCGCGCAGGGTGGTTGCTCAGGATTGTATCGCCGGGGAGCAGTTCAATCTGCGGATCTTCAATCTGTGCCTTGACTGCATGACTCATGGCCCCCAGATGTACCGGGGTGTGAGGTGCATTTGCGACCAGGTTGCCGCCCGCATCAAAGAGGGCGCAGGAGAAATCGCAGCGCTCCTTGATGTTGGTGGATATGGCGGTGCGTTGTAGCGCTTTTCCCATCTGTTCCGCTATGGAGATGAAGCGATTACTCAAGAGTGCGAGTTTGACCGGATCGGGGGTGGTATTCGATTGGCTGGCACTGCGGAGATTATCTTGCGCTTTGCCTGCCTGGGCGCGGATTGTCAGGTTGCCGTGTGCGTCGATATTTGCGTGGAAGCCCGGTTCCAGCACAATGGTAGCGGTGTCCTGGATCACGAGTGCGGGCCCCTTGATGCTGGAACGGTTCAGGGTGGTGAAATCGTACACGGGAGTGGAGAGCCAGGAGCCATCAAAGTAAACATCTGTGGTGGTGAGCGCCTGCGTGGGAGAAAGAGGGGCCTCTGGTGCTGCAACAAGAGAGGTAGAGGCGGAACTGGTGCGCACCCGCAGATGGTCAACCTCTATGGGGCGTTCGAGGTTGAAGCCGAATTCGCGCTTGTAGGTTGTCTGAAATGCTGTGGTGTAGTCACCATCAGCTGGGATGGGGATGAGAATGCCCTGATCTGTACCGCGATAGCGCAGTTGCATGTAGTGGCGACTCTCAAGTTGCTCCGGAGTAAAGCCATGCTGTCCCAGTTCCCGTCGTGTTTCTGCTTCGAGCTCCTGCAGGCGTTGGTTGCAGAGGGACAGCTGCGCGGCGCTGAGGACACCGCTGGTGGCTTCTTCGCGTGTTGCAACCTGGGGGGCGAGTTCCATGCCGCATGCGGACAGGATACCGGCGTGGCGATGGATGTGAATCGTATCTATTCCGAGTTTGCGCGCCATAGCACACGCGTGTTGCCCCCCAGCGCCGCCAAAGCATGCGAGGACGTGCTCTGCCAGGTCAAAGCCGCGCTGAACCGAGACTTCGCGGATGGGGCGTGCCATTACTTCATTGGCAACATCAAGGAATCCAGACGCAATTTCTGCGCTGCTCAAGGAGGGGAGATTCTCTTGAGCCTGCCAGGTGTTTATTTCGTGTGCAAGCTGCGCAAACGCCTCTTGAGTCGCCTCCCGGTCCAGAGGCTGATCCTCGCGCGGACCAAACACCCGGGGGAAGAACTCAGGCTGTAATCGCCCCAGAAGAAGGTTGGCATCGGTTACCGCCAGATGCCCGTGTTTACGGTAGCATACCGGGCCGGGGTGGGAACCGGCGGATTGGGGGCCAACCTCAAAGATTCCGTGGCGAAAGAAGAGGCGCGAACCCCCGCCTGCGGCAACGGTGCGGATGTCTAGCTGGGGAATCTGGAGAGGGATGCCGGCAATGGTGCTGCAATCGGTGAGATCGAGTTCCCCATCGAAGCGTGATACATCGGTAGAGGTGCCCCCCATGTCGAACCCGATAACCGCAGGCCCTTTGCCGGGGCTGTGCGTAGTGTGAGCGTAACCGATCACTCCACCGGCGGGTCCGGAGAGGAGGGCACGACTCCCGTTAAAGGAGGTTTCAGGAAGCAAGCCTCCGTCGGAAGCCATGAATAGGAGTTCGGTAGACCACAGCTTGTCGCTGAAGGCGCTACGGAAGCTGTGGGCATATGCCTTTACCACCGGAGTGAGATATGCATCTACCACGCAGGTGTTGCCGCGTGGCACCATGCGCGCAATGGGCATCACCGCGTGGGACAGGGATATCTGCTTGAATCCCGCCTCCGCAGCGAGCGCTCCTAGGATCTGTTCATGTGCTGGGCACAGATAGGCGTGGGCAAACACCACCGCGATACTTTCACACCCGTGTGAGCGTGCAAGTAGAAGTTTGTCCAGGATGGGCGCGGGATCCGGGTGGCGCTCGCATACAAATCCTGAACCGTCGGTGCCGGTGTAGGTGGCCTCTTCACCCGACTGTGCGGGGCGGATCCGTTCCTCCACCTCCAGTACTTCGGTATACAGAGGAGCGCGATTCTGCGGCTTCAGGCTGAAAAGTTCATCCCGGCTCTGGTCTCCGATCTGAAGCAGATCCCCCAGACCTGCACTGGTGACCAGCAGGGTAGGGGAGCCGCGTCGCTCGAGGAGCGCATTGGTGGCTACCGTGGTTCCCATGCGGATCGATTCGATGTGGGCGCCACTCAGGTTGCTTGTGTCCTCCCCTGCTGCCAACATGATGCGGCGAATCCCTTCAAAAGGGGCATCGGCATAGTTGGCCGGGTCTTCAGATAGAAGTTTCAGCACCCGCTCGCTGCCGTCTGGCAGGCGTGCGTACACATCGGTAAAAGTGCCGCCGCGGTCTATGGCAAAACGATATCCTGCTGATTTATGCATAATGTTCTATCCATTGATGGCGTTCTGGTTCAGCCCGTGGGTGACCATCTCGTACAGATCAGCAGAGATGTGTGGATTCCGCCCCAGATGGTCTAACTCTGCGCGCATCATGGCGCTTCGCTCAGGCTCATATATGGGCCAGCGCAGCAGAGGGGTTACCAGACTGGCGCTGATCTGTGGATTAAACTGATCCAGGGCTTCAATCTGCTCGCGCAGAAAGATATAACCCGAGCCGTCAGCGGCATGGAAATGCACCATGTTTGCCTGGGTAAAAGTGCCGATCAAGGCGCGTACGCGGTTGGGGTTCCTCAGGCTGAAGCACTTTTGCTCCATCAGCTCCTTTACCTGCTCCAGGCAGTCCTTGCGGTTGGCGCGCGCCTGCAGCGCGAGCCACTTATCTACCACCAGAGAGTCTTCACACCAGCGCGTGTAGAACTCCTCCAGCGCCTGATTGCGGCGCGGGGAGTCTTCATGTGCGAGGAGGGCGAGAGCAGCACTCAGGTCGGTCATATTTGAGGCGTTGACATATTGCTGCCACAACCACTCCTGCGCCTCGGCATCTTCGAGGATAGCCAGGTAGCTTAAAGCAACGTTCTTCAAACTCCGCTGTCCCATCGCCGCTTGAGTAAGCTGATATGTGCCGTTGTCAAGACAGCGGCGATAACAGTCCTTAAATTCATGTGTCAGGCTTTGGGCCAGAAGTTTTTTTGTATCGCTATGGGCGCGATGGACAGCGTCTGGGTCGACCTTCTCTCCACGCTGGACAAGATGCTCAGCAAGGTGCCCTTGGGTGGGAAGGGTTAGAATCAAGGCGCGCAAAGCAGGGTCGCTGCTGTGATCCTGCAGTACTGCGCGCCACGCTTCGATAAGCTCATTTTCAAACTCAACTGTGCTGTCGGAAACTATGGCGCCCACTATCTTCTCAACTAGCAGGGTCTGTGCGGCGTGCCAGCGATTTACTGCATCATCGTCGTAGTGCAGCAGAAATATCAGGGTGGACTGTGGCGCGCCTCCATCCAACTTAACCGGGGCAGAGAATTCACGCAATGCTGATGGAGTGACATCTGCAGGAATATCGCTGAAGGTGAAGGTCTGCTCTGCTGTGTCTAAAATGAGGATGGCTTCATTGTCTTGCT
>JAWOFA010000039.1:0-10346 GCA_046482505.1 Desulfuromonadaceae bacterium | reverse complement strand
TAGCAGAGCGCTGCTTTTCTCTTTGTCATCGGTGAAATAATATGCCTTGGCAAGGAGAAATTCAGCCTTATGAATTTCTGAAAATGCCGGATATTTCTGTCGCAGATGTTCCAGTCGCGCTCGTGCAGGTTCATAGCGCTCATTTTTCAGGTAAAATTGCGCTACGTAAAGCTCATTTTCTGCGAGTCTGTCCTTGCACTGGCGGATCAGTTGTGCGATCTCATCCTTGTCCTCTGCATCCGGGTAGTTTCTCTGTACCTGCTGGAAGGTCGCAAGGGCATTACGGGTCGCAGTCTGATCCCGATCCGCACTCAGAATCTCACTGAAGTGAGCCTTGCCCAGCCGTACCAGGATTTCGCGCGTCTGCGGATGTCCCGGATGTTGTTTGAGGAAATTTTCGTACCCGGCAATAGCCTCTATGGTCTGGCCTGCAGCATAATGTGCATCGGCAATCTTCCGCTCAGCGAGAGTGGTCAGTTCTGTGGAGTGGTACATATCGCGTACCGCCTGCCAGTGCTCTATAGCGCGGGTGTAGTTCTCCTTTTCGTAGGCCTCTTCGCCCTGCTTGAAGCGCGCATAAGCTATATCGTCCGGCTCCTGCTCGATATTCTTTTCACCGGCACAAGCACTTACAAGTATGCTGAGAAGTATGACCAGAACCCAATTTCTAAAGTGTGACATCCTGTGTTGACATCCTTTTCCTGAAGCTTGATTTTGTTGTGCGCATATGCACGATTCCGAGTAAGTCAAGCATAGTAAAGCAACCCGGATATCGACTCAACCGTTATTCTGCCGGTTGTGCTTCCATGCAGGTGCGAAGGCGCTCCAGCGCACGCTTTTCTATCTGACGGACCCGCTCACGACTGATGGAGAAATGTTCGGCAAGTTTCTGGAGTGTTGCGGGAGATTCCGCCAGAATACGTTCACGTACAATCTCCTGCTCGCGAGGATTCAGGGTGTCAAGAGCCTGCTCTACTGCGCTACTGCGGTTACTCTCCTCCTCGGATTCAATTAGCCGATGTTCCTGATCCGCATCAGAGCTTGCGAGTTTATCGAGCCATGTCTGCCCCTCTCCCTCAATCAGTTCCGCATCCAGCGACTGGTCTCCGCTCAGACGTGTTGTCATTTCGCGCACTTCAGCTGCATTAACATGTAAGTGCTCGGCAACGGCATCATCCGACATTTCCCCGGTATCGCGCTGAAGTTGATCCTGGGTCTGCTTGAGCTTGAAGAACAGCTTGCGCCGTGCCTGCGTTGTGCCGATTTTTACCATTGACCAGCTGTTGATGATGTAGTTATGAATGTATGCCCTGATCCACCAAACCGCATAGCTGATCAGGCGGTTGTTACGATCCGGATTGAATTTTTTGACTGCCTTCATCAGGCCGATATTTCCCTCTTGGATCAGGTCAAGCAATTTCAGGCCGTAAGCGCGGTATTCATGTGCTATCTTAACCACGAAGCGCAGATTAGAACACACAAGGCGCTGAGCCGCTTCAAGATCATTTTCCTCTCTATAACGCAACGCGAGTTCGTGCTCTGTTTCACGATCAAGCAGTTTATACTGATTTATCTGAGCTATGTAATGGTCCAGAGTGTTGCCGGTAAGTGTTAATTCGTACATAGTGATTACCTCCTTGGCGGAATTTGATGGTGCGCGTTTAGCACTCACCACCATTGAGTGCTAATAATTCTAGCTCGACATAGAGGAGGATGCAAGAAAAAACTTTAAATACCGGTACTTGGGTCTGATTTTGCTCAGAGTGATATTCTGGGGTGGATTGTAGCAGGAGATTAAAGATGCATTTGATTTATATCGGAGTATTCGGAGGGTTGGGGTGTATTGCGAGATATGGAGTTTCCTCGTGGGCTGCAGCTAACCTCGGGACAAGGTTCGCCTATGGGACTCTGGGAGTGAATGTTGTCGGCTCACTGTTGCTGGGCGCTGTGATGGAGTTCGCCATGCGCAGTCCGATCCTTAGTGCAGATTTACGCCTGGGGGTATGTGTCGGGTTGATGGGTGGTTTTACCACTTTTTCAACCTTTGCCTTTGATTCATGGCGTCTTCTCGAAACCGGTCAGTGGCTAGCCGCATCACTTAATATCCTCCTGAATGTCACGCTCTGCCTTGGGGGAGCTGCTGCAGGAATTGCGCTGGTACGCCTGTTCCAGTAGAGTTACTGCTGTTAATTTATTCCTCAATCAGGTTGCATGGGATAGATATGCTGATGATCTCGCCGCGGCGCGCAACCAGAACATTTTTGCTTACTGCCGTGGGCTCGTATTCCTGCTTCCCTTGACACTTGATTCTGTAGCGAGCGTTGTAATCCAGCCCGGGGATAAAGGCGGGGAGATTGTATCTTACGTCATCAACTACGCAGGATATCTTATTGCGAAGCAGCTCTTCACCTTCGGTATATTTCCCATTGCCATCGGCATCATGGTATGCCTCCATTACCAGGGTTCCGCGCTCGGTGGAGCGCTCCGGGATGCTCCCCAGCACAATGTTAAGGATGTTTCCCTGCCTTCCCGGCGGATCAACAGACTCCTCCTTCTCAAAGGACTCCTCACTCCGGTTTTCGTTTAGATTTGCTTCAGTCTGACTCATGACCGGATGCGCTGAAAACAGTATCGCAATAACGACAATGCAGGGCAGCCATACTTTGTGCAGGTGGGATGCGGGCATAATTACTCCTTCGAACTTATTGATATGCGTGGCAAAATGTTTTTAATCTATTAATATGCGGGATATACACCAGCGGTGCGCAGATATTCAAGGGTACATATGTTTAATGTATCCGATTCTGAGTGCTGAGTCTAACATTTTGGCTTCACCATGTAATCTGGAGACCATTCCCTGCTAATAGCAAAAGAATTACGGGGGCAGTGCTTCAATGCACAGACCCCCGGAATAACAGACTCGAAAAGGATTAGCTGCAGGAATTAATTTCCTTTTTCAAGTATAGGCGATGAATACGCGACAATCAGGCTTCTGCAGGTGGCGCAGTGCGCTTGGCCAACTCCTGATCCACCATCATCAGCCCGCGTCCGTCATCCTTGATGCGCTTGAGCTTTGAGATTATTTCACTCACGCTCGCCTCTTCTTCAACCTGTTCGGTTACAAACCACTGCAGAAAAATCTGCGCGGCATGGTTTTTCTCCGCCTGTGCCTGCTCCATAAGATTGTTTATGCGCTGAGTGACTTTCTGCTCATGCTCAAGGGCACTTTCAAAAACCTGTAATGGCGAGGTGTACTCATTGTTGGGAGTATCCATTCCCAGTATTTCGACCCGACCACCGGCATCACACACATACTGGAACATCTTTTCTGCATGGGATAACTCCTCCTGATACTGTATGTTCATCCAGTTTGCCATACCCGAGAGATCCTCAGATTCAAAGTATGCCTGCATCGCTTTATAGATGAAAGCAGAGTAGTTCTCGTAGGAAATCTGTTCATTCAGGGCCTGATTCAGTGTTTGACTTAACATGGGGTAACTCCTTATGGTTTGAGGTCTTAATGATACTTGACTATTGTACTCATATTTGCACATAACTCAAGGGGCTTTGTTGCTTGTCGGAACAGATGTATTACAAAACCGGCAAGGCCCCTGTAATGATTGAATATAAGAGAAACGTTATGCCTGCATTTGATACCCTTATACCATTTTTTTTCGTTTCGATTATGCTTGGACTTGCTCCAGGCCCGGATAATATATATGTCCTTACTCAGTCTGCGGTACAGGGGCGCAGTGCCGGGATGGTTGTTACCCTGGGGTTGTGCACCGGGCTGGTGCTGCATACCACCTTGGTGGCCCTTGGAATTGCGGCACTCATAGCAGCTTCACCGGCCCTGTTTACACTTCTGAAACTCGGAGGTGCAGGGTACCTGCTGTATCTGGCGTATCAGGCGTTCAGGGCAGATGCGGCAACGGTCCGGACAAGAGAGGGTGGTGTAGTTGCGTATGGTTATTTGTACCGGCGCGGAGTGCTGATGAATATGAGCAATCCCAAGGTGTCGGTGTTTTTTCTCGCGTTTCTGCCGCAGTTTGTCGAGGCGGATGGCGCTGCAGTGACGCAGCAGATGGTGATATTGGGAGGGGTGTTTATTCTCGCGACTCTGCTGGTGTTTAACAGTATTGCGCTCGCAGCGGCTTATCTGGCCAAGGGGCTTCGCAACTCGCGCACAGCCCAAGTAGTGCTGTATCGCATCACCGGGGCTGTGCTTTCACTCCTTGCACTGCGCTTGCTGCTGTACCAGATTTAAGCTGGTTCTATTCCTGATCGCGACACGGAACAGTTAGAACCGGACGTCCGGCCTTGCGCATTACGCGCTCGGCAGTACTACCGAGAACCACGTGTGCCAGTCCGGTGCGTCCGTGGGTTCCTACCACGATGAGATCGATATCCTCTGTACGCGCTACCTCGTTTATCACCTTGAAGGGTATTCCCACCTCAAGCCTGCTTTTGTAGCGCCCTTCTTTAAAATACCGTGGGCAGAACTGCTTCATATTGTCGAATGCGAGGCGCTCAACACTCCGTTCGATCTCGGTGTAGTCATCACTGTGCACCCGCAGCCGATTGGAGTCGGCCAGCTCACTGATTACATGAAGAACCAGAACATCGGCATCATTCATCTCAGCAAAAGTACGCGCGCATTCTGCGGCTACGGCAGAACCTTCGGAAAAGTCGGTAGCATAAAGGATTTTGCTGATCTCGGGCATGGGAGCCTCCATTCTCGTATGTCGTCACTTGATATTTCAGGCTTCTTGAGTACTCATTTTTTCTTCACGTTTGTTCTTGCTTTTCTGCATGATCCATACAAGGGCAACTATGGCCGCACCGCTGGCATCGGTTACCGGTGTGGGCCAGTACAGCAGAATGGTTGCGGGAACCAGGAGTATCCATTCTATCACACTCGTACGTCTGATCCAGTATCCCATCATCAGACTGGAAAACGCAATGGTACCCAGAAATGCGGAGAAGAATGAGGCAAATATCTTGTACGGGGTAGCTGCTTTTTCAGTGCGGACCAGAGCCTGACCTGGATCGATCATCGAGCCTGCATGCGTATAGACCCTGCTTGCAGTAGCATCGCTTTTGGCTTTTACTTCAATGGTCTCCCCTCCGGCATTGATCAGGGCGACAACATCTCCTTTGGCAATCTCCTGATCGGTTTTTACCTTCATAGCGACCACGCTGCCAAAGGGTCCGTCAAACTTCGGAGCGTTAATGTCAACCACCTTACCCTGGAACAGAATCCCGGGAGTAAACGCGAACAGGATCGGCATAATGTATAGCATTTTCGCAAACTTGAACGCTGTCCAGCCCGTTTTCCACGGATCAGATCCTGCTACTGCAGCGCCGGCATATGCGGCCACACACACCGGTGGGGTGATGTTGGAGTCCTGACTGAGCCAGTACACGATCTGGTGCGCAGCAATGGCTGCTATGCCGAAGGTGCCGAGGGCCGGAACCGCGAGTACCGCTACGATCAGGTATGAGGCTGTAACCGGTACACCCATCCCCAGTACCAGTGAGGCCAGCGCGATGAGGAGGATCGCCAGCAGCAGGCTGTCACCCGCCAAGGCAATAATCAGATCGGAGAATTTGAGACCCATACCGGTAAGGGAGATAACCCCTACAATAACCCCGATAACACCTACCGTTGCACCTATGATCAGGGTGTTACGTGCTCCGGTCTGGATCGCTTCCCATATCTCAACGGGCCCCATGCGGGTTTCCTTTTTAATCCAGCTAACCGCGATACAGGAAAATGTAGCCCAGAATGCAGCGTACCCCGGTGAACGACCCATGAGCATGAGAACGGTGATGATTACCAGGGGAAGGGCGAAGTACCAGTCACTTTTGAGAACTGATTTCCAATGGGGGAACTCCTCATCCTGGATCCCGACGATGTTGAGCTTTTTGGCCTCGAAGTGGATCATGCAGAACACGGAGAAAAAATACAGCAGCGCCGGCCCGATAGAGATCATCATGATATAGGAGTAGGGCAGGCCGGTGAGCTCGGCCATCAGAAAGCCACCTGCACCCATGATGGGAGGGAGGAACATCCCCCCAATAGAGGCCGCAGGCTCAATGGCACCGGCAACATGAGGACGGAAGCCCGCACGTTTCATGAGTGGAATGGTGAAGGCCCCGGTGGAGACCGTATTGGCGATGGCACTGCCGGATACGGAGCCGAAGAGTGCAGATGCGATAACCGAAACTTTGGCCGGACCACCGGTGCTGCGTCCTGCCAGAGCCAGCGGCAGGTCGATAAAAAAGCGCCCCGCCCCGGATTTGTGCAGAAATGCGCCGAAAAAGATAAACAGAATAACGTAGGTAGCCAATACGTTGGCCATAACTCCGAATACCCCGTTGGTAGTAAGAAACAGGGCATTGCAGATACGCTCAAAGCCGAAGCCGCGATGCGCGAGAAGTTCCGGCATGTAGGGTCCGAAATACGCAAATGCCACCATAACCATGCCGATAATAGTCATGGACCAGCCCAGCACACGGCGGCACACTTCGAAAGAGATCAGAACACCGGTGATGCTGATGAGGCCATCCAGGTCGGTCTCTGCTCCGGCGCGCCAGTTAAGCGCCTCAAATTGACTCAGCCAGTAATACACCACTCCAGCTGCAATCAGAGCAAAAAGCACATCGGACGTGGTGGGAAGCTGCTCCCAGCGGCGTGCACTGAAGTTCTCCAGATATTGAAGCGCTACCCCCAGGGCAATTACCACAAGTAAAAACATCCATGCCGATCCCAGGGCTGCGAGTCCAGCACCCAGACCTTCATGGAATTGGCCGGTTATCGCCATGAGTTTTTCGTGGAAAGCGACATGGTCTTTAAATACCAGGAAGATGGAAGCGCCGCTGGTTAGAAGAAAAGCGAGTAGCAGATTCATCCCCATGCGCACCCAGGACTTCCCGGCAGGGTAGAGGAGAAACACCAGTATATAAGTGATAAATACATAAATACCCAGGTGATACTGAGTTCCGACGGAGCTTATCCCCGCTGCGTAGAAATAGAACAACACCAGCGCTGCACCCAGCAGAGCCACGACCCAGTGCCAGAAACCGCTCGGTTTGCGAAACGACTTGGAGTCCTTTTCGACAATTTTCTTCAGTTTCTCCTGTTCTTCCGGGCTTAGATCCTCAAAGTTTTTTTCCATTTCTTCGGACATGGCTCGCTCCGTATCAGCAGTAACGCGGGTATGTTGTTTTCATTAAAAAGGGAACGAGTGCCCAAACGGCCCCGTTCCCTTTTAGTCAGGATGTGAATTGTATTTTTACTTCTGCTCAGGGGTCAGAGTCAAACCTTTTTCTTTCCAGAATTTCTTCGCCCCGGAATGTACCGGTGTTGCGATACCGAATAATCCGTCTTCGACGCTCATGGCTTTTGCAGCGCGGTTGGCACTAACCATGAAGCTCAATCCCTGGTCTGAGTAGATGTTCTCCAGTGCAGTGTAGACGTGCTCATCCTTAACGTGCTTGCCTGCGGCCCAGATGGCTGAATCCTGGATAGTATTCACATCGTAATCAACCCCCTGGTAGGTCCCCTTGGGGATCACAACTTTGGTGTAGTAGGGGTTATCCTGGAAGAAATCGGTAGATTCACCTGCTTCAACCAGGCTGAGGATTTTGATATCGTTGCTCGCAGCCGCCTGGATGATGGAAGAATTCGGGTAGCCGGCGAAAACCCACAGAGCGTCAATGAGCTTGTCCCCCAGCGCTGAAGCGCCCTGGCTGTATCCGATGAATTCCTGATCGATCTTATCCCACAGGTCGACACCACTGAAGAAGCGCTGTGCGGATGCTGCTGCACCGGAGCCGGCCGGGCCCACGGCAACGCGCTTGCCTTCGAGATCGCTCACGCTGTTGATCCCACTGGAGTCAAGTACCACCAGATGCGCCGGAGCACCGTACAGGTAGCTCATGGCATGTACATTGGTGTATTTCTTTGTATCGTTGGTCAAACGGCCGTTACGCGCCAGATACATGTCGCCGGAATACACAATGCCGAAATCGGCATCACCAGAATTAACGCGGCGCACGTTCTCCACCGAACCGGCGGAAGCCATGTTAGATACCTCCAGGTTGGGCTCAACCTTGGAAAGCATCGAAGAGATTGCATTGGAAAAATACTGAAATGTGCCTCCGTCCGGGCCGCCGGAAAAAGCGAGACGGGTTTTTGCTGCTTCGGCAACAGAACCACCACAGAGCATGGATGTTGCAAACAGGCCCGCCACCAGGGCGGAAAGGATTCTTCTCTTGGACATAATAAAACTCCTCCTTGTTAGGGTGTCAAACGCTGTTATTATAACAGCTGTACCCGATACAGTGATCCGTTGCCCCGCTGAAAGGAGCAACGAAAGCGAAAATGTACGTTACCTCTATATATCAAATTGACAAAAACCACGCAAACAATTTGATTTGCTTTTTTATATATATAAATCACGCAGAATCTTCTGCATATAGTAAGCTGCTTTCAATAGAAAACATATTTTGATATGAAAAATATAACGTCATTATATAAAATAAAACTTTGAAAGCTTGCTTAAATTTGCAAGATCATAATTAATTCATCAGGGCCCGTGAGCAGTAAGTTCATTATATACCCACTTGCTAAAGTGCAGTCTATTTCCTAGTATCTGGGGATATTTCACTGCAATGAAAGCCCGTAAAATAAAAGGTGATATCCGTGATACTTGAAACCCTGTTCCCCATCATTGCCCTGGTTGTGCTTGGCTATGGCGTACGCCGCACCGAATTTGTCCCTCTTGAATTCTTCCGTGCTTCCGACAAACTAGTGTATTTCATTTTTTTTCCCGCCATGCTGTTCTGGAAGGTGAGCACCGCGACGGGGTCGGATGCGGTTGATGCGTCACTGATCTGGGCAGGCATTGCGGCGGTGAGTGCGGTTTTTCTCGCGAGCACGGTATTTATCCTCAAGGGTGGCGTGGCGCCGTTTCAGGCCGGGAGCTTTTCTCAGAGTTGCTATCGCTTTAACACCTATATCGGTATGGCCGTAGTACTGCAGGCCATGGGTGATGCCGGGGTGGTCCAGTTTGCCGTGCTGGTCGGGATACTTATTCCGATCATTAATGTTATGGCAGTTACTATTCTGATCTGGTTTTCCGGTCAGGAAATGACCCGCGCCCAAAAACAGCGCTACCTGGTGCGCGCTCTGGCCTCCAATCCGCTCATCATTGCTTGTGTAGCAGGGTTGCTCCTTTCTGCTTCAGGGCTAGCGTTGCCAGCGTTCGTCAACAACACCTTTTCCCTCGCTTCCATGGTGGCGCTCCCGCTCGCGCTGATCTCCATCGGGAGTGCTTTTTCCTTTAAACATCTTCCCGGATACTTTCGCCTCTCCGGGGTTGCCGTACTCTTCAAACTGGTTATGCTTCCCCTCGTCGGTGCTGCATGTTTGTATCTGTTTGGCGTGGAAGGCAGTGCCTTCAAGGCCGCAATGATTTTTTTCTGTCTTCCCACCTCCACCGCTATCTACGTATTGTCCTCGCAACTCAACAGTGATACCCATCTGGCGTCGGCCTCCATCGTTCTTTCCACCATGGCATCGTTTGTATCTCTGTCATTGGTGTTGTGGTGGATATAAATAAAAATGGCGCACCCTTCAGGGCACGCCACGACTTTGTCCAAAATACTGCCTGAGTTGAAATAGCTCTATTCGCTCTTACCCACCTTACCGCGCAGTGCCACATTGGATACCATGCTACCGACGAGGCACGAATACTGATCCGTGCTTTCGAAGCGCTTGTCTTTGGTGACTGAATACAGGTCGATAACGGTGTCCGCATCTTCTTTGTATGCGCGTTGTTGAAACGAGATCAGGGCAGAAATAAACGCAACCTGGCACGCTTCTTCGACTGAACGCCCGAATTTGCGAGAACGCTTATTCGCGGTGTATTCAGGAGTGATATCGCTCACCGGAGGATGCTGCTCTCCTTTCATGTGGAATGTAATCCCAGAGTCGAGTTTTTCCTGCGCCAGCTCACTGTTGAGCGCATTCTGTACCGAAAAATACTCCCAGGTATCCTCGGCAAACCCGACCTGCGCTGTTCCCAGTAGTGCTAACATCCCTAACGCCGCAAGCATAGAACGCAACTGCATAGCCAAACTCCTTTCGAATAATAAGAATAGTGATTCATTAGAGGGTAATACCTTGGAGGGAAAAATCAAATGATTATTCTGCTTGGTGGGCGCGGATGTGTTCCTGATGGGGAAGGTTTTGTGCCGCTGGATCGCCAGTTCCGGGCAGAATTAACCCATCTCAGGTTTGATAAAAACTTTGTCGCTGGCGAAGGTGGTGATGATGT
>JAWOFA010000142.1:0-20447 GCA_046482505.1 Desulfuromonadaceae bacterium | reverse complement strand
GATAGTTATCATGGGAATTCTCGCCACCATTGCCATCCCCACCTACCACGGCTACCGTGACAAGGCACGTATGAGCACCATATATGCGGCGCTGCGCCATGTTAAGTTTTCGCAGGAATTATATTTCACTGATCATGGCAAATATTTTGGAATCAAAGACGAACTACCAGGGCCGGGGAAATACGAAATTTCTGATTCAGATGTTGAAATTTACATCCCGAATCAGCAGATATGGGTTATCAGTTCAAGTACAAATACAGCTGAGGATGATGATAGTGAGGTCATAGCCAATAAATATACCGTTTTCATTGAAACCAACATGGACCGAAATCAGGACGGAAACCCTGATCAGTATGTCTACTACAAAAAGGCTGATGCCGGGGGTTGCACCATTGAGGAGTCCGATTCATTCCCCCTGGTTCCCGTTTCAGTCGAGTGAGGTTAAAGCGCGCTCCAATGCTGTGCGGAACTCCTCAGGCAGGCGGCACGGCTTCTTGCGCGCATAATTATAGCTTACCAGTGGAGTACTCCCCTCGGCGGTGAGTTCTCCTGCACGTTCGATGCAGTAGCGTAGTTCAAAGGAGGAGCGCTTTATTTCACTTACCCCAACCCAGATCTTGAGCGCATCGTTGTGAAACATCTCGGCCTTGTACTTTACGTGGGCTTCGGGCTGAATCAGACCGCAGCCACCGACATCCATCTCACTGAAATCCCCCAGATATTTGAGATAGGCGATGCGTGCATCCTGAAAGAAGTTGAGCACAGCTGAATTAGCCACATGCCCACCGTAGTTGATATCGCTGATGTGGACACGGTAGTCGATGTTAAAATCGAATTCCTGCATGAGAGTCACCTATGTTTTTTTGACATTTTCCTGCTGACAGCGCGGGCAGAACCAACTGGAGCGCTGTCCGATCACCTGTTTGTGGAGTATTTCACCACAGTTCGGGCACGGAGCATTGTCGCGCCCGTATACCAATAGCTGCTGCTGGAAATAACCGGGATTACCACTGCCATCCACAAAATCCTGCAGCGTGGTCCCTCCAGCCTTGATCCCTGCGTGAAGTACCGCAACGATGTTGCGCTGCAATTCCTTCCATTCATGAGTGCTCAATGTTCCAGCCAGGCGTAGAGGGTGGATACGCGCAAGAAACAACGCCTCGTTGGCGTAGATATTCCCCACCCCCACAACCACACGACTGTCCATGATGAAGTTTTTTATCGCTCTTTTGCTACCCTCACCCTTTTGTGACAGATAGGAGTGAGTGAAATCGTCCCCCAGAGGCTCCGGTCCCAGCTTTTCTAAAAGTCGGTGGGTTGCAACGGTAGCTGGATGCCACAACACCAACCCAAAGCGGCGCGGATCACGATAGCGCAGGACGCCATGATCAAGAACAAAATCCACATGATCGTGACGTTCTGGGATTTGATTCGAAGTTATAAATCGCAACGAACCACTCATCCCGAGATGAATCAGTACCATACCACGGTCAACATGAAGGAGAAGATACTTGCCACGCCGTTGCAAATTCCGGATCGTCTGTCCCCGCAAGGTTTGATCCAGATCTGCGGGGATGCGGTAACGCAGCTGTGGCTGGCGGATATATACCGCAGCAACGGACTGCCCCACAATCACGGGTTCAAGTCCGGTACGAATGGTTTCTATTTCAGGCAACTCGGGCATAGTTAAAAGCAGGTCCCCCGCTGGATAATCAGTTCACAACTGATATATTCTGCGGATAGCGAATCCAATTCTTGCAACGGCACTTTATAGCCGCGCAAATAGCGCCATCCACCATTGTCGCATTTGAGCTCTGCCACTTCGTAGTAACCGGCCTCAGTTCCATCCTCCAGAGTGATCTGCATGCGATAGAGAACCTGTGCACTCTCTGCCTCTATATCCTCAACCAGAACCTTGCATTCATCAATCTGCGGCGCCACACTTTTCTCAGTATGAGCGTGTCTCAGATAGTCATTACAGCACTGGAAGTTGTGCCGGAAGTTGGAATCGGGATGATAACTCGCATAGATAAACCTGAACTCTGCCCGTTCAAGCGCCTGTGCGCGTGCCTGAATCAGATCTGCGGGTTCGAGTTCTGCAAGCTGCTTTAAACTTAAATCCATATATCTACCTCCTAGAGTCTGGGATCAAGAAAATCGCGCAATCCTTCCCCGAGGAGATTGTACCCGAGAACGGTAACCAGAATAGCAAGACCGGGAAAGACGGAGAGCCACCACGCCGTACCCAGGGTCTGCTTACCGGTAATAAGCATATTGCCCCATGAAGGTGTAGGGGGCTGCACCCCGATCCCCAGAAATGACAAGGCGCTCTCCGTGAGGATGGCACCGGCCACCCCCAGCGTAGCAGAGACCAGCACCGGTGAAATGGCATTAGGGAGAATATGGCGCAAAATTATGCGTACATCGGAGGCACCAAGTCCGCGCGCAGCCATGACAAAGTCGCGCTCGCGCAGGGAGAGAAATTCAGCGCGTACCAGGCGCGCCACCCCCATCCAGCCAGTGAGACCGATGATGATCATAATGTTCCAGATGGAGGGTTCGAGAAACGCAATGACCGCAAGAATCAGAAAGAAAGAGGGAAAGCACAGCATCACATCAACAAAACGCATAACTATGCTATCAACCCAACCGCTGTAGTAGCCTGCAACGGCACCGAGGATAATCCCTATGAGGGTAGCGATTCCCACCGCGACAAACCCAACGAGAAGGGATATCCGCGCTCCGTATGCAATACGCAACAACACATCGCGCCCCAGGTCGTCCGTACCCAGCCACGCATCGGGTCCTGGAGGCTGCAACTGCCGCGATATATCCATCGCACCTGGATCTCCAGGCAAGAGCGGTGCACACATCGCAAGAACAAACATGGCAACCACTACCATCGCACCACTTAAAGCCATCTTGTTAAAGGAGCGTCTGCGAACAGTGCTGTGCTCATCTGTATTCATGGGCACATCCATTGTTTATTGCTGGTTCAACAAACGCGGCACCAGCGTATGCGCAGCCTCACACATAAGCCCTGAAGCACGTGCGGTTTTTTCACTGTAAGACTGGACAGGCACCGAGTTAGTATAGGCGCCGGAAGAATCGTGCATTATGTAGGGAACCGGATCCATGGAATGGGTACGCAGATGCAAAGGGGTGGGATGATCCGGCATAAGGAGGATTCGATACGGCCCCAGATCCGAAATCTGCTCAAGCATCGCTCCAACAATTTTTTCGTCAAATAGCTCTATGGCCTGAATTTTCTCAGCCATATCCCCGCTGTGTCCGGCCTCATCCGGTGCTTCTACATGAAGATACACGAAATCCTTTTCCTGCAGAGCCTGAAGCGCCGCCTCGACTTTGCCGGCATAGTTGGTATCAACATATCCCGTGGC
Organism: Desulfuromonadaceae bacterium; assembly: GCA_046482505.1. Taxonomy (GTDB): domain Bacteria; phylum Desulfobacterota; class Desulfuromonadia; order Desulfuromonadales; family Desulfuromonadaceae; genus JAIVHC01. Next base: position 17,046 of record JAWOFA010000142.1, on the reverse strand, counting down.
ACCTGGTACATCTATAGGATTCAAGCCTGCATATATGCCAATCCCTTTAATCAGGTCAACCGCCGACACAACACTTCCGTCAATGCCGAATTTCTCCTTATATGTCTGCATCTGCGGAGCCTTGCCCTGCCCCCAGAGCCAGATGGAGTTCGCTACCGACTTTCCTTCACGAGCGCGCATTTCATTAACGGGGTGGGTTTTCAGAATCATCTGTGCAGAGTTTGTAAGGTTGATGAGTGTATCGGCCCCATCACCACGGGGCATTTTATCTTCGATACTCTGGTTTATGATGTCGTGGGGCGGGGTGCATGTCATCTGATGTTTCCCATTGCGCCACACCATAAGGTGGCGATACGACACCCCCGGATAGAATTCAATTCCATTTCCCCCAAGTTGATCCTGCAAGGCATTAATAAGAGGACGGGCTTCATCGGTTTCAATATGTCCGGCAGTAAACTCGTACATATATAGTTTGCCGTAGTTATGCACGATATCCACCAGATTGAGGCGAAAAGCTACGTCGTCTGGACCGAGATCCACGCCCATGCTGGCTGCTTCCAGGGGGGAGCGCCCACTGTAGCAGGTAGCAGGATCGTAGCCGAACACACTCAGATTGGCTACATCGCTACCGGGATGAAAACCACGGGGGACGGTGTGGGTGAGACCGATCTCGCTGCATGCAGCAAGCTTATCCATATGGGGAGTTCTGGCGTATTCCAATACCGTTTTTCCGCCGAGTTCCTCCATAGGCTCATCAGCCATTCCGTCACCTAGCAAAACAATATACTTCATATATTTCCTCAGTGGTCTAGATTAGTATGTTTGATATAACGATTAATTACGGGGGTGATAACGCCTATGCACCCGTTGCAGATGCTCACGCGTAACATGCGTATATATCTGAGTGGTAGAGATATCCGCATGCCCGAGGAGCACCTGAACCACACGTAGATCCGCACCATTTTCCAGAAGATGGGTAGCAAAAGAATGGCGCAGGGTATGTGGAGTCACATTTTTACTGATCCCGGCTTCAAGAGCTCGGCGCTTTATAATCTTCCAGAAGCCCTGGCGTGTCAACCCCCCGGCAGAGCGATTCAGAAACACATAATTGCTGCGCCGCCCACGCAAAAGAGCTGCACGCCCGTGCTCAAGGTACTGCTGCAACACTTCCATCGCCTCTTCGCCAATGGGAACGATGCGCTCCTTGTCTCCCTTGCCCATGGTTTTAATATACGCACTTGCGGGATGATAGTCATTCAACTGCAAAGAAACAAGTTCTGAAACCCGCAGACCGCAGGCATATAGAACTTCCAGCATAGCTCGATCGCGCATACCGAGGCTGTTTTCATCTGAGCATGTTTCCAGCAGTGCCTCCACCTCGTCAATACTCAACACGTGCGGCAGGGTATGGAGTAATTTGGGTGTTTCAATATCGCTAACAGGGTTGTGCCCAAGCAGTCCTTCATCGATAGCAAAGGTGTAAAATCCACGCAGAGCTGCAAGGTAACGGGCGCGGCTGCGAACCCCGAGGCCGGAATGTTTCAGGTGGGCAAAAAAAGCACTGATATGTTCACTGTTCACCACCCCGGGATCCTTAACCCCGTTTACGCTACAGAAATCGACATAGCGGATAAGATCGGCACTGTAGGCTACAATACTGTTATGTGCCAACCCTTTTTCGATACTCAAATAGTCGGTAAACGCATCCAGTAACGGCTCGAAGGTTTGGAGCGCCATGTTTACAACTGCTCCAGCAGGGACTGTCTCAGGTCGGCAAGCTTTTCCTCATGCGTCACTTTCTCCCCGAAAATATCCTGCACATAAAAGGTATCCCCTGCCTGCTCCCCCTGGGTAGTAATTTTTGCAACCCCGATATACAGACCTAACTGGTTAAGGGTGTAGTTGATGGAATACAGGAGTCCGACTGTGTCCTTGGTGGTGATATCGATAACCGTATAATCAGCCGAAACATCGTTATTAATAGAAACCAAAGGGGGTACCTCCGGTGTAGGCTTAAGTTCCGCAAACTGCATCGACTTGCGTCTCTGTGTCACAAAATCACCCAGATCCCCGCGCTCCTGCAGATACCAGGTGAGATCATACTCGATTTCATCCCAGTCTTCATTGCAGCAGGAGCCGTGAGACGGGGAATCAACCTGCAGGATGTCCACAGCCATGCCGTTACGCAGAGTATATATCTGTGCTTCAAGTATATTTATGCCATGACCAGCCATCACTCCGGCAATGGTGGTAAACAACCCCGGGACATCAAGAGTAACAATAATAACCTCACTGAATTTAAGCTCAGGATTGAAACTAACCTCCATCGACAGAGGCTTTGCTCCCCTGTTGAGAATAACCCGGATCTGCGCGGCAAGCTCTGTGGAATAGTGTGCCATCAGATGTCTGGTACTGAAAAAACGCAGACAATCGCGAATGCGCTTTTCAGAAAATTCATCCTTTAAATGTGAGACCACAGCGCGTTTTCGATTGCGGATCTTTTCTGAACGGCTTTCCTGCTCAAAGTTGCCCCGCTCAAGCCTGGTGTAGGTTTTTTGATACAGCTGTTGGAGCAAAAACCCCTTCCATTCAGTCCACGAATTGGGGCCAACCGCTTTAATATCCGCAAATGTCAGGAGATAGAGGATGTTGAGATTTTCACTCCCCTGCATGGTGTTGGCGAACTGTTCTATCTGATAGTCGTCGTTGATATCGCGGCGCTGGGATATGTATGACATCTCCAGATGGTGCGCCACAATAAACTGCAGGCGCTGACTGCTCTCTTTGGTCAAACGCATGCGCCGCGCAATGGTAGGTGTCATCTTTGCCCCTTTCTGTGCGTGCTGCCCCCCCTGGCCTTTGCCGATATCGTGCAGAAGAACCGCCAGGATGAGCAACTCCGGCTTATCGATATCCTGCGCGAGCTTGGTCAACAGAGGTTTCTTTTCCCGGTACTCCCCCTCCCACAGGCGACAGATCTCCTTTACAGCAAACAGGGTGTGCATATCAACGGTATAGATATGGTATGCATCGTGCTGGACCCGGCAGTAAATGCGCTTGAATTCAGGGATAAAGTAGTTGAGAAACAGCAGATGGTGCATCTGTTCGAGGATTAGATATACATCCTTTTTATAGCGCAGAATATCGAGAAATACCCCGGACATTTTACTCGAACGCCGCATTCTGTCGTTAATGCGATGCTGATTCTCTCGAATCATACTCTTTAGAGAAAGACTCAGCTTTACTCCATGGCGCTGACATAGCCAGAACGTGCGCATTATCAGAGTAGGATCCGACTCAAACAGATCGCTTCTGAAGGCGTAGAGTTCGCCGCGCAACACAAAGAAAAAACGATCCAGGTTGCGGCGCTGCATATAGCGGGCGTGGCGCAGTTGGGGACGCAGAGACTCTTCCGCCGTAGCGATCATAGTGGAGGATAGATGCTCCACCTTGCTTGCTGCGGCGTAGTAGTCCTGCATGAACTGCTCCACCGCCAACCCCGATTTATTGGGACGATATCCGAAAAATGCGGCAATCTTTTCCTGCTTATCAAAATGGAGTTGATCGTTCTTGCGCTCCGACAGATAGTGAAGTTCATTTCGAATGCGCCACAGGTAGTCGAGAGAGTCTACAAATTCATTGTAACGCCGCTCGGAGATAACCCCTTTTATCAGCAGCCCACGCAGATCACGTACCTTATAAGCCACCTTACAGATCCATAAGACCGTATGCAGATCGCGTAGCCCCCCTTCCCCTTCCTTGATATTGGGTTCGAGGATGTAAACTGATGATCCATAGCGCTGCAAACGCTGTGCATTTTCCTCCATTTTAGCGTTTATGAAGGTACTTGTACTGCGATGCATTAAGGACTTAAGAACCCGGGTACAAAACTCTTCATACAGGGTGTCAGATCCACACACAAAACGCGCATCCAACATCGCGGTATATGCACTCAGATCTGCTGAGGCCATATCGAGACATTCGCGCCTTGTGCGCAGGCAGTGGCCTACGCTGTAGCCCAGATCCCAGAGCAGATAGAGGACGCGCTCCGACATCTCCCCGAAGTTATCCCGTTCAGATGCAGGCACATAAAACATCAGATCCACATCGGAATATGGATTCATCTCCGCGCGTCCATAGCCTCCCAGAGCGAGTATGGCACATGGATGCGCATCAATATCGAGGCAAGAGAACTCAAACACCTTGGTTACCATTACGTCAGTGAAGGCGGTAAGGCTGGCAACAATCTCCTGCCCGGAAGCACCGTCACGATGGTGCTGCTTTATCTGTTCCGCATAATACTGATTGTATGTTTGGGCATGACTTAAAAATTCAGCGCGCAAGACGTCAAAATCATCGCCAATATGGCGCTGGACAATGAGTTGCTCAAGTTCGGAAAGGTTAAATGTTTTTATTTCATCCATTTAGTTTTCTGCCACCATATTTTGCCCGCGCAGATACGCTTTCACCCCGCGTGCTATACCCTGAACTGTAGTTTCCTGAAATTTACGGTCGAGCAGCAGTTTTGCATCCTGGGCGTTGCTGATAAATGCAGCTTCTACCAGAATCGAAGGCATATCAGCACCAAGAAGGACATAAAATGGTCCCTGTCTCACACCCAGATCGCGAATGCTGGAAAAGCGCTGCTGGAGTTGAGATATCATAGAGGTCTGAACCTCTGTAGCCAGACGACTTGATTCGTTTATTTTGGAGTTGGCCATAAGGTCGAAGAGTATGAGTTCAAGATCACCCACTTCCCGCAGACTCATATTGTTTTCTCGTGCGGCCACTTCAACAGCTTTGTCGTTCTTGGAGAAATTAAGAAAATAGGTTTCTGTACCGCGAACCTTTTTATTCTCACTTGCGTTGGCATGCACAGAGATAAACACATCCGCCCCCACGCGATTGGCTATAGCGGTGCGTTGCTGCAAGGTAAGATACACATCCTCTGTTCGGGTCAGATGAACATCACAATCCAGGCTTTGACGCAGAACCCTGGCCAGCCTTTTACTCAGCGCCAGGGTTATATCTTTTTCATACAGGTTGTTTGCTCCCACCGCCCCAGGGTCTTTCCCTCCGTGTCCGGCATCAACCACAATACGCAAACGCCTGCTACTGCTCTTTTTAGGCGGCAGGGTAACCATATCCACATGCCCATCAGCAGCATTGGCAAGCAAGGTATCAACATGATCTTCTGCCGCCCGTGGAGCTTCTCTGATCTCCCTGCTGTCAGAGCTGATCTCAGCTGAAGAGTTGTTGGAAATATCCATCACTATGCGCGCAGGATCATCAAGGGTAAAAATATTGTAGTCTGCACTTCTTTTTAAGTCACACACCACCCGAGTATCGCCATTGCTGTGTCCCAGACGGATAGTCTCCACTACACTGTCATTGCGTTCGATGGAGTAACGATCTGCCAGGTCATCACCACCGTCAACACCCGGAATATCAACATATAATCGAGCAGGAGAGTTTAAACTTGCGGCATCAAAACCTGTTTTAGCTGTGGTTTCAATTACAACTCGAACGCGTTTAGGGTCAATTGAATAGCGCACATCCGTCATGGCATTATCTGCCACTGAATTATTTTGCCGTGAACCAGACTTACGCTGCACCTGAGTGCGAGAATAGTCACTCTCCTCAAGGAACCGTTCCGCTGCATCGCGCATATCACCATCCGGATAGCGACCTATAAGGTTTTCACATATCTGCCCTGCCCTTCTGGAATCAGAATAGCGCTCGGAATAAAGCTGTGCGCGCAAAAACATGGCGTCATCAGCCAGACTGCTGCGCGGAAAATTCTGTTCCAGATGGGTAAACATGGATACCGCCTGCTCAAGATCCGAGCGCAGGTGGGAAATTTCCGAGAGCCTCGTGTACGCCTTGCCGAGCAGATAATACGCCGAGGGGGTTTTGGAATGTTGCGGATAGGCCTTAACAAAGTCATGCAGCGGAGTCAGCACGTTATCCCAGTTATGCCGGTACTGCTGCTTGGCGTTTGACTTCATAAGGGTATAGAAATCGGCGCGTGCATTTAGGTAGTCCTGCTGCGGACCAGCATGAGCGAGCCCGGCATACAGAAGAATGAACACAAGGCCCAGCCCTGCAATGAGAATACAACGTGATGACGCATATCCCCCAGCAGGAGGACAGATATTGTCAGACGAGGAGTCGTTTGAGTTCATCCAGAACATTAATCGCTTCCAGAGGGGTAATCCGGTTAATATCCACACTATTAAGGCGCGCGCTTACACGGCTGTCTTCTTCATCAAACAGTTGACGTAACGGTTCGGAGTCATTTTTTTGACTATCATCACATCCAGTGTCAGCAACAATAGTCTCCTGTTCGAGGGTATGGAGCACCTCATTTGCCCTGGCTATAACAGGTTCTGGCAAACCGGCAAGTCTTGCCACCTGAATCCCGTAGGAATGACTGGCCCCACCGGGAATAATCTTGCGCAAAAAAACAATTTTATCTTTCCACTGGCGAACCTCAACATTAAAGTTGACGATGCGTGGATGGACATCAGCCAGAGCCGTCAGCTCATGGTAGTGTGTAGCAAACAGGGTTCGTGCCGCTACCTGCGGATTATCATGCAAGAACTCTGCCACTGCCCAGGCTATACTGATACCGTCAAAGGTCGAGGTACCGCGCCCGATCTCATCCAGCACAATCAGGCTGCGCGGAGTTGCATGATTGAGAATATTTGCCGTTTCACTCATCTCCACCATAAAGGTGGACTGCCCATGTGCCAGGTTGTCACTGGCGCCGACGCGGGTGAAAATCTGGTCGACCACGCCGATTCGAGCCTGTTCGGCGGGCACAAAGGAGCCTGACTGTGCCAACAGAACTATCAGGGCCACTTGGCGCATAAATGTCGACTTACCTGCCATATTGGGCCCGGTGATGAGAATGATCTGCTCGTTTTCAGCATCCAGCTTCACATCGTTGGGCACGAAACTCTCCCCCACCGTCATGGTTTCTACTACCGGATGACGGCCCTGCCTGATATCGAGGAGAGTTCCCTCATCCATATGAGGGCAGCAGTAATTGCGCTCATGTGCTAGATCAGCAAATCCCAGAAGTACGTCCAGGGCGGCCAAAGCTTCGGCTGTGTCCTGAATTCTAACCCCCTGACGGGTAACGTACGTACGCAGACGCACGAAAATTTCATGTTCCAGAGAGGTCAGGCGTTCCTGCGCACCCAGCACTTTATCTTCATGTTCCTTGAGTTCTGGAGTAAAATAGCGCTCAGAATTAGCCAGGGTCTGTTTACGCTCGTAATGAGCCGGCACCTTGGCCAGCTGCGTTTTGGGGATGTCGATAAAGTATCCGAAAACGCGGTTATAGCGCACCTTCAAGGTGTTGATCCCGGTAGATTGACGCTCCTGCATTTCAAGGCGCGCTATCCACCCTTTCCCTTCACGGCTGATAGTACGCAGTTCATCGAGGTCAGAATCATAGCCATCTCGAATCAACCCACCTTCGCGCACACTAACCGGCGGTTCATCCGCCAGGGCGGCACCAAGAAGTTCAACTATATCGTCAAGGGGGTCAATGGAACCCAAAAATGTGCTTGCAAGATCAGCTTCAAACTGAGCCAGGTGCTCAAGGATGGGGGGAAGATTGAGCAATGACACAAGGACGGCGCGTAGATCTCTGGCGTTGGCACTTCCCATGGATATTCGCGTATTCAGACGCTCGAGATCGTGCACCTGTTTCAGAGCGGCATGCATATCAGCTCGCAGCATGGGATACTGGATGGCTTCTGCAACCAACTGGTGTCGCCGTTTGATTTCATGGGTATGCACCAGCGGCATGGTGAGCCATTGGCGCAGAGTGCGACTTCCCATGGATGTTGCGGTGCGGTCGATAGCCCAAAGCAGAGATCCGGAACGTTTTCCATCGCGCATGGATGCGACTATCTCCAGATTACGCCGTGAATCCGGATCGATAACCATGGTATCGCTGACATGGTAGGTATTCAGGGGGCGGATATGCCTAACCAAACCACACTGTGTTTCCTCTACATAGAACAGTGCCGCCCCGGCTGCGCTTATGGCTGACGGCTGATCCGCACACCCGAAAGCTCCGAGATGTTCGGTGCCGAAGAAGCGCATCAGGCGTTGCGCCGCATCATCAGGGTCAAAGACTCCCTCCTGCAGGGGGTCAAGGGGGACCTTCTCGAAAACCGGGGCAAGTTCATTCTGAAGCAAGTCAAGTTGCGCGGCAGAAACAAGGATTTCACGCGGTGCGATAGCGCTGAGTTCGCGTCTCACCTCTTCGAGTGAATGCACTGAAGTTACCCGGAAATGCCCGGTAGAAAGGTCGAGTGATGCAACACCATAATCATCACCTACCGTTGCCACAACTACGAAAAAATTGTGCGCATCAGCATCGAGCAACTCCTGCTCAATGGCGGTCCCGGGTGTGACCACTCGAACCACCTCGCGCTTAACCAGACCTTTGACTTCCCGCGGGTCTTCGACCTGCTCACAGATCGCAACCTTGTACCCCGCACCAACCAGTTTCGCCAGATATGGCTGGGTACTGTGGTAGGGGATACCGCACAGGGGAATTTCGTCATCCGCCCCCTTATTGCGACTGGTGAGGGCGATATCCAGGATACGTGCGGCTACTACCGCATCATCCATGAACATTTCGTAGAAATCACCCAGACGGAAAAACAGGATTGCGTCGGGATAGCGCTCCTTTATCTCCAGATACTGTCGCATCATCGGAGTTTGTGTTGCCATATAAAATCACTTTACTTCACTGGAAAATTAAATCTGCGAACTAATCAATGGGGCGCCCGATTCTACTCCAACGCGGTCTGTTGGTCTCACTGTCCCATGACCAGTACTTGATAAATGCCTGCCCCTTGATTTTATCTTCACTGACAAAACCCCAGAAACGACTGTCGTAGGAGCGGTCACGATTATCCCCCAGAACAAAGTAATGTCCCTCAGGAACAGTCACAGCAGGCATGAAATCTCGCCGATCCTGAGGGATGGGCATTGTGCCGGGGTAGATAGTTCCCGTCTCTTTGTGAATTTCCTGCTCGATCCGGTAATGTTCGTCGTTTACATACAATTTTTTATCACGTATTTCAATCTGATCACCCGGCACACCCACGATGCGTTTTATAAAATCGCGTCGCTTCCACCAGCTTTTATCCTCATCTTCGGGAAATTCAAATACCACGATGTCACCACGCTCCGGGTCGTCAAACTCGAGAATTTCAATATCGGTAAAAGGAATTTCTGTCCCATAGATGAATTTACAAACCAGCAGATGGTCTCCAATTAAGAGGGTATCTTCCATGGAACCGGAGGGGATTTTATACGCCTGCACAATAAAAGCGCGAATAATCAGGGCAAGGATTGCCGCTACCACCAGAGCTTCTGAATACTCGCGATACCATGGCTTCTTGGTAGTGCTTTCCTGTTTTTTTTTAAATATTTTCTTCATTTTGTTAATCTTTTGCCTTAAGTATGGAGAGGAAGGCCTCCTGGGGCAATTCAACGTTGCCAACCTGTTTCATACGCTTTTTGCCCTCCTTCTGTTTTTCCAGAAGTTTGCGCTTACGCGAGATATCCCCACCGTAACATTTAGCCGTAACATCCTTGCGCAATGCCTTTACGGTTTCGCGCGCAATAATCTTGCCCCCCACAGCAGCCTGAATAGCCACGACATACTGCTGGCGCGGAATAAACTCTTTCATTTTTGATACCAATTCCCGCCCACGCGACTGTGCTTTATCCCGATGCACAATAAGAGAAAGCGCATCCACGCTATCACCGTTGATCAGGACATTCATGCGCACCAGGTGACTTGGTCGATAGTCAAGATGTTCATAGTCCAGGGATGCATATCCCTTTGAGAGTGACATCAGACGATCGTAGAAATCGAGAACAATCTCATTCAGTGGCAGTTCGTACACAATCATCACCCGTGTAGCGGTGAGATAGCGGATCTCGCGCTGGATGCCGCGTTTTTCTTCACAAAGGCTCAACACCGGACCCACAAACTCATTCGGCACATGGATTGATGCCAGGATAAACGGCTCTTCTATGGTGTCGATATCCTGGACATCGGGCAGTTTATATGCACTATCGACATTAATTGTCTCTTGCTTGGCTGTAGTAACATGGTAGACAACTGTTGGCACCGTGGTTATAAGATCAATGCCGAACTCGCGCTCGAGACGTTCCTGCACTATCTCAAGATGAAGCAGCCCTAAAAACCCACAGCGGAAACCAAAGCCCAGCGCGGCGGAACTCTCAGGCTCAAAGGTGATGGACGAATCGTTAAGCTGCAATTTCTCCAGCGCGTCACGCAAAGGCTCGTAGTCGCTGGTGTCGATGGGGTACATGCCGGAAAATACCATGGGCTTAACTTCCTTGAATCCCGGCAATGCCTTCTCTGCAGGACGATGCAGATGGGTGATGGTGTCGCCGACCTTGGCATCCTTTACCACCTTTATACCCGCAATCATGAACCCGACCTCGCCCACCTTGAGGGTGTCACACTCAAGAGGATATGGAGTAAATACCCCCAGTTTCAGAACTTCGTAACTGCGCCGGTTGGCCATAAACTGGATTTTATCCCCCTTTTTCAGGGTCCCATCTTTTATGCGCACCAGAACGATAACCCCTTGATACTGGTCGTACCAGGAATCAAACAACAGCGCTTTCAAAGGGGCATCAGGGTCTCCCTCCGGGGGTGGTACCTTCTTGACAATGGCTTCAAGAATTTCGTGAATCCCAATTCCATCCTTAGCACTGGCCTCAATAGCATCGGTGGCTTCAAGACCGATGATATCCTCAATCTCTTCTTTTACACGATCCGGCTCGGACCCCGGCAGATCGATTTTATTGAGCACCGGAAAAATCTCCAGATCCGCATCCAGTGCCAGGTACACATTCGCAAGGGTTTGGGCTTCAACCCCCTGAGATGCGTCTACAACCAGCAAGGCTCCCTCGCACGCCATAAGAGAGCGGCTGACCTCATAGCTGAAATCCACGTGGCCCGGAGTGTCGATAAGATTGAGTATATACTCATTGCCATCATCAGCTTTATATTTAAGGCACGCGGCCTGGGCCTTAATGGTAATACCGCGCTCACGTTCCAGATCCATCTTGTCGAGGAACTGTTCGGTCTTCTGGCGCTCGTTGAGAGCTCCCGTGTTTTCCAGCAGGCAATCTGCCAGGGTTGATTTGCCATGATCGATATGCGCTATAATGGAAAAGTTACGAATGTTCTGCTGTTTCATAATCTCCTACACTTGTTGGATGTGCCGGTTACTCTGTATGTAATCTACGCTATTGGGGCAACCGGCTTTCTGAACTCAGTAACACAGACCACTGAGTTCGGGGGGCACTGAACCGGATGTAAGACTAGTCAGATTCAATTTCTTTGTAAAGAAATAATACTAAGCATTTAACTGCTAGATGCCGATACGTAAAATCAAGAGTGGATACACATTCAATGTCGTGTGCTCTAATTCAAGGATTTTATACACACAGTTACCCATCAAATATCAATTCTTTACAGAGTATTTCTATGCATTCTTCCAACACTACATCTCAAAACAGATTCTCCTCTCAAATGCGTACCCCTTCAGCACTGCGACACTGGCTCGAAGATTTTCTTTCAATCACACTAATTGTGGTTGTAGTGAGCGCATTAGTTCTTGCTGCTACCCTGTACATTGACCGCACCAAATCAGCACGCGAATCTGCTCAAATATCCAGAGAAGAAGCAGGCACCATCCCGGCTATTTATAAGCGTCAGGACCAGGAACGCTCCATTGATATATAAAGCATCGGTTAGATGGTCTTTTCAATCTGTCTGAATTTACCACTCAAGTAATTGGCGCTTGAATAGTGACGCGTTTCAGTGCTACACATCTGGCATGTATAAACCTGATAGCAACATAAAATTTGCCGATTTTCGTATTCTGCGCCTTAACTTCGGAGTCAATAAAGGGTTTGATCCTTCAAACCAGCACACCGAAGTACATACCGAGTTCAAGATTCACCACGAACTGCATGATAACACCCTCAAGGTGTACCTGGGTATAAAGTTCAGAGACGACACGGAGCACAAAACACCGTTTATGCTCAATATCGAAGGTGCTGCAACATTCAAGCTGGACCACCCACCTGCATCAACGGAGATACAACCCCTGGTAAAGCAGTATTGTGCCGCAGCTATGTTTCCATATCTACGCGAAACCATTGCTGATATTACACGCCGCGCCGGGTTCCCCCCACTCCACATCCCTCAGGTGGATTTTACCCGCGCCTTTGATCAGGACTCCGATTCCGCACCACTACCGTCGCACTCACTGCACTGATAAACCAGCATCATTTAAAAAAGCAGTAACTACGCAGCATGATTATCAGTGACTTGGCTGTGCCCGATCTAAGGGCATTTTCCGCCATAAAAGGCGGCAATGAGCCCGAAGGATTGGTTTATGCGTCCCTTGAAATGGGCATTGCCAACTTTTCAGCTGAAGAGTTACAAAACGGGTAGTGTTTTTTTTTGCCTTGGGCGGGCAAAAGTGGCATAATTTCGCATTTGTTTAACAGAGGATTTTATCCCTGCATCGTAATTAGTATGAAATTCTCCAACCATATTTGCACATACTGAGCACCCTTTATTGCCCATATTGATCTAACGTTTTACCTGGCTTTTTCATATTTACTATTGGGGAGTTATGCATAACACACCTATATCTTCACATACAGCTTCTATCCATGGAGGGGATGGCGTTGATTTCTATCCCCTTGGCAGTTGGGTTGAATCTAAAACAGATAAAAGGGGGCCTTTAACCCTGAATGCAGCCCTGATGCAGGTGCATAAACCGCTCTACTTGTGTCGGGATCCACACGCCAACTACCAGGTTCACACTACAGGGCGCGCTATACTAGGCAAACCCGGTGAGGATCACAAAGTGCCTGCGGATTCGTCTCAGGATTTGCTCGCATATGCCTCACCTCTGCCTCCGCACGCATGCGGAGATGCCGCTTTTCTCGAGGCACACAAACTGCGCTACCCGGTTATCGCCGGTTCCATGGCGAAAGGGATCAGTTCTGTTGCACTGGTCAAAGCAATGGGTAAAGCAGGAATGCTCGGATTTCTAGGTAGCGCTGGGCTCGATGTAGACACAGTCGAAGCGCAACTGCGCCAATTGAAGCGCGATCTGGATCCAAGTGGATATGCGTATGGTTGTAACCTTATCCACAGCCCTAACGAACCAGAACTCGAACAAAAGCTGGTGGACATGTATGTGCGTATCGGCTTGACCCTGATTGAAGCTTCGGCGTTTCTGCAGATCACTCCACCTCTGGTTGAATACCGCCTTAACGGCATCCATCGCGACAAGGACGGATGTATTGTCACCCCAAATAAAGTTATTGCCAAGGTCTCGCGTGAAGAGATTGCAACCCACTTTCTCTCGCCCGCGCCTGAAAAGATAGTCAAACAGCTGCAGAGCCGGGGCAAAATAAGTGCGGAGCAGGCTGAGTTGGCTAAACAGGTTCCTATGGCAGAGGACATTACCGCAGAAGCGGATTCTGGCGGACATACCGACAACCGCCCCGCCATGGCTCTGCTCCCTACTATCGTCGCCCTGCGCGACAACCTGCAACAGCAATACCAATACGACCAAACTCCGCGGGTTGGATTGGGCGGCGGCATTGCCACCCCTTATGCAGCAGCAGGAGCATTTGCAATGGGGGCAGCTTACATCGTAACCGGTAGCGTCAACCAGGCATGTGTGGAAGCAGGAACCTGTGATGCAGTAAAACAGATGCTCGCCGAAGCACAACAGGCAGACATTGCTATGGCTCCCGCCGCAGATATGTTCGAAATGGGGGTGGATGTGCAGGTACTGAAACGCGGCACCATGTTCTCTATGCGTGCAGCCTCCCTGTACGAGTTGTATCGCAGCCACTCCAGCATTGACGATATACCCCCAAACGAGCGAACCAAACTGGAAAACACCATTTTCAAAGCTGGGCTAGATGAGGTATGGGAGAAGACCCGGGACTTCTTTGCCCGCCGTGATCCGCGCGAGATTGAACGCGCCGAAAAAGACCCCAAACACAAGATGGCCCTTATCTTCCGCTCTTACCTCGGTCAGGCAACCCACTGGGCCATTGAAGGTGACTCTCAGCGCCGCATCGACTATCAGGTCTGGTGCGGACCGGCCCTTCCAGCCTTCAATGCCTGGACCAGAGGGACATTCCTGCAGCAGCCTGAACAACGCAAGGTTGTGAATGTAAACCTCAACATCCTTCTAGGTGCAGCAGTATGGTTACGCGCAACTATGCTTGGACAGGCGCGCACCCTTTACGAATGCGCTCACCCCGAGGAAAAAATTGTTTTGCAACCACTTAGCCATGAACAGATCGAAACCTGCCTTCAGGCATAGATGATTTATATACAGGGACCAAAGGTATGCACACAAATACAGACTCCAACTCCACTTCTCCATCCATCCCCTTAGCAGTTGTCGGTATCGGGAGCCTGTTCCCCAAGGCTGCGGACAAGTCCACTTTCTGGGCCAACATTAAGAACAAGGTGGATGCTATAACCGATGTTCCTGAAACCCATTGGCGCATTTCCGATCACTACGATCCCGACCCCAGACGTGCCGATCATACCTATGGCAAACGTGGTGGTTTTCTCGATGCGGTGGACTTTAATCCGCTGGAGTTCAATATCCAGCCGAACATCCTCGAAGCTATTGACACCTCACAGCTTCTCGGACTCATTGCCGCGCGTGAAGCCCTGCGCGATGCCGGTTATGATCCGGCGGGAGAATTTGCGCGCGAGCGTGTGAGCGTTCTTCTAGGGGTAACCGGAGCGCTGGAGATGGTAATACCCCTGGGGGCCAGGCTCGGCTACCCTATATGGGAAAAGGCCCTGCACGACTCCGGCGTCCCCGCAGATGTAGCGGATGAAGTTGTGGAGCGCATCAGTGCTTCCTATGTCCCCTGGCAGGAAAACTCTTTTCCCGGCCTCCTTGGAAATGTAGTCGCTGGACGGATCAGCAAGCAATTCAATCTCGGGGGAAGCAACAGTGTTGTGGATGCGGCATGCGGCAGTTCTTTGAGTGCGGTACATATGGCAGCGATGGAGCTGGCATGCGGGCATGCGGATATGGTGATTACCGGCGGGATTGACACATTCAACGACATCTTCATGTACACCTGTTTCAGTAAAACTCCGGCGCTTTCTCCCACCAACCGCGTGTGTCCGTTTGATGAATCCAGCGACGGTACCCTCATCGGCGAAGGGCTGGGCTTGGTCACCCTGAAACGCCTGGAGGATGCGGAACGCGACGGAGACCACATCTATGCGGTTATCAAAAGCGTAGGGAGTGGCAGTGACGGTAAGGGGGGCGCTATCTACGAGCCCAGCGCCAAGGGGCAGGTACGCACCCTGCGCAACGCACAGAAACTCGCCGGGGTTGAACCGCGCGACATTGGTCTCATCGAAGCTCATGGCACCGGCACCAAGGTGGGTGATGCCACAGAGATCAAAGCATTGCGCGAAGTATTTGGTGAGAGCGATGGCACACCCTGGTGCGCCCTGGGTTCGGTGAAATCACAAATCGGGCACGCCAAGGCAGCTGCTGGTGCAGCCGGTCTGATCAAGACCATACTCGCTCTGCACAACAAAATACTCCCCCCCACTATCAACGTGGAAAAGCCCCAGGAAGTTATCACGAGCGGTAATACTCCATTTTATGTGAATACGGAAGCGCGTCCGTGGGTAACCCAGGCAGACAGCCCGCGCCGCGCCGGAGTAAGTGCATTTGGTTTCGGGGGAAGCAATTTTCACTGCATCCTGGAAGAATATCGCCACCAGAAGCGCTTCAGCGACTGGGCCGGGGCTCCCCAGATTCTGGCATGGAGTGCGGCTACGGCTACGGAACTCAAAACCCGCATCGAACACAGCCTTGTACAATTAGAACAACAGCCACAAGCAGAAGAGATACGCCAGCTCGGTGCCAGTACCCGCTCAGAATTCGATCCAGTCGCGGCTCAACGCCTGTGCTGCTGCATTGATGACCCGGGACGGGTCCATGAGATCTTGGAGCAGGCCCGCACCCTGGTGGAGAGTGACAAAGAGCACGTCTTTACCCCAAGCGGGATCTACTACAGCGCTACAAAATCCGCAGCTGCAACAGAGGGCAAAACTGCGGTGTTGTTTCCCGGACAGGGAGCGCAATATCCCAATATGTTGCGCGATATGGCATTACACGCGCCGGAGATGCTCGAAGAACTCGAACGCGCCGATGCCACCCTGCGACTCGAAGATGAGCAAAAACTCAGCAATATTATCTATCCACACAGTGTTTTCACCAGTGGGGATGAAAAGAAAGCGGCACAGAACCTTCAGGCGACTCAACATGCACAACCTGCTATCGGCGCGGTAAGCTTTGGTGCGTGGCGCTATCTGCAGCGTTATGGTCTTAAGGTTCACGCATTTGTCGGTCACAGCTATGGAGAGCTTACCGCACTGTGCGCCGCTCACTCCTACACTCCGGCAGAGTTGTATCAGCTCTCCCATCTGCGTGGGAGTCTGATGCGCGGCGATGGCAGCGATAAAGGCACCATGCTAGCTGTATCCGCACCTTTGGCAGAGATTGAAAAACTGATCAAGCAGGAGGACCTGGATCTGGTCATTGCGAACAAGAATACTCCCCAACAAGGAGTGCTCTCAGGATCTCGCGTCGAAATTGAACGTGCTTCAACGGCGTGTAAAAAAGTGGGGCTGCGCAGTATCCCCCTCGATGTTGCGGCGGCGTTCCACAGCGCGTTGATTGCCGATGCATCTGTACCGTTCCGAACTGAACTGGAGCGCATTGAAATCGGCACTCCCGAAACACATGTATATGCGAACAAGACAGGCGCACTCTATCCTTCTGAACCCGATGCAATCCGCTCCCTGCTCGCGGAGCAGATAGCTAACCCCGTGGAGTTTGTGCGCCAGATCGAGCAGATGTATGCTGACGGCATCACCAC
>JAWOFA010000097.1:0-3660 GCA_046482505.1 Desulfuromonadaceae bacterium | reverse complement strand
ACTCCTGATTAGATCACGGACATAGTCTGATGCATTGGCATAGCGACCGCTTTGCAGAAATATGACAAAAACAGAAAATTTACACGCTTTTGCCGTACATTTATACAAAGACCTAAACCAGATAGTGCCACAGCAGATCGAGGCGTCCGCGTTTAATCAGGGTTTTGCCGGAATAGCGCATTATTTCGCGTACCTTTTCGCGGTGACCGGGGCGGTAGCAGTGGATGGGGCAGTGTTTGCAGGAGGGCTTTTCCTCCAGCGGGCATTTCAGGCGGCGCTCGATGGCGTAGGTGAGAAACTCCCGACATGCGGAGCAACAGGGGAAGCGTTGCAGGAAAGGGAGTTCATGCGCGAGATTGTTCAATGCCTGGCGCGGCTCGTTATGGTGGTCTTTGCAATAGACAGAGGTGAACCACGCGAGGATCTTCAGGTCCTTCTTCTCTTTTGCGCTTAAATGATTATTTGATGGCATGCTTCAACTGTAGCAGAAAGGGGCGGGTGCTGTTTTGAGCTGAATCAATTATCCGTGTTTCTGCCGATCTGTTTCTTTTTTATTTTTTCCAGCAGGGTGGTGCGTTTTAGGTTCAGCAGCTCTGCGGCCTCTTTCTTATTGCCTCCGGTTTTCATGAGGGCCTGAAGGATGAGGCGGTCTTCGAATTCACTCACCTGGGTATTGAAGTCGGTTTTCGTCCCTTGTGAGCCTATTTCATGTGAATCTTGTCGTTCATCTTGCAGATACTTCTCCGGCAGATCCTCCGGGAATACCGTTTTACCGCTATGCAGGATAGATAAGCGTTGTACCAGGTTCTCCAGCTCACGCACGTTGCCGGGCCAGGAATACTGCTGCAGACATTCCAGGGTACTCTGGGCAAAGGTGAACAGGGGGCGCTTTTTGCTGGTGCAGAAGCGCTGAGCAAATTTCTCCAGTAACAGGGGTATGTCATCGCGGCGTTGGTGCAGGGGTGGAATATGCAGAGGGATAACGTTGAGGCGATAGTATAGATCTTCGCGGAAGGTTCCCTTTTTTATCGCTTCTTCGAGGTTGCGGTGGGTAGCGGCTACAATGCGCACATCCACATTTACACTTTTTACACTCCCAACGGGTTCGAACTCTTTCTCCTGAATCACGCGCAGAATCTTGGCCTGAAGAAGTGGCTGCATATCTCCGATTTCATCCAGGAACAGTGTCCCCCCATCGGCATGCTGCAGTCGCCCCTTTTTGTTTGCAGTAGCGCCGGTAAATGAGCCTTTTTCGTGCCCGAAAAGTTCACTCTCCAGGAGTTCTTCGGGAATAGCGGCGCAGTTGATGGGAACAAAGTTTTTGTTGCGTCTCGGGCTGTTATTGTGCACCGCTTTTGCAACCAGCTCTTTGCCGGTACCGCTCTCCCCGTGGATCAGGATGGTACTGTCACTGTCATCGGCGAGAAGGCGGATCATGTCAAAGAGTTTTTCCATCTCCTGGGTCTGGCCGATGATCTCAGGAAACATCACGAGTTGATCCCGGGCTTCATCCTCCTTATTGTGCGCGGCGTACTGCTGTTCCGCGCGGGCGACTATCTCTGCGATTTCTGCATTTGAGCAGGGGGTATGAAGATAAAAGTGCGCACCAATCTGGAGAATGTCGCTGATTGAGGCGTTCGTATCCTGCGGTACCACCAGCAGGGTGATGGTGCCTGGAGACCTGCTTCTGATCCCTTTGAGCAGGGTTGCACTTTCCAGGGGGTTGGGCGCAACAGGACAGAAAAACAGCTTGATTTCGTGGCGGCGCACAGCCTCCTGCGCTTGCGCAACCGAGTGCAGCACATGAAGATCCACTCCGTGCATCTGCTTTAGAATGTCAAGCAACTGCGGATCAATAGAATTGTCGATATCTAGCACAATTGATTCAGCCAAAGGTATTCCATTTATGTGTATGTCTGGTTAGTTGAGAGTGAGAACATATTGTGGCGATTTACAGGAGGATTAGCAAGAAATTTTCAGGTTGTGCTCCACCTTCTCCTTGATCTCTGCAGCGGTGGCCGGCGTGGGGATAATGTCAGTGACGCCGTATTTGACAGCCTTGAGCACCGAGCTGCGGGTCCAGTCCGGGCCTGCAACAATAAGTGGCTGATCGGCGGGTGTTTCGGAGCGAATCTTTATCATCAGGGCGAATGCATCGTCATCTACTTTGTCTACTATCAGGAGTGAGCCGCACACCTTGTTTTTGCGCAACGAATTGAAGCTTTGATTTGCTGCCAGGGGAGATGGAGTGTGCCCGCATTCGCTCAGAACCTCGGTGTACGGATCGGCCGAAGCGCTCTCTTTGTATACCACAGCTACGACCGCCTCTTTTGGCTCTTTCTGCGCGTCTTCTTCTACGGAACTCTCTGGTGTGCCAGCTTCAGTTTTCTGATCTGCGGCAGCTGAGCTCTGTTCCGGAGCCTCTTTTTGTTTCGTTTGTGCTTTATCTTCTTTGCCCGGGGGCGCTGCTTCATCTTCGGCCGCAGCGCTGTCTCCCCAGGCGTTCTGCACGGGCCGTGGGGGGATGTGCAACAGTTCGACGGGTACAAGGTAGGTCAGATTCCCGAGATCGTGGGAGTCGCTGTCCATACTCGCGCTTACACAGTAGTATTCCCCATCCGGGAACGGTTTCGGGTCTTCCACCATAACTTTGGTGGGAGTGAAGGCCTCAACATCGCCTTTTTTGACGTGGAATTTGCGCGGGAACATTTCATCAAAGTTCTGCACAATACCGCCACTGATGATATTGGCCACTTCACCGTAGGCGTCTTCAATTTCCCCGTCGAGCTCGCCTGAGCGCATTCTGCTGGCTAATTCATCTTCGGGCAGCATCACCAGGGTGCCCCCAAAGTAGATGGAATCCTTGAGGTCTACAATAAAGTAGGAGACACCGTCCTGGTCACCGTTTACGACCATTTCTGTAACCGTGGACTTGGGCCCCGGCTTGGAAAAGTATTCTGCTTTGGAGATGTAGGTAGTTTTGAGGCTACTGAGTTCCACCTCAATATCGATTAACCCTCCGATCTCCTCGGCGCATTGCTCAAGTGAAGCCTTAAGCACCCGGTCGGCTACGGCAAGGTCTACGTATTTTTCTTCTGCTTCTACCTCCCCTTCTGGATCATCTGAAGCTTCTTCTTCATCTTCAGAGGGTTCGGTGGAATCAGCCTCAGAACTTTGTTCAGATTCTGGAGTATCGGCTTCGTCATCAGCGGGTGCAGAATCCTCATCCGGGGTGTCCTGGGGCTCTGCTGTCTGTTCTTCAGTAGCTTGTGCTTCTGACGCCAGCCCGAGGATTTCAGCCGGGATAATGGCTTCGAGCATCCCCATGTTCTGTTCTTCGAGGGTTATCGAACAGCTGGAATAGAAGTATTCACCCGGGGGAAATGGGAGGTCAGCGGCAGGGTCAAGCCTGGTGGGGAGGAATTCATCTACATCGGTGCGCTTAAAGTGGAGGTTTTCCGGATACATCTCCAGAAAAATGGAGGTATACACTCCGGCGATTATATTGGCAACTTCGCCGAAAGCGTCAGCTGCTTCACCTTCAAAGGCGCGCTGTTTGCAGTTTTCCTCAATCTGATCGGGGGGAAGCATGATCAGGGTGCCGCCCAGAGTAATGGAGTCTTTCTGGTCGGTTATTAAAAAACCTTTTCCTTCCTGATC
>JAWOFA010000091.1:0-4048 GCA_046482505.1 Desulfuromonadaceae bacterium | reverse complement strand
GGTCTTGTGGCCATGATAGAGGTCGTGGCCACAAGACCCATGTGGCTCCCATCCGGGACATCGGTGTCGATGATGGTCACCAGACGCCGATTTTTGGAAAATGGTGTGACTTGAGCTACTACCGCCCCCGGGTTGCATGCATGGTAGCGCCCGTTGATTTCATATTGATCGCGGATGGTCCCGGATACGGGAACATGGTTGTAGTGGTATTTATCCGGCGTAAGGCGGAATATGCCGAAATCAGCATCCCTGAAAAAAGAACACCAGCGCTGGCGCTCTATCCCCAAAAGCTCGACCAGGTCGAAAAACTTGTCCTTCAGATAGATGGAGTCCGATTGCCGCAGCGACCCCCACAGCATACGTGAATCAGCCGGTGCCGCGAGCTTTCGTGGGTCCGGATTCATCTCGCGACATTCGGTGTAGCGTATCCGGCGTTCGAATATTTTACGCGGCGTATCCAAATCTGCCACCGGAACCTCACATTCATGCAGCCTGACGCCGAGGCGTGCCAGCGTGTTGAGATGGCGGCGCGCATTGAACCTCTGCCACAGAGGAAGATCGAGGTCGTAGTTGATGCGCCCGAGCCAATCACAGAACCTCGCCGAGGTGAGGGTGTTGAACAGAGCGGGAGCGTGCTCGCGCAGGGGGTGGTACATCCAGCGAACCAGCCTGTCGGCAAACGGATGCTCCTCATATATCCGCCCGCTAGCACGCTCGATATACTGGTGCCGAACCTGCATCTGCCCCTCCTGTGTTTGTCTGTTCTTCCTGGGTTTTGCCGTCTGTGTATACACTGCTCAACACCAGGTTGATCATGTTCAAGAGCTGCTGCCCTTCAAGGTGCCCTGCGGTAAGTTTCTTGCCGTAGTGGATAAAGCTCTGATCCAGTTCGCGCCCCTCCGTGAGCCTTCCGAGCCACTGTTTGAGTTCGGGGGGCTGGATGCGTGAATGGAGTGCGCCAATGTCAGGGGAGAGGAGTTCGATCGCCTCCTGGATCTGGGCGTGGCGC
This sequence comes from Desulfuromonadaceae bacterium, assembly GCA_046482505.1. Lineage (GTDB taxonomy): Bacteria > Desulfobacterota > Desulfuromonadia > Desulfuromonadales > Desulfuromonadaceae > JAIVHC01. The sequence goes on along the minus strand of JAWOFA010000091.1, from coordinate 3,039 downwards.
AGGTCGGTACGGTAGTGCTCCTCCGCAGCGGCATTGAATTCCCGGGCGGGGATGTCGAGCGCTCTGTTATGGCCGCATTTGGAGGCAATGTCTCGGCTCAGGCGGCCGGATGTGGCATGCTTTTCGGGGATCTCAATCCGGTGCCACAGGTCTTCAAGCATCCCGGCGCAACCGAGCTCTTCAATGAGATCCTGGGCATCGTTCTGGATCAGTTCGAGCAGGGCGAGGCAGTAGTCTTTGACATATATGCGTATATATCCCGGATAGCGCCTGCTGTTGCGCATATTACGTGTACGGCGCATGATTTTCAGCAGCAGACGGTTGCGGGTATTGCGCCGCACATAAAACGTGGGCAGATCCAGGGCGCGCGCAAAAAAAATCTGGCGCCGTTCGCTTTCCACCTGCGGGTTATCGGGGATATGCCGATGGGTGAAGCCATCCTGGGACATATACTTGAAGGACAGGGCGGTTATTAACTGCTGCAGCGTGACCGCATGAGCCATATCTGTTTTAAACGAGCCGAACAGGCTGTAATAGCGCCCTTCGAAGCCGCTGAAGCCCATACTGGAAAACTGGCGCATCTTTATGAACTGATACAGGGACATGCGCGCATCAAACACCCCCATAGAATCGAGGTCAGCACAAAGCCTTTCCTGGTTACCCCTGCTTCCATCCAGCGCCGGGCTTTCGCCGGTACTCAGAAAGCCAAGGGGGTAGTCAACCAGGCGGAAATCCGGCACCATATCCCCACGCAGACGGCACATTCTACTCAGGCTGGAGTCGAGCCATTCCGGGCCGAATGGAGTTAAGGTGCGACCACAGAATTTCAGATCGGCCTTCTTGCGCCAGCGTCGCCACAGCATGCGCAAATGGGTGAAATCGAGCTCGTGGGGGAGAAATCCCAGAGCTTTCTCGGGGTGGAAGTGTTCAAATCCGATACGGTGGGGCGCAGCGCTGTAGCTCCCGACGAACAGGGGAAGAAAATGTTCCTGAATCTTGATGGATAGATCCGCGCACTGCTTTTCCACTTCGGCGGTATAGGTGTCAGAGTTGTTGCGTAACAGTGAGGTGAGGGTTTTACTCCCCAGGCTCACGTGGACCCCATTATTCGCGAGGCTGATATTCGACATGTTGGGCAGCACCACCAGGTTGCGCGTGATGATCCCGGCCTCCCGCAGTTTCGCCACTGCATTTAACTGACTCCGGCTTAAGACCTGGTGGCACAACTTCATGTAGGTGTGTTTTTCCTCCCCTCGATCCCAGCCGGAGAGACATGGACTCATGAACAACTCGCGATAAAATGCATCCGGAATCAGGTCGTTAAGTTGCTTTTGGCGCTGGGGCGGGTGCGGAGCACAGTATACCAGGGCCTCCTGTCCGTTTTCCCGCAGGGCAAAGCGCTCATTCGCATATTCAACCAACAGCTGTGTCAGGAGGTAGCGCTGCGCACTCTCACGCGCCAGGGCGAGACCCTGACCGTTTTCCCTGCTTGGAGAGGTGACGTTAAACGAGATGGTTTCGGGCGAGGTGTTATCGTTTAAAAAGAACTGCTGCAGGCTCTGTGCAGCGCGCCGCAGCGCTGCGGGCATATGCTGTTCCTGGGTCCCTGTCACATCGGCCAGAGCCAGTTTTATAAGATAGCTGATGGGAACCCGCACGCATTCCCTGCCTGCAATAGAGGTGAAGCGAAAACGCTGCTGATCGCGCCTTGGCTGCGATTGTGGATTGGCTTTATCCGCCTGCAGATCCTGATTGAGCACCCGGCGTGCATATGGGCTCAGGTGCTGTAGTTCAAAGCGCACCCAGCTGTTTTCCCACACGTTGGTGGTGTTTTCATCCAGAAAGCTACGCAAGCTGTCCATTTGATGTTCCGGGGCTTCACCGCTGGCGGTACGCTTTGCAAGGTTGGCAAAGAACCGCGACTGTTCGATAGCTGAAGGAAGGTCAACATCAGTGCTGGAGCCAACCACCGCGGCCTGCAATTCTGTTTCACTCCCGGCACTTACATCATTCTCGCCAAACAGGGTGCCGTGGGTTCCAGCTATATCTCTGAGGATATCCGCAACCGGGTTGGATCCCGACCCTGTGCGCGCCAGACGCACAAGATTATCCGGTTTCGAATTTTTGCTGCCATTGTGCATAAAAGCCCTCCGTTGTTGAATCTTCAGTAGACACGGGCAAAGATAGGCGGGCTTTGTTGAGCCTGAGTGTGATATATGTGATGATTGGGTTAGAGGGGGTAAATAGCGGGGAATGCAAAGATCGAGTCAAAGCGTTCATGTTTTTTGTAGGCATAAATCTGTTAACAGATATTCAAATCATTTACAATGCGTGAGATAAAAACTTTTCAAGGAGGTAAGAATGAGCAAATATGCGCTGTTTGTATTTAATGGCGAGCCCATGTGTTTTATTCACGTTCTTTTAAACGCACTGGATATGGACGCAAGGGGAAATGAGGTACAGATTGTGCTCGAAGGAGCCTCTGTAAAGCTGATTCCCGAGCTATACCATGAGGAAAACCCGCAATATGGACTATGGCGCAAGTGTCTCGATAGGGCGGTAGTCGCCGGAGTATGCAAAGCCTGCTCCAGCAAGCTCGGAACCCTCGAAGCAGCGCAGAAACACAATTTACCCCTGCTGGCTGATATGTCGGGCCATCCGGCTATTGCAGGTTTCAGGGAGCAGGGATATGAGGTGATTACTTTTTGAGGTGACGTGGTGAAATGTTTCAGCGTACACTTTACATCTGCATATGGTCTGCGGAAAGAGGCCGAATGTACAGACTAATATGTGCAATAAAAAAAAGCCCGACCACTTTTATGTAGTCGGGCTTGTCTTTTTAATTGGTGCCGAAGGCGAGACTCGAACTCGCACGACCGTAGGTCCCACGCCCCTCAAGCGTGCGTGTCTACCAATTCCACCACTTCGGCAATGCAGCGCTCTTTATACTGATTTACTCTGCGGCTGTCAACACAGAAACATAAATCATTCGCTATTTTGTGATGGTGCAAGAGGTTCTACATCTTCCGGAGTCGGAGC
>JAWOFA010000087.1:0-4768 GCA_046482505.1 Desulfuromonadaceae bacterium | reverse complement strand
CTTTCTCCATAGCCGCTATGGGGAAAGTTGCTCTTGAGGAGGCCCTGACTCAATGTAATGGGAGTCGCCGAGAAGCGGCTAAAACGCTCGGAATCAGCGAGGCTACCTTGTATCGCAAGATTAAAAAAGCGGGGATGACAAAAAAAGAGAATAATTCTAAATGAATAGATATTGTCCTGCGTTTCGATTATCAGTGAATTTTTGTGAAAAACATGACTTTAGGTGCCGATTAGACTCATAAAGTTATCTGGCTATATGCCACAAGGTAATGCAACTCCGGTAGTGACCTGAGCCTGCTGGAAAGACTTCTCAGAGCAAAAGCTTTATTGGCTTTTATTAAGGTGAAACGGCAGATCACTAAAATTCTGCAACCATCAGCAATAAGCTGTATCTCCTTTTACCAACAAAAATCAATTCTATTCAAGCAGTATGGATTTTTACCTTACAATATTATGTAGACGCTGTGCCCACATTACCAACGCATGGCGCTTTTCTTTATCATAGGCGTAACGGTTATACACTCCGGTGATACTCTCGTTTGTGTGATTAAGGACTTTACCGATGACAAACTCGCTGATTCCCATATGCGCCATATGGGTCGCAGCAGTGCGGCGCAGATCATGTGGAGTAAATGGCTCGATGGTTGGGAGGCCTGCAGCCGCCTGCGCGCTGTTGTGTGCTTCAAGCATTCTGCGCACTGCTTTACTTAGGACGTTGGTATGCATTGGATCGTCGCTGCGGCTTGAAGGGAGAGGGCGACCATTATAATCGTAAATCAGGAGCCTTCTAGTCAGCATTGATAGGTAGACCCTGTTTTCGCGTTTGTTTTTGCTGCGCTCCGGGGGTATGGTCCACCATTTGCCATCTATCTCGCTCCAGTGAATCTGTAACACCTCACCGGGGCGCTGACCTGTAAGTAGGATCATACGGAGACAGTTCTTGACGCTGAAACTGATTTTCGTATCTTCCAGAGCGTGCCAGAACCATAAGATCTCCGATTCTGAAAGCCATCGGGTTTTGCTTTGTATCCTTGCTACCGGCTTGATGTGATTACAGGGGCTGTTCTCGAGAATGTCACGTTCTACGGCGAAATTAAACATTCGCCGTAGAACCTTCAGGGTTTGCCAGCTTTGGTTTGGAGAACCACGATCTACAATTTTCTCCAGCAGGAGGACAAGGTCTCTTCGCTTGATATCCGATACTTTGCGTTTACCTATAACCGGGGCTACATCAACATCAAAAATGCGTTGATCTGCACGCCAGCTTTTTTTCGTGGGTTTTGACCATCGATCCATATACTCTTTGATTAGATCATTCACCGTTGGTTCTTCAGCTACTCTGCGCTGTTCTTGTTGTTTCTCTTCGGCTGGATTTTTGCCTTGGTCGCGCAATGTAGCAGCTTTTCGATGCTCAAGTCTGGCATCTTTTAAGCTCATTGCCGGGTAACTTCCGAGGGTAAGTCGGTTGCGCTTGTTCTGAAACCGGTATGCAAAGAAGAAGGATTTTTTGCCGGAAGGATAGACCCGCAGACAAAATCCGTCTCCTTCACGGACATCATAGGTCTTGTCTTCGGGCTTAAGATTTTTGATGAACCTGTCTGTGAATTTAGGCATTTTTTTCTTTAATCCCAAGTAATTATTGTTGTAACTGCTGTCCGGCGTTGAGCGGTAATGCCCGCTTACGTTGGTTCCGCCTGATTTAACGTAGGTTGCGGCAAATGACGGGGTAACGATCAGGGCGAATACTGCCAGCATTCACAGCATAGCGAGGAGATATGTTAGAGTTTCCCGAGTTATGGATAGAAGAAGAATCGACCTAATTATTTGAGGGGAATGAATATTTTTTCGCCCTGATTAAAGAAGTGGTGGTAATGAAAAATACTCGATGCTAAAGTTAGAAAGTGTGCAAATGCACGATAAGTAACGCACTGAAAGTCAGTTCAATGCAATTAATTACGCTTATATGCACAGATGCCTTGAGAGGATATCCCCCAGCCTAAAGGAAGTTTTATGCGCCCTTATACATTTCTTTCTGAATTTGCACGAATTTTTTTTATCCCCCTGCTTCTATGTATGATTTTCGGCCTCCCTCTCGAGCTCGGAGCGATGGTTCCTGAGCCAGGTGAGACTGGTTTTACGAGTAAAGATCTGAGTCAGGATAAGAATAAACAAGCACTCTATATAGTGCGCCTCTCTTCTGAGCCGGTAGCCACCTATAGCGGCGGGGTGCCGGGGTATACCCCCACGAGTCCGCGCGCTACCGGAGCTTCGCGCCTGGATATGGGCAGTGCTGCGGTCCACAGTTACAGAGATTTCCTGCAGCAGCAGCGTACTGAGATTCTGACCCAGATGGAGCAGACCCTGGGGCGCGCTTTGGAGCCGGTGCATGTCTACGAACTGAGTTTCAACGGTATGGCCCTGCGCCTCAGTACGGCGGAGGCGGCACAGATAGCGCGCCACCCCGAAGTGGAGAGCATCGCGCAGGATAGACAGCATCAGGTTCAGAGTGTCGCTGGAGGCAAAGGCGCCGTGCTTGAGGATCAGGCTCTGCTTGCTTTGATAGATCGCCACGGGGGTAAGGTGGTGTTCAGCTTTGCTCCGGCACTGCTGGTTGCGGGGCTTGCGCTGCTGTGTCTCGCGGGATATGCGCTGCTGCAGCGCCGCGGACGCACTCCCATCTGGCTTGCGGGGGCCGCATTGCTCCTGGTCACCGCAGCATGTGGCAGTGATGGAGGCTCAAGCCTGCGTATCGAATGGCCCGGTGACAAGGACACCGCGCCGGGGGCGGCACTGATCAATGCCCCACAGGTGTGGTTTGGCAGCGGCACTGATTCCATCCCCGGGGGCACCATGGGCGAAGGTATTGTCGTGGGAATCATCGACACCGGCATCAGTCCGCACAGCCCCTCCTTTGCCGAAATCGGCGCAGACGGCTACACCCATACCAATCCGCGCGAGCGCTACTACGGGGTGTGCGATCCCTCCAACACCAGACTTTACAACCCGAATTTTCAGTGTAACAACAAGCTCATCGGTGCCTGGGCCTTTGCCGAGGACAACTACAATCCGGTGGATTTTGACGGTCACGGCAGTCATGTCGCAGCCACCGCAGCGGGCAACTTCGTCGAGGACGCGGTTGTGCACACCCCTTCGGGGCTGAACATTTCCGCCAACATCTCCGGGGTGGCACCCCATGCCAATATCATATCCTACAGTGTAGCAGGTGCCGATGGTGTTTTAAGTACATCGGGAATTATGGCGGCTATAGAGCAGGTTATTATCGATGAAGTGGATGTGGTCAACTATTCTATCGGCATGAGTGTCGCAACCAATCCGTGGGTCGAGAGTGAAAATGGTAGAATGCTCCCCTTTCTCGGTGCGCGCGAGGCCGGGTGTGGGTAGCCAACGCTGCGGGCAATGACGGACCGGATGAAGCCACCCTCGGCGATCCAGCTGTAGCGCCGTGGCTGAATGTGGTGGCCTCCAGTACTCACGATGTGGTGTACCGCAACAGTGTTACCTTTTCCGGTCCGGTAGAAGGGCTGGAAGAATTACACGGCAGGGGGCTGTCCAGCGGATATGGCCCGGCCCCAGTGGTGTATGCCGGGGACTATGGCGATCCTCTGTGTGAGGGTGATTTTGACGCTGAGTTCGACGGTGAAATTGTGATCTGCGATCGCGGTGAGGTTGCGCGGGTTGACAAGAGTCTCCACGTCCTTGAAAACGGCGGCGGGGGGATGATCCACGCTGAAGTAGACGAAGGAGATTCTTCCGCCCTTGCCAATGATGCGCACTGGCTGCCGGCAACCCACCTCAGTCAGCCAGATAGCGATCGCCTCAAACAGTGGCTACAGGAATCTCAGGCCAAAGGTGAGGAGCTGATGGCCACCCTGTCCGGCACCTATACCCTGAGCGATCAAAAGGCTGCAGATGTGATTTCCGCTTTCAGTTCGCGCGGTTATAACGAAGCGGTCCCTTCGCTTATCAAGCCGGATATGGCGGCACCGGGTTCGAGCATCTTTGCTCCGGTGGTGGACGGTCTGGGATATGCCATTTACCAGGGGACATCCATGGCGAGTCCCCATGTTGCCGGAGTGCTGGCGCTTCTGAAAGCGCGCCATCCGCACTGGAGCCCGGCTCAGGCCCAGTCCGCCCTGATGACCACGAGTGAAACGGATATCCGTCGCAACGCCGCAGGAGATCCCGCGACCCCCTTTGATATGGGCGCAGGACGCGTGGATGCGTGGAACGCCATGCATGCCGCTCTGGTTCTGGATGAAAGCGGCGAGGGCTACCGCGACGCCAACCCTGAGCTGTACTGGACCACCCCGGATAGAGATAAAGGTGACCCCGCGAAGATCAATATGCCCAGCCTCGGGCAGGGAGCATGTCTTGGAGAGTGTTCCTGGACGCGCACCCTGAGCAATGCTTCCAGCCATACTACTTCATGGGATGTGAGTGTCGCGGCGGATACTGGGTTAAGCCTGGATATTTATCCGCAGAGTTTCACCCTTGCTCCGGGGCAGAGTCAGGTTCTTGAGGTCCATGCGGATTGCAGCTCTGTTGCTCTGCAGGAGTGGGCCTTCGGGCGTGTTATGCTCCAGGAACGTCAGGACCTGGTCCCCGATACGCATCTGCCGGTGGCTGTGCGCGCTCTCCAGTACCATACCCCTGAAACGTGGGAGATTGAAACCGCCCAACTGCAGGGAAGTGAAACCCTGTATCGTCTCCAGGGAACAGATGTATCCGAAATCGCCGCCTGGGGGCTG
>JAWOFA010000008.1:0-5587 GCA_046482505.1 Desulfuromonadaceae bacterium | reverse complement strand
GGTACGCGAATTTCCGCGTTCTGAAGATGTTGAATCATTTCCCCCAGCGAAGCATTCTTCCCCCCGACTTTATCAACATCGAGATTGCTCACACTGGACAATTCCAAAGTAAACGACTGTTTGGATTCCATGGCTTTATCTCAACTCCTTTCCATGAATGAACGTCCGCAGAACGTCTATATCTATCTTTTATGTCTATCAGTAGTTTCCACTGTGTCAACCAGGCCAGTTTTTCCGCAAAACCCAGACGACGATATCCTGTACAAGGCTGGTGTAGCGTTTTGCGACATATCTGTTATGTTCGATGTATACAAAAATTCATTTCATCCTGAGCAAAAAACCGCCATTTAACAGGCATGAATCAGTCACAATTGGAGGTATGCAACCATGAGCACAAATATGAGCGTTGAAGTTGCGATAATAGGCGCCGGGAGTGCGGGTCTCACCGCGCAACGTGAGGTAGCCCGACAAACCGATAGCTACGTTGTGCTCGACCCTGGCCCCTTGGGAACGACGTGCGCACGTACAGGCTGTATGCCTTCAAAGGTGCTTATCCATATGGCCAATACATACCACCAGATTATGCATTCACCTCCGGGGCTGAACAGTGGCGCCTCTCCGGGGATCGATAGCGCTGAGATAATGAAGCACGTGCGCGCTTTGCGCGACGACTTTGTCTCGGGGGTTCTTAAAGGGATGCAGAGTTGGGAGAAAACGCACTTCATAAAAAAGCGCGCCAGATTTCTCGCCCCCAACGTCCTTGACCTGGAGGGACAGCGCTTAAATGCTGACACCATCATCATCGCAACAGGATCAGAACCCGTCATCCCTGAACCATGGCAGAAGTTCACCAGCCACCTGCTCGATACTGATAAATTTTTCGATCTTGCAGAACTCCCGGAACGTCTTGCCGTTATAGGCCTTGGTTCAATAGGCCTCGAAATGGGGCAGGCATTGCATCGGCTTGGGGTAGATATTACAGGGATAGATCCCGGCAGAGGGATTGGAGGACTGACTGACCCGGAAGTGCAGGAGTACGCCGTTGAGCATTTTTCCCGCGAGATGTCGCTTATGTTTGCACCCGCGGATATACAGGACGCGAGCGAAACACATGCAAGTATCAAGGTGGGGGATGAATCGATTGATGTAACCCAGGCTCTGATCTCTGTTGGACGGCAGCCTGCAGTACAAGGGCTCGGTCTCGAAAATCTGGATGTTACCCTTGACGACAAGGGTCTTCCTGGATTTGATCAATCAACGTTGAAATTACACGACCTGCCGATTTTTATGGCAGGGGATGCCAATGGCGTCAGACCCCTGCTGCATGAAGCCGTGGACGAGGGCCGGATTGCCGGCTTTAATGCCACCCGCAGTTCACCCGAGTGTTTCATCCGGCGCACCCCTTTGGCTATCACGTTCACCTCCCCTGCGGTTGCAATTGCCGGAAGTACATTTCAGGAACTCCGGGAACAGAAACGCGATTTCGTGGTTGGCAGTGCCGATTTTGAACACCAGGGACGCGCACGCATCATGCATGCTGCCCACGGTATGCTCAGAATTTACGCCGATCGAAACAACGGACGCTTACTTGGAGCCGAGCTCTTTGCTCCCGGGGGAGAACATCTGGCGCACCTGTTCGCCTGGAGCATTACCATGCAAATGACAATTTCTGATCTTTTAAACATGCCGTTTTACCATCCGGTTCTCGAAGAAGGGATGCGCAGTGCCATCCGTGATGCGGATAAGCAGCTCGAATTCCCTGCGAGTTACACCCAGACAATGCGGTGTGATTCAAATCCGGTAGAATAAATCAGGAACGAGTGCGCTCATTATGTCTATACATAACAAGGAAATCGCCGATCTGTTTGATGAACTGGCTGACCTGCTGGAGGTTGAGGATTCCAACCCCTTCCGTGTGCGCGCCTATCGCAATGGTGCGCGCACTATCCGCGAGCATACCAGGGGTATGGCGGAGCTGGTCGAGCAGGGTGAAGACCTGAGCAATCTGCCCAATATCGGTGACGACCTGTCAGAAAAGATTAAGACCATTGTAAAAACCGGCAGACTGCCTCTGCTGGAACAAGTCCACGCGCGCACACCTCCAGCATTGAGCGGGATTATGCAAATTCGCGGCCTGGGACCCAAGCGCGTCAAAGCACTATATGAAGAACTCAACATCAAGAACCTTGATGAGCTTAAACGCGCTGCGCACAACGGCCAGATTCGCAAGCTTGCCGGTTTCGGCAAAAAAACAGAACAGATGATCAGGAACCGGGTTGAGGAATTTACCCAGAGCGAAAAGCGCATAAAACTGATTGAAGCCCACGATATCGCCACATCTCTGTGCAATCACCTGAAGAAAAGCAAAGGGATCAAGGACCTCACTATCGCCGGCAGCTACCGGCGCTGTAAGGAGACGGTGGGGGATCTGGATATCCTCGCCACAGCGCAAGATAACACCGATGTCATGGAGCGTTTTGTCGCATACACTGAAGTCAAAGAAGTTATCTCCCAAGGCGATACCCGCTCTACGATCCGGTTACGCTCCGGGCTCTCGGTTGATCTGCGCGTGGTGCCTGAAGAAAGTTACGGCGCGGCGCTGCATTATTTTACCGGCTCCAAAGCACATAACATCGCAGTACGCAACATAGCGCTGAAACAAAACCTCAAGCTCAATGAATATGGGCTCTTCAAGGGTAAGAAACGTATCGCCGGCAACACAGAAAAGGATGTCTATACTCAGGTCGATCTGCCCTATATCGAACCGGAACTGCGCGAGAACCGGGGCGAAGTGGATGCTGCAAAAGAAGGCAAACTCCCCGAACTGGTTACCCTGAAGGATATCCGCGGCGACTTGCACTGTCATACCAAAGCCACTGATGGCAAAAACACCCTGGAAGAGATGGCGCACGCAGCCACAAGGCGGGGCTATGAATATTTCTCCATCAACGACCATTCGCAGCATATGGCTATGGCCCACGGCCTTAACGAAAAACGCCTGCTGGAACAGATGGAGGAAATCGACAGGTTAAATGAAAAGCTTGAGGATATCGTGATCCTCAAATCCATAGAAGTGGATATCCTGCGGGACGGTACACTTGATCTGCCTCACAGGGTGTTGAAGAAACTCGATTTCACCGTATGTGCGATACATTCCAATTTTGATCTATCGCGCAGCCAGCAAACTGAACGCCTTTTACGTGCCATGGACAACCCCTATTTCAACATTCTGGCCCATCCCACCGGACGCCTTATCAATGCGCGTGAGTCCTATGCAGTTGATCTGGAGAAGATCATGCAAGGCGCCAAAGAGCGGGGTTGCTTTATGGAGCTCAATGCTCATCCTGACCGTTTGGATCTCACCGATGATGCATGCATGACGGCAAAGAGGATGGGGCTGAAGACTGCGGTTAACACCGATGCACACAGCATCTCCGGCCTTGATTTTATGCGCTTTGGCATAAACCAGGCCCGCCGAGGCTGGCTCGAAGCCACGGATGTGATTAACTGCCTGCCTCTGAAGAAATTGAAGAAGATCCTGATTCGAAAATAAAGCCCCACCTCAACTCCAGAATCACCACCATATAGAGCCAGGCCCACAAACATTGCCCCTGTCTGTTTCAATCAATCCCCCAAGACGCAAAATTTGACCTGTATCAAATGAACCGGGAATCAGGATGTGCCATACTACAGAAAGGCAAAGCTTGCTCTCGGGCGCTGCCGCTTTTATACTCGCCCGAATGCAGGCATTAGAGTCCAGCAGGCTTTTTTTCAACCAGTGGGGCACAACAAGGATCGGATATGCGTAAAAATATAGCCACGTTGGCACACAATCTGGCTCATCGGCCTAATATATGGCGCCAGGTGGTACAGTGGGCATTTCTGCTGTGGATACTCTGGCTCGGATGGCGCTTTGGTCAGTTTGTGGCGCATTTTGCTCCGGGATCGGATGCCCCTTTTGTGCCGCGCCCTACCGGAGTGGACGGTTTTCTCCCTATCGGGGGGCTCGCGAGTCTTAAATTGTGGCTGTTTCGCGGCGAATTCGACCCGACCCATCCTGCAGCGCTGGTCCTTCTCCTCACCTTCATCGCTATGAGTCTGGTGGCTAAAAAGTCCTTCTGCTCGTGGCTGTGCCCTGTGGGCACTCTGTCGGAAGGGGCATGGAAGGCCGGACGCCGTATGTTCGGGCGCAACTGGAGGATCTGGACCTGGCTTGACTATCCCCTGCGAGGTCTCAAATACCTGTTGCTCGGATTCTTTGTCAAAATCCTCCTTCTCGACATGCCTGCCTTCGCTATCGCCAACTTTCTCCAGACCCCGTATTGGGCGATCAGCGATGTGAAGATGCTGAACTTCTTTCTCGCCCCTTCGGCACTGACCCTGTGGGTAGTGGGGGTAACGGCGGCGCTGTCATTCGTGTATAAGAACTTCTGGTGCCGCTACCTGTGCCCCTATGGCGCCATGCTCGGACTCATAAGCATCCTGAGTCCGTTCAAGATCCGGCGCAATGAGGAGACCTGCACCAGCTGCGAGAAATGTACCCGGGCGTGCCCTTCTCTGTTACCGGTTCATCGCAAGGATACCGTAATGAGCGTGGAGTGTACCGGATGTCTTACATGCGTTGATTCCTGCCCCCATACCAGCCTGCACATGGGCACCCTGCTGGAGAGCAAGCCGCTACCGCGCTGGGTGTTTCCCCTCCTTGTGCTCGGGATCTATGCCGGCGGGATAAGTATCGGGATGCTGAGCGGCAACTGGCACAGCACCCTCGAATACGCCGATTACACGCGCCTTATCCCCATGATGGATCAGTTGGGACACTGATGTTGATAGCGTTTACTCCTTGTCGAAGCTATCCACCACAATGGCGCCCATGGATGCGGGCATGGTGATAATTATCAGGCGTTTGAGCGCTGTTGTGGTATGGGTAAGGAGAGGGAATTTATCCAGGGCTAGGAGCACCAGTGCCACTACGAACGCCGCGAGGAGATATGCAATGACAATGCGCCACAGAAACACCGGCACCCGATGGGCTATACTTGCCTGAAACACACTTCCATAGGCAAACAGGCCGAGGAAAAAGAGTGACAGAACAAAGATCAACACCAGGTTCTGTAAGGGGAGTGTTTCCCCCATGCGCCATGCCTCTTCGGTAAATGCCACCGGCACAGCCAGGGCAAAGGAACCAATCGCGACCTGGGCCGCATCCTCAAGGTTGAAACTCAGATTCATGTTTTTCATCCTTCCGCCTTCAGGTTGTACACAGGTTTCAGCCTCGCGCTGATCTCTACCGTTTCGGACAGATAGGCCTCAATCATATCTGGATTCTTATACGCAAACGGACTTTCATCAAAGGTGCTGGCATTGATGGAGGTGGAGAATATCCCCTGCATGGCATGCGCATACTCCTCCAGGGAATAATCCCCACGTTTGAGTTGACGCTGCATTTCGCGGCGGCTGCAGCATCGTCCGGCTCCGTGCGGAGCTGAATAATTGTATTCCCGATTGCCCTTGCCAACCCCGAGCAAGGCTCCATCCGCCATGTTCAGAGGGATCACCACCTGTTCGCCCGTATGGGCAGAGATAG
>JAWOFA010000047.1:0-11335 GCA_046482505.1 Desulfuromonadaceae bacterium | reverse complement strand
GTTCCGGATTGATCGGCAAATATGGATTGTGCGTAATTTTCTGCAAGGCTGTTTGGATCTCTCGGGTCATTGCGATATGTGGTGAACTTTTTTGTGCAAACATCAAACCGGGCACCCGGGGGTCCACAGGGGGCGGCGTAACGGCACAGACCGATGTACACCCGGATCACTCATGACTCCCCTCCTCTTTCTTCGTATCTTCAAAACGTTCCAGGGCCTCGTGCTTTCCTTTTTTAAACAGCACGATACTCAGAATGGTAAAGAGCAACGCCGGTGACCACAGATAGCTGAAGAGCGAATGCTGCAATGTCTCGCTCAGTTTGGGTAGCGGTTTATGCGGCAGCTGCAGAAAGCCGAGTTTGGCAAACGGCACCCCGGATATATACATCCACGCGGTGCCGCCGACCTCTTTTTCGCCGTAGATATGCGGCTCATAACGGGCGGGGTTCTGCTCCAGGCGCTTATGTGCCAGTTCAAGCAGGGTTGAGCGTTTCCCGAACGTGATCGCTTCAGTAGGGCATATGGTTGCGCACGCCGGGGGACGCTTGTTCCGGGTAAACTCGGCTTCACACAGAGTGCATTTCATCACGCGCGGGGTGATGGGCTTGTGGTACTCATACGCCGGGATCTCAAACGGACACGCCACCATGCAGTAGCGGCACCCTATACACCTGGCTGCATCGTAGTGCACCGCACCATTATCACTCTTGCTCATGGCGCCGGTGATGCATGCCGACACACACGCAGGATCGACACAGTGCATACACTGCACCTTGACGTAGTCGGGCACCAGCTTCCCATCCTCATCCACGCGTCCGCTGTGATAACGATTAACCACGGTAAAATTTCCCACATCGGGGCGGCGTACCTGGTCAAATACGGTCAGATCATCAAGCGCCTGCGCCGGTGGAGGCAATTCATTGATTTCGTTGCATGCCTTTTCGCACTTGCGGCATCCGATGCAACGCGTGATATCCGTAAGACAGCTGAAGGACTCCGTATCCGGTGGTGCCTTTGATTCCCACGCATGCGTGCTTTCAGGCTTAACCACACTTGCGGTCAACCCGGCAGCGCCAAGTTTCAGAAAATCTCTGCGGTTCAACTGCATAAACTTATCCCCTCCCCACTTCTGCACGTCCCCCGTCGGGCAAGTGCATCCCAAACCCGACCATTTCAATCATGTAATCGAGAACGATTCTCATTCGCTTCCACAGAATGCAAAAAAGGACGGTGTTCTGTCAATCATCAAATATGCTTTCTCTATATTCAAATACAGCGAATATGACAAAACAGATACAAATGAACTGGAAAAAACGTTGTTACAGTGGTAATAATAGAAGTGATACTGGGCATAAGTATGTATAGACAATCAACGCTTAACCACAGGGGATTTCCATGTTGGGCAGCACCCCTTACATAAATCCGGCTATGATTGGCGGGGCAGGAACCGCATCGGGGATCGATCCTGATGCGCGCATTCGTCCAACTGCACCCGGGGATGCTGATCCCAACCGGAACAGGGACGCACGCCCCGGACAGAGCAGCACCGGCCAGCCCGTGTTTCCTGCCGATGCTGACAGGGTTGAACTCAGCCCCGCAGCACGCCAACTTTCAGAGCAGAATTCAAATGCCGCCACCGACGCCCGTGAACAAAACCCACGCACGGCTACCGGCCCGGCGGGGAACAACCCCAGAGCGGAACAAAATCCCACTGAAAACAGCGTAGAAGACAACGTAGCAGACAGTGCAGATGCTGCCGCCAACAGCTCAGACACACAACCAACTGAGGCAGACAAAGGTGAGGAGGACGCACCAGAGGACGCTTCTTCAGGCGCGCCGTCAGGCATGAGGGGGGAAGACATCCCCCCGGAAGAGCAGCAGGAGGTGCAGGAATTAAAACAGCGCGACCAGGTGGTTCGCACCCATGAAGCAGCCCACGCCGCTGTGGGGGGCCAGTATGCCGGCGCACCCACTCTGGAATATGAAACAGGCCCGGACGGGAAACGCTATGCGGTTTCCGGTGAGGTAAATATCGATCTGAGCGAGGTCAAAGGTGACCCGCAGGAAACCATTGACAAGATGGAGCAGGTTCAGGCTGCAGCGCTGGCTCCGGCCCAGCCTTCGGCGCAGGACCGCCGTGTAGCCTCGCGCGCTTCTCAGATAGCGGCTCAGGCTCGGATGGATCTACGCATGGAACAAAGCGGCGCCACCACCGCCCAGACAGCGGCACCGTCAGATTCGGCAGCTCCTGCGGGCGGTGAAAATGAGAATGAGCAGCAGCCTCCTCGCGTCTCCACTCCAGCCGTCACGATTGAATCTCTGCGCTGGTCCGGGGCTGTTGCCTGATTTTACACACCCCCCTCTATTCCGGCACCGAAGTCAATGTCGCCCGGGCAAATTCAACCCCCCGTTTCTGCAGAATCTCACGCCCGCGAATGCTCAGATCTGTAATAAAACGAAACTGCTGTTTCGGATCAACCGGGTAGGCCTTCACCCGATAGTGAGTTCCCCAGGGCTTTTCCTTCAATATCACCGCTATGGGCTCCCTCAATGACACATACGCACTGCTTAAGGCCACATCGTACAGAATATCCCGCGCTTTTCCCCCGTCATGATAGGGGTTAAGGTAAAAATCCGCCACGACCTGAAGCCTGGGAGTACCGTTGTTGGCATTGGCGATCAACTCATTCCAGATCTTCAGATGCGGGATGTGATACAGAGTATCATCTGCGCTGGTAACCTGTACCGTGCGCAACCCTACATGGGTCACCTCTCCGTATCTCCCCCCGATCTCAATCCAGTCCCCGTTGCGATAGGGCCGCTCTCCGGTAGCGACAATCCCGGCGATCAGGCTACTGGCATAATCTTTAAGAGCAAAACCGAGTGCGAGCCCCAGAGAACCGAAAAGGGCCACCATATTCTGCAGTGATGGTTCTATAATGAGGGGAACGCTGAAGAGAAAAGCCGCCACGATGATGATCAGACGTAATAGCGGCACGAGCGCAAGAATAAAGTGACGCCGCTGATCATGCAATTGCGCGGCAATCCAGGGGAGCACCTTCTGCAACACTACAATACTTGCTATGGCACCGGTCAGAATCAGAGCAAGTTGAAGCACTGAAGAGGCCTCAAGGGTGTTGAATATATCTGATATCTTGACGTTTTCCACTCTCACCCCCCAAACTGACTCAAGAGATAGTTACGTTCACGCAGGTAGGTAGAAGCTCCGACATATGCGAGCGGCGCGACATACCAGAACTGCTCATGCTCTTCTACTATTCCCAGCCCCTGCAGACGTAATAATGCCGCCATTATATGCTGACGTGACACAGGCAGAACCCGGGGAAGCAACTCTTCCGGCAAACCGCGATGGAGAAGCAGGGTATGGAGGATAAAAGCGATAAGATCGGTGTCGTCATCAGGGGGTATCGGGCTTGCCGGTAAAGCAGCAACCCACACCGTGGGGCCGTCATCCTCACTCGATTCACCGGCATCCGCGTCATCTTCCTTATCCTCCGAAGACTCCGGTTCGGAGCGCAGGGCATCGCGCCAATAATGCAATGCCAGCCCTACATTACCACGTGCACGCACCGCAAGCTGCACAATGGCCGCACTCACCTGGCCATCGGATTCATCCTCTGCACACAACACTGTATGTCCGTTACTTGCATTCTTAAAACAATACGCTGTACTGACCCGCGCCACACTCAACTGGCGTAGAAGGCGGGTGAGGCGCGCACCATCAAACGCCTGCAGGGTAAGAACGCTGGAGCACTGTGCCGGCCATACATGTTGCAGGTATGCCCATGCCCAACTGTCACACCCTATAATCCCCGGGCCATAAGCCCCCCGCATCACCTGCTCGAGAAAATGGCGCACTAGATCGAGCCCCTCGGCATGGCGCAGATAACAACGCTCCAACTCGGGCATGACCCAGGGGCTGTTCCCTGGTTGTGGAAGTTGCAGCCAGGTGCGGTTTTGCTGCAGAATATCCACATAGTTAGGAGGCCCGATACATGGAGCCTGACGTGCAGCGGCCCACGCGCGTAAAATATCCGCATGTCCACTCCAGGGCGGCCCCACCACAAAAACCACTCTGGGCTCTCCGCCACTTCCACTCCAGCCATCGAGAGCCTCTGTCAACGCCGAAAGCGCACCACTCCAATCCACCGGTCCGGTAAGGCGCTGTAGCAGGTCGGTTGGCAGGCGCTGCAATTCCGATTCCGGTTTGAACGGGCTTTCATCCACCGCGGAATCGCGCTTGAACAGACGTTTGATCGCCCCCCACCTGCGCACAATCTGTTCCGAGCTGCTTCTGGGTGCAACAAAAGCCCCCGGTGATACAAACTCCCACAGCGGCGGAGCGTCATCTGTTGCGTCTACTGAAGATGTTTGTGTTTGCGTTGCCATATTGCTTCCTGTATTTGACATATTCCAAAACCCCATATACACCATACACATGCTGGAGCACGCAGATATAGAGCAATTCCAGTTAGATACTCGCATTTTAACGCTTCATAGACAAATGTACAGCAACAAGCGCGCGCTTGACATTAAAGAGATTGAGATATTAAATCGAGTGGGATTAAATTAAATACTGATTCTGCCTGCCAACATTCGGGAATAATATGGAATTTCTAGACCTAGAGCACGCGTGTAATATTTTCGGCCTCAAAGAGAAAGCCAGTTATGCACAGATAAAAAAACGCCACCGCGAGTTGCTGCGTCAGTACCACCCGGACCACAACGCAGACGTGGATGGGGAGAAGATACGCCTTATAAATGAGGCGTACGCGGTATTGGAGGAGTATTGCGCCAACTACCTGTTTACCTTCAATAAAGAGGAGTTCCTGCAGCAGAACCCGGAAGCACGCTTACGTGATCAGTTTGCGTATGACCCGATATGGGGTGGCGCGGAACAGGGCGGGCACACAAAGTAGCGCTTCTTACATCACCTCCTCCATCTTATCCGCCAGATCCTGCAGGGAAAAGGGCTTCTGGATGAAGTCGAGCCCCTTTTCGAGCACGCCGTGGTGCGCGATTACGTTGGCTGTGTAGCCGGACATGTACAGGACCTTGAGTGGTGGCTGCTGCTCCTGAAGTTGGCGCGCAAGTTCGCGTCCGTTCATTCCGGGCATTACCACGTCGGTGAGGAGCAGGGTGATCTCCGGGTTCTGTTGTGCCAGTTCGAGGGCTTCTGCGGGGGTGCCTGCCTGGATGGGCTGGTAGCCGAGTTCTTCGAGCATCATGCTGGTGAGTTCGAGCATGGTGGGTTCGTCTTCGACTACGAGGATCTGCTGGCCGTGGCCTGCGGGGAGTGCGGGAGACTGTGGGGTCTCGGGTTCTGCTGCGGCTTCTTGTGCATGACGCGGGAGATAGATGCGGAAGGTGGTGCCGCTGCCGGGTTCGCTGTAGAGGTTGATGAAGCCCTGGTTCTGCTTGACGATGCCGTAGACGGTGGCGAGGCCGAGGCCGGTGCCTTTGCCGGTGTCTTTGGTGGTGTAGAAGGGCTCGTAGATGTTGGCCTGAGTCTGTTTGTCCATGCCGCAGCCGTTGTCGCTGACGGCGAGCATGACGTAGTGACCGGGCTTGAACCCCTGGTGCCGGGCGCAGTAGGTGGTGTCGAACTCGACATTGGCGGTTTCGATGGTGATTTTGCCGCTGCCGCTGATGGCGTCGCGTGCGTTGACGCAGAGGTTGGCGAGGAGCTGATCGAGTTGTACGGGGTCGATTTCGACGGGGTCGAGGTTGGTGCCGGGGCGCCAGGAGAGGTCTATCTCTTCGCCGATGAGGCGATGGAGCATCTTGAGCATCCCCTCCAGGGAGGTGTTGAGCTCAATCACTTTGGGGGCTACGGTCTGCTTGCGTGCGAAGGCGAGGAGCTGACGGGTGATGTCGGCGCTGCGGCGTGCGGCGCTGCGGATCTGTTCGAGCTTGGAGTGAACAGGGTGGTCGTTGGTGACGCTGTTGAGGGCGAGTTCGGCGCTGCCGAGGATCACCCCGAGCATGTTGTTGTAGTCGTGGGCAACCCCGCCGGCGAGGCGCCCGATGGATTCGAGCTTCTGCGCCTGCAGGAGTTGCTGCTCGAGCTCTTTGCGTTCGGTGATGTCAACAACGCTGCCGAGGAAATACTGCGGCTGTCCCTCTTTATCACGTATCAGGTTGGCATCAAGGATACCGTAGACCGTGTGGCCATCCTTTTGCTTAAAGCACTTTTCCATGCGGAAGTGGTCGATCTCACCACGCCCAAGTTTTTCCTGCTTTTCCAGGTTTTCCTCCAGGGTTTCCGGCTGGGTAATCTCTTTAAGATGCATCCCCACTATTTCATCAGGTGTATAGCCTAGCATGTCGCAATATGCCTGATTGGCATGTTGTATTCTGAAATCGAGGGAAACCTGAGTGAGTCCCATGGTGGTATGCTCATAGATACTCCTGAAGCGCTCTTCGCTTTCACGCAGCTGTTCCTCGGCCTCCTTGCGCTCTGTAATATCACGCGCAACTCCGACAAGACCATATACCCTGCCATCTCTATCTTTAAGAGGGGCAGCATTGGACACATGCCAGCGCCAGGATCCATCCGCATAGAGTACCCGGTATTCGGGGCTCAAATAGCTTTCACCGGTGTTAAACACCGCAGGAGCGATCCCCCAACAGTTATTCGCATCATCGGGATGCAGATATGGTTCGAAGACACTGAATGGCTGCCCTATAACATTGTCCGGGTCAATCCCGAGGTCATCCTTCCAGTTCGGCGACACATAGGTGAAGACCCCCTCACTGCTGCCCGCATATACCAGGTCATCTACATTTTCCATCAGGGAGCGGAACATTTTTTCACTCTCGTGCAACCGCTGTTCGGCTGCGCGCCGCGCCTGCAGCTCCTGCTCTACCTCGTCTACCTTCAGCTGCAGACGTTCCGCAAGACGCTCACTGTAGAGACGCAGGGATTCCTCTTCATTCATGGGTGTTTCATGTGTGACTGTATGTGTCTTGCTTTCGGCCTCTTTTACCACTGTCCGCACTGTAGCCAGGAACTCCTCCGGCTCGGAAGGTTTCTGGATAAAGCGCTCGGCCCCCAGTTTCCTGGCATATGACTCATCCTGTGGGCTGGTGTAGGTAGCTGTATAGACAATAAAGGGGATATGCCGCAGGCGTGAATCAGTTTTAACACTGCGACATAGCTGAAACCCATCCATGCGCGGCATCAATACATCGCTGACAATCACCTCCACAGGCTCTGTGCGGATTATCTCCAGCGCGGCAATTCCATCACCGGCACTATAAGCCGTACATCCATGGCCCCTAAAGAGGGATTCAAGCATATACAGGCTGTCGCTGTTATCATCTACAATCAGTACGTTCACGCTCTGCTCCTGCAAGATAGGCCCTTATCTGGTCAACAAAATTATCCGGATCGATAGGTTTTTCGATATACCCGGTGGCACCGGCAGCGAGGATTCGTTCCCTGTCTCCTACCATGGCGAAGGATGTAACCGCAATTATAGGAATGTTCTGAAGCTCGGAATGGTTTTTTAGCTCTGATGCTACAGCGTAGCCATCCATGCCCGGAAGCTGGATATCCAGCAGGATTGCATCAGGCAGATGATTCAGAGCCGCGTTTATACCATCGGGGCCATCTTCTGCCACAATGATTTCGAACCCGCTGTGTTCGAGCAAAAAGCTCATCATATAGCGGTTTTGCGGATTGTCCTCAACGATTAACAGGCGGCTACTCATCTCTATCATCCCATGCGATGTGGTAATTGAATACGAAATGTAGTACCGATTCCGGATCTGCTCTCAACCTGAATGCTCCCACCCATCATGTCAACAAGCTTTTTGCAGATATACAGCCCCAGGCCGGTTCCTTCATGCCTGCGGGCAAGGCCGCTATCGACCTGATAAAACGCGCAAAACAGCTCGGGAATATGCTCTTCGGCAATCCCGATACCACTGTCGTTGACTTCAACCACATAGCCATCCTCCACGCAATAGCAATCTACTCCGACCTGTCCGCTATCGGTGAATTTGACCGCATTGCTCAAGAGGTTGAGGAGGATCTGTTCCAGGCGGCGCTGGTCGGTGCTTATCAGGCCTACTTCGGGAGCAATACGACACTGCAGAGTCAGATCCTTTTCCGTGGCCAGGGGCTCTATTATGGCGAGCATTTTTTCAATCGATGTGCGTACCTCAAAGGTAGTGGGTGAAAGTTCCAACTGCCCTGCCTCAATTTTGGATATATCCAGCACATCATTAATAAGGGTCAGGAGGTGGCGCGAGCTCTTCTGCACCAGGTGCATCTGGTTGCGCTGTTCTCCATTAAGAGGACCTGGCAGCTCCTGGAGCAAGATACCGGTAAACCCGATAATCGAGTTCAGCGGGGTCCGCAATTCGTGGCTCATAGACGCCATAAAAGCGCTTTTAACCTGGTCGGCAGACTGGGCCTTTTCCATAGCTGCTTCGAGTTCCGCGGTCCTCTCTTCGATCCGCCTCTCCATGTGCTCATTGGCTTTATTGAGCTCGCGCGTACGTACATTCACCTGCTTTTTGAGCACTATATTCCCAAGGATGGCAAATCCGGCAACTATCAAACCCAGGACTGCTGCACCTTTTACCCACGAAGGAAATTCATATTTTATCTGCTCCGAGGTCCAGCGGCGCAGACTGTCATGATATACAGAAGACGGATCCTGCTTCAGGCGGCGTAAATGGGTGTCAATTGCGGCAAGAACACTTTCGTTCTCCTTAGGTGGTGCGGCAAAAAAGAGGCGGGTGGGGTGAAACATGACAGCGGTTTCGCGCAGATTGAACTGAGTCGCAAAGGTCACTCCATGAAAACGATTGGTTATAGCAGCATCTAGACCACCATTTTCCACCCTGCTGAAAATGGTGGAATAATCCGGCAGAGGGACAATTTCAATGCTGAAATCAAAAGACTGCAGCAGATGCTCAAAAGCCTCTTTCTGTACCGATGCTTCCAGCACTGCCACCCTTTTATGGTTCAGATCAACCATGCTGCTGATTTCACTGTGGGCGGGGACATACACCTGAAACCAGTCGGAGAGGACAGGTTCCTCTCCATATGAGAACCAACCTGCGCGGCTGGGGGTATGGGCCACATCCGGCATAAGGTCAATGATTCCGGAACGCAGCCGCTGCAATCCCCGATTCCACGAACCGGAGACATATTCAATCTCCCACCCTTCGCGTGCAGCAACGGCTTCAATGATATCGACAAAGATCCCTGCGGCTTCACCCGTATCGTCGATAAACACCTTGGGAGGGTTCTGATACACCCCGACTTTAAGGGTAATATCTTCAGCTGTCGCAACTCCGCCCCATAAGAGCGAGAACAAAAGAAAGAGGAGTGCTGCAGTTAAAGAGCGCCTGAGATAAATAAAGCGCTGCCATGAAACGGCCTGGGGAGCCATGGGCTATCTCCGGTTTAAAAGATGATGGCGTCGCAAAAGTCCGCCCTACGGCGTTACGGAGTTTTTTTCAGGACCTCGACATACCAGATGTATGCCTTCGTCCCTGAAAAACCACCAGGCCTTGTAGGTCGAAATTTTTGCTTAGCCATCTTATGATTTTTGGAGAAAGCATCAAAAGATGACCTTCTGAAAAACAACATTAATTCTTCAGTTTATCACATAATTGTTGGAGAGGGGGGTTGTTAGCTGGTTTATTTATTCGAAACGGGAGGAGCAAAGTGAACCAACACCCCAACCACAATAATGGTGGTGGCCAGAAATATGGCAAGGATTTCCGCCGATAGAGTGGCATCGAGGATATAGCCGGCTAAAAAGGGTGCAAGTGCAGTGGAAAAAACCAATGCCGCCTGGGCCACGGAGCGGATGGCTCCAATGTGGCACGTACCGTAACGTTCCGGCCAGAGCGCCCCGCTTGCTGCGCCTGAACCCCCCAGAGTAGTTCCCACGAGCGCGAGATACAGGTATGGAGTCCAGTGAGATGCGCTAAAGACAAGCACCAGCAGTCCGCACCACATGGGCACCAGCACCAGCGGAAGCGAGCGCTGAGCCCCCAAACGGTCGATGAGGGGCCCGGCGACGAAAAGACTCACAAAATGCCCCAGGGCAAAACAGCTCAAGGAGGTGGCAATCACCTCAAGAGACCAGCCGCGCAATTCTCCGATAGAGCTTTGATGAAACATTATCGCAGTCACACTGAAGGGTGCTGCAAGGGTCGCAGGCAGCACCAGGTAAAAGCCGGGATCTCTGAGCACCTGAGCGCGGGACAGGCTGTCTGTCTCCGTAGAATAACCTCCGGAACTCATCTTTGCGGGATGCTGTGCCCCGCGGGCCAGCCAAAAGAGTATTGGCAGCACCACGAGAATAAGAAACCCGGCCGCACCAAACCAGGGCAGGCGCCATCCGCCCCACCAGTTCTGTGCCAGCACAAAACCTGCACTCGCAGGCAATATAGCTTCTGCAAGGGGAAACCCGGCGGCGGTAAGAGCCATGATCCTCCCCCGCCCCAGACTGAAATAGCGCCCCGCTGCCGTCATCCCCAGATGGGTAAGCATTGCCTGACCACCAAGGCGGATGAGCAAAAATCCGGGGATAAGGACAAGCCAATGCGTTGCAAGCCCCAGCATTACGCACCCGCCTGCAAGAAGTACCAGAGCCAGAGTAGTAACGTGTGCAAGTTCCCATCGATCAGCTAGCGCACCTGCACGAATCAGCAGCGCAGCCGAACACAGGGTTGCAATCCCGTAGATCAACCCGTACGCACTGTTACTCAGGGTGAACTCATGGCGTAAACTCGCGCCGAACACCGAGACAAAAAAGGTCTGGCCGAAACCGGAACTCGCGGTGGCGAGCAGAGCATACAGCGCAAGAGGGGGATTTTCTTGAGTAAAGGATGGATATTTCATACGCTATGCTTAACGCGATAATTCGATAATGTCGAGAGCAACTTTAGAAGTAGCATTTTCGAGGAGATGATGATGGAACGGAGCATAGACCTTAATAAGATACGGACATTACTCGACGACCCGGCACATCTGTGCACCCTGAGCACGGTAGACGCGGATGGCATCCCCAACAGTGCGGTTTTCGGCTCGGTGCAGTTACGCACTGATGAGATAACCCTGGGACTGGGGGAGAATCATACCCTGCACAACCTCCGGCAAAACCCCGACGCCATGCTCATGCTGATGGTGCCGGGGGCTTCAGTCATGGCGTTTCGGGGCATGCGCCTCTACCTGCAGTGCAGCGCCATTGAAACAAGTGGCCCTCTGCTGGAACAGATAAAGGATGAAACCCGGGAACAGGCAGGCAGGGCGGCGGCGCAGATGCTGAAGTATGCTGTGACA
>JAWOFA010000042.1:0-5796 GCA_046482505.1 Desulfuromonadaceae bacterium | reverse complement strand
CGTCCGAAAGCGGTCCAATACGATTGTCTGGCGCTGCGTTGACGGGCCGCTCTTGACTGCGGAGTGACCGGGTCCGACTAATCCGGGGCCTTATAAAGGCTTGAGCCGTATGCGGGGAAACTCGCACGTACGGTTCTGAGGGGAGGGGAAACCAGCAATGGTTTCTCCTTACCCGACAGCAGCCCGGCCTGACATTCAGAGCCTTATAAGTGCAAGAAGCAAAAAGCCTCTCCAGTCGGAGGGGCTTTTTGCGTTGGGGGTGGAGAAGCACGGGTGCTATAGTATGGGCAGACCGATGTGTCTGCCCATGGTCGTTGTCCCATGCATACGTTTGTTGCGTTGCAAACCTGGGCTCACACATCGGTGCGCCCCTACAGTAGATCCTGCGACTGGGCTCGGGTTCTGCGCCGACGGTAGTATAATCGTAGGGGCAGACCGACGTGTCTGCCCTGGTTGTTGCCCCGATCACACATTTGTTAAGTCGCTTTTAATTTTCCGGAGAAGAGTTCATTGAGTAAAAAAACAGCACCAAAGCACAAGCAGCCGGCACGTAAGCATGCAGGGCAGAAAAAACAAAGGGCGGAATCGAATCCCGTTGCTCCTGCACCGACAGGGCCGGTAAAGGCCGAACTCCTTGCCCCGGCGGGGAGCCTGGAAGCGTTTTTTGCTGCCATGGAGGCCGGGGCCGATGCGGTGTATTGCGGCTTGCATTCATTTTCTGCGCGCGCTAAGGCCAAAAACTTCTCCGTCCAGGATCTCTCTGCCATGAGTGCATATGCGCATGAGCGCGGGCGCAAGCTGTTTGTAACCATCAACACCCTGGTTAAGGAGGAAGAGCTGCCCCAGCTAGTGGATATGCTCTCCACCGTTAGTGAAGCACGGGTGGACGCGGTAATTCTGCAGGATCTGGCGGTCTGGCGTCTCGCACGCGAGCACTTTCCGGAACTTGAGCTCCATGCATCGACCCAGATGACGGTACACAATGCTGCCGGAGTGAAGCAGCTGGAGCAGATGGGCTTCACCCGCGCAGTTCTCGCGCGTGAACTTACCCTGGAGGAGGTAGCACATATACGCTCCCGGACTCAAATGGAGTTGGAGCATTTTATCCACGGAGCGCTGTGTTTCTGCTTTTCCGGCCAGTGCATGTTCTCCTCCTATCTGGGCGGGAAAAGCGGCAACCGCGGACGCTGTGCGCAGCCGTGTCGACGGCGCTACAACGTGGGGGGCAAACACGGGTACTATTTTTCCCCCAACGACCTTTCGGTAATTGATCTACTCCCCGATCTCGAACAGGCCGGAGTGAGCAGTTTCAAGATCGAAGGGCGCATGAAGAGCGCGGAATATGTCGCAAATGTAGTAAGCGCTTATCGCCTTGTGATGGATGCGCCGCCGGCGCAGCAAAACGCCGCGCGGGAGAAAGCGCGTAAGTTGCTCAAGTACTCCTTCGGGCGTACTCCCACCCAGGGGTTTTTGAGCGGGGAGCAACCGGCAGACCTCGCTACTCCGCAGCGGCGCGGTTCCACGGGACGCTTTCTCGGGGATGTCACCCGCGTGGATGGAGGGCGCCTGAGTTTCAAGAGTAAGGATAAGGTGCTCCTGGGCGATCGGGTGCGGGTACAGCCGCGCAATGACCAGGTGGGGACCGCATTTACCGTTAAGCAGATGTTTGCCCCGAAGGGGAAGGTCAATGCCATGGGCCCCGGGCTGGTATGTGCCGCAACACCGTTCAAGGATCGCTTCCGTGTGGGGGACGCGGTGTACAAGGTGTCGTCGCAGCAGGCGTTCTCCATGAGTGATACGGCGTGTCGCAAGCGCCTCCAGCAGGTAAAGCCTCCGGCACGCCCCCTGGATCTGAAGGTTGCGTTGCAGGATGATAAGCTGCACCTCCATGCGCAGGTGGATGGAGTGGAGTTAAGCACAAGCTACACAGTGGAGGTGTTTCCCGCGCAGCAGAGCCCTCTCGATGCCGCTACGCTGGAGCAGGTGTTTGGCCAGAGCGGCAACCACTCTTTTCAGTTGCGCAACCTTGAGATGGAGGAATTGCCTGCGGTAATTATTCCGCCCAAGCAACTCAAACAGATCCGGCGCGAATTTTACGCCAGCCTCGATACCGATCTAAGTACAGAGTTGAATCGCCGGCGCAAAGAACAACGGCAGCGCGCCCTGGCGGATCTACGCCCCGCCGTGCCGGGGGAAATGCTCCCCCCGGATACCTCCTTGATAGTGAGGGATCTGCGCGAAATGCGTGCCATGGAAACCCCGGATGTGGAGAGGGTGATTGTTCCTCTGAGCGCGGCGGTGATGCACCGGCGCTGGAAGGTTTCCCCCCGCCAGCAGCGCAGCGTGGTGTGGGATATCCCCTTTATTGTGTTTGACCGCGAATGGGAGGGTCTGCAGCAGGCGGTACACTACCTCATCAGCTGCGGATTTGAGCAGTTCCGTCTTAACAATATCAGCCACTTCCGCCTCTTCAGCAAGCATCCAGAGGTGCAATTGGAGACCAGCTATCGCCTGTTTTGCCTCAACAGTTATGCCGCGCGCGCCTGGCACCAGCTCGGCGCCTCATCGGGAGAACTTTACCTCGAAGATGATTCTACGAATATGGCTTCAGTGGTGCGCAACAGTAACGAATTGCCTCTGCGCGTCCTGGTGTACAGCAGTATCGCTATGCTCACCTCCAGAATTAAGATCCCCAAAATAAAGGGGGATAAGCCCATTGTCTCCGATCGCGGTGACCAATACCGCGTGCGCACCAGCGCGGGGTTGACGGTTTTAAGTGCAGAGGGTGACTTCTCCCTGTGTGAATATACGCGGGAGCTGATGGAGGCAGGATCTCGCGGCGCCGTGCTGGATCTGTCGCACCTCGGGGTGTTCAGCCCGGAGGGGAAACAGGTGCTGGATACGTATCGCCAGGGGCGCAAGGTTCCGGGTACGACCCAGTTCAACTATGTAACCGGACTGGAGTAAGCTCGCACGATAAAAGCAAACGCTGCGGACGTACGGCATTTCAATTTGCGCGCCGCTGGGTGGGTATGCGCCTGCGTCAGCAGAAGCAGTGATTAAGGGATGATGTAGAGTGGATATAGAAGCGTTCAGCCACGAATCCGGGAGGTAATATGGGGGGTAAATTCTACGCGTGTCTGGATCGGGATATAAAAGAGATATTGCTCAAGCAGATCAGGAACCTCTGGACTCACACCTCTACAGCTATCGAGGGGAACAGCCTAACCCTGGGTGATACCGAGTTTATTCTGGAAGAGGGGCTTACCGTTGCGGGCAAGCCTATACGCGATCATCAGGATGTAATCGGGCATGCGAAAGCGATTGAAGTTGTCTATCAACTGGTAGAAAAAGATAGCATTGCTGAGGAGGATATCTTTGCGCTCCACAGAGTTATGCTGATTGATCCTGTACTGGATGTATATCGCCCGGTAGGAGCGTGGAAAGCTGAGGATAACTTTACCAACTATATTGATCCCCAGGGTAAACAGAAGTGGCGTCAGTACCCTGCTACCAGCAAAACACCTGCCTTGATGGCTGAATGGCTGCAAAAATTAAACCAGGCTCTGCAACAGCCTCTGTCACGCGATGCTGCCCTGGGCGCATATGCCGATCTGCATCTTGACTTTGTGACTATTCATCCGTTCTTTGACGGCAACGGCCGAATGGCGCGCCTCCTTTGCAATCTCCCTGTCCTTAAGGCAGGGTTCCCACCCATTGTTGTGCCGGAAGCTGATCGGCAGCGCTACAAAAAAACCATTTCAGATTACCAGAGCAATATTTCTGATCTTGAGCGGATACAGAGCCTGCAATGCTTTCCGTGTAATGCCGGGAGAAAGGCGTTTATCGAGCTGTGCCGTGGGTACTGGTCAGAGACCATGGAGCTTCTGGACAACGCCCATGCAATTCAAAGCAGACGCAGAGGTGGACCAGGATCTGAAACCGAGTGATCTGCATGTTTTGTATAATCTTACATATACAGCAGCACCAGATTAAGCAGCCCGAGGATGAAGCCGAGGAGTGCGCCGAACATATTGATGTAGCGGAACTGCTCGCGCATGATCCCCATGAGGAGGTCTTCCACCTCTAAAAGGTCAAGCTGGTTCACCTTATCCTCCACAATGCGCGCCACATTGAGGCTTTCCACCAACGGGGGGAGCTCTTTTTTCAACAGGAGGATGAACTGGCGCATCAGCCCCTGATACAACTCTTCGCGCGCATCACTGGGAAGATATGTCGCCAGGGTGCCAAGGGGACGCTCGTACACCAGTTGGTTTGCCATGCGTTCCATCCATGCGCTGCTGGTACGGGAAAATTTATCCGAGTGTAGAAAGTTGAGGATGTAGCGACTTGCCTCCGCACCGAGACGTTCGGCACGGCCGGCGGCTTTGTCGCCCAGGAGCGGGGAGCTCAACTCCCCCAGAGTGCGATGACCATGCTGGGTGAAGGCGGCATCGAGGAGCTCCAGGACATGATTATGTAACGTGGCTGAAGTTAAAAACGTATATGCTGCTTCATTCAGGTTGTTTTTGAGTTTTCTAACCTCCGCATAGCTTAATCCTTCGACCCATTCGGACGCCGGGCGTTGGATTAACTCCTCTATACGCTTGTCCACCACGGCTCCGATTGCGTCATGTGCTGCGTCTGTTTTGAGCCACTCGTCCACGGAATCAAGCGCCTTATCAATAAATTCCGGCAGGCGCGCATAGATGATGTTCATGTCGAACAGTGCTCCCACCAGAGCAGAGAGCCCCTCCACGGACTCAATGACTCCGTCCACTCCTGTACGTGCCATCTTCTCAAGTTCCGCACGGTTCTCCCCCGTACGCATCGCCTGGATGAGTTCCTGTCCCAGTGCGGGTATCTGCGCGTGTAATTTTGCGGTGAGGAGCTCTTTTATATCTTGCGGGAGCAGATCATCGAGGCTGGTATCACTGCTGAGGAAGGACTCCAGCTGGGTATCTAGCCAGTGTTGGAGTTGATCGCGGGTTTCCGGTCGCTGGAGCCACTCCTGTATGGCGCTGGCTGCATGGGTACGCATGCGGATGTAGCTGTCCTGGTCCAGGACTTCGCGCAGCTCGCGTCCAAGTAGTTCCTCCGCTGCCTGGGTACTCAGATGCTCAAGGCGACGCGCAAACACCGCCGACTGCACCACTTTCCCCACCTTGGAACCGATCCTGCCGGTGATCTGCTCCACAATGGCGCCAACGCGGCGCTGCAGGCGCCGGGGCACAAGACTGATAGGAGCCCCGAGGGGGCGCTGGATAAAGGCATCCAGCTTGTGCGCCAGGGTGTCGTACACCTGAGTACGGAATTCGGGCTTGTCCAGAGTGCGCCCTACATCACCGGAGGTGAGGAGATGTTCCCCCACCATGTGGCCCATCTTACGTGCCAGATCGCCGCGCCGTGCCGGGATGATCCCCGGTGTCATGGGGATTCTGATGCCGAAAAGGTGCCAGGCGCGCAGGGGGCGAAACAGCATCCGAATCGCTATGTAGTTGGTAACATAGCCGATCAATGCCCCCAGCAGAGGTGGAATGAGGTAGGGGAGGAACGGTATGTGGGCTTCAAGGGAACTCAGCATGGGTATCTTTACTTGGTAGTGTAGTCAAACTGTTCGAGATGAATGCGTTCTGCAGGCAGCTCGGCACGCGGATGCCCGGGCTTTTCCTCGGCCGGGTGACCGATACCTACAATCATGTTAACGCGCATTTGTTCCGGTATATTCAACTCTGAACGCACGTAGGATTCGGCATCGGTGCTGTCATCATGCGGGCGGAGTCGAACCTGGACCCA
>JAWOFA010000133.1:0-12426 GCA_046482505.1 Desulfuromonadaceae bacterium | reverse complement strand
GCCCGAGGCGCTCGACACCCGGATTGTTGCTTTAGTGTCCCGCACACCCGGGATTCTTCAGACGGATATCTACGCCAAATTTCCGGATGAAAGCCGTAAAAGCCTTCAGGCTGTATTGTTGCAGATGGATAAGGATGGAGCTTTGCGGCGCGAGCGCGAGGGTCCATCGTATCGTCTGTTTGTTGTCTGATCTAGGGTGGTCTTGTGAAAAGTCTGCCCCAAGGCGTTAAGGTTTTTTTACCGGATCTCGCATAACTTATGTATGCCTTTGTCACTGCAAAAGCCTTCCGCATTGAATTGATGCGGGCTTTAACCTTTTTGCTTGCAATATGGTAATTGCTCACCACTTTTGTACCATGAGGTTCTTTAGCCTCCGAACAATCGCGGCTGGAAGCCTCTCCTGCGGGGCCAGGGAAAGGTAGGAGCGGCTTCCAGCCGCGATAACATCCGGTACGCACAGCACCGATCACGCCTGGAAAATGCTCGGGAATGTCGACCTTTGGTCTGGCAGGTGATTAGTTACGCAATATGTATCCTCTCCCCACGCCTATTTGAGTAGAACTGATGCATAGGATGATGATCTTAAGGGGCGGATGGGGGCAGATTTATTACATCTTGCCCTGAAGCCCCTCAGCATTCTCTATATGGATAACTCTCCCCTCTATCTTTATAGCGCCCTCGGTGGCAAGCTTGCCCAGCAGGCGCGAGAAGGTTTCTGCGGTGGTCCCCAGGAGCAGGGCTACTTCTCCCTTTGCCGCAGGCAGGTGAACTTCTGCGCTCCCCTGTTTTTCACTCAGCGCCAAGAGGTAGTTAGCAAAACGCTGCCTGATATCGCTCAAGGTCAACTGTTCTACCATACCCAGTAGATATTTAATGCGTTGTGACAGCGCTCCGATAAACTGCATAGCTGCATCGGGGTTGCTCTCTATATGCGCAAGGATTTTCTCGGCATCAATGGCCAGGAGTTCACTCTCTTCTAAAGTAATAGCGCTGACAGGGTAGTGTCGCTTGAGTTGGAGCAGGATTTCAGCAAAATATTCTCCGCTATCAAGTAGACGGATGACCGCTTCCTTCCCATCTTCAGTAGCGCGAAACAGCTTTACCTTCCCCCGGGCAAGAAAGTAAAGCTCGGAGCCTTTGTCTCCTTCATTGAATAGCAGTTGCTTTTTCCCCGCTTTAACTAAGCGGCTGCTGTCCTCTACCAGGGTG
Source organism: Desulfuromonadaceae bacterium (assembly GCA_046482505.1). Classification (GTDB taxonomy): domain Bacteria; phylum Desulfobacterota; class Desulfuromonadia; order Desulfuromonadales; family Desulfuromonadaceae; genus JAIVHC01. The sequence continues at coordinate 11,217 of JAWOFA010000133.1, read as the reverse complement.
CGATGGAGTGGATTGTCTGTAGTGCCAAAAAAAGCCTGCATAAACGTGTTCACAGCGATCTCTTTATCCATTTGAACTCCTTATTGTAAATGCCGAGACTTAAGTTTTGCGTCTGGCTATGATTGGTCGGGTGCGTCGCTCTGCTCTTCGCCGCTTTGAGGTTCCAGCATGGTAAGGGCCTGTTCTGCGGTATGGATAAAGGCTTCGAGCTGTACATTTTTGCGCAGTTCTTCAGGGAGATGCTCCAAGCTGGACTGGAAACGTCTTGCAGCACTCAGAGCCTGTTTAATATCGTTGTATTGTTTGATCTGAGAGGGTGACTGCTCGCGTTTGAGGTCTCGAAAAGTCTTCGCGAGTTTGGGGTGCGCTATAGAGCCGGAAAAAACTTTATTTTGCAGTGATTGAAGCTCTTCCTCATCCATGAGCGCTTCGTTGTTTATCTGTTCGAGTAGGTTCAGGCTGCGATAGTCCGGCAGAGGCACATGGTTGTCTGAGTCGGAGAGAGTGTCGGGGTTGTGCTCTTTGAGATAGTGATAGGCGTGGGTAAGTTTATCTGCGGTCGGGCGCCGGATGCGAATCTCGCGCGCACAGTAGTCGGCGAAGTCGGTATATCCCCACTCCTGGTAAAGCTGGGCGTGGCGCACTTCGCTGAGTAATTGCCCTAATTCTACCCAGGAAGACTTGAACTGTTTGGCGCTGTGGAGGATAGTGTGGCGGGTAGACCCTGGTTCCACCTGCTTGAGCATTTTATCTATATATTCTTCGGCTTTTGTTGACACGCTTTAGACTCGTTATGGGATGTTGAATGTAGTTGAAGCTCGATAAATTAATAGTTGATGGTAGCATATCTCCCCCGGCACGGGAACGGGGTTGTATAGAATTTACCCATATTTAAACGATAGGAATGATTGTTATGGCGACAAAGGGATGGAAGCGTTGTGTGGTTGGTCCGCAGACGGAACAGATGCTTAAATTGGGTCATCCGTGGATAATTCGTGACCGTTATACCGATCAGTGGCCTACCGGTTCCTGTGGAGATGGTATCGCACTGCATGGCGCGGATGGGACGTTACTCGCGTATGCGTTGCGTGATGATGACCGTAGAATTGTAGCGCGGGTTGTCGGCTGGCCCCACCTCGGGAAAGCACCGCGCTTGGATGAAGAGTGGTTTTACTCCAGGTTTGAGGCTGCGCTGAAGTTGCGCTCACTTCATGTGGATCTGGATCTTACCGATGCGTATCGCCTGGTCAATGCCGAGGGGGACTTGCTCCCCGGTTTGACCGTGGATGTATATGGCGAGTTTATCATGTTGCAGCTTTACAGTCGCATGTGGGAGTCGTTTCGTGAACCGCTGGTGCAGGCGCTCCAGAGGTTGGTGCGGCCACAGGGCATTTATGAAAAATTTCGTCCCCGTAAAACCCGCGCGTTGGAGAAGAAGGGGGATAAGCGCTACAGCTCGCTACTGCTGGGGCAGCAGGCACCACATAATCTCAGGGTCAGGGAGAATGGCCTCCTGTTCGAAGTTGACTTAAATCACGGCCTGCACACCGGGTTGTTTATGGATCAGCGGCAAAACCGCAAGGATATTATGCCGTTCTGTGACCGAAAGCGGATCCTTAATCTGTTCTCATTTACCGGTGCGTTTTCTGTGGTGGCCGCTGCTTCCGGGGCTGCTGAGGTGACAAGTGTAGATGCCTCCACCCCGTATCAGAATCGCGCGCGGAGTAACTTTGAGATCAATCGCCTGGATCCACGCAAGCATCAGTTTATCGTAGGAGATTGCCACAAGGTGCTGGAACGGTTCGCGCAGGAGGGAAGGCGTTTCGACATGGTGATTATGGATCCGCCGAGTTTTTCTACGGTAGGCAAAAATCGCTTTACCACCAGTGGTGGGACGGCCAACCTGGTAGCAAGCGTGTTGGGTCTTCTTGAAGATGGTGGATCTCTGATAACCTCTTCCAATCACCAGAAGGTCGATGTGGCAGAATATTTAAAAGAGTTGCGCCGTGGGGCGCTGCAAGCTGCAACGCCCCTGCGAATTATCCGGACCAGCGGGCAGGGGCCAGACTTCCCGTTTTTGATAACCTGCCCGGAGGGGCGTTATCTGAAATATGTGGTAGCCATCAAAGGGTAAATGGGGATCTCTTTCAGGAGGCCGTTTCCACACTCGCATGCAGTATGGTTATAGACTCTGTGGGCACATCCTGATGAAATCCGCGCGAAGTGGTGGGGGTCTTTTCAATCTCCTTTACCACATCCATCCCCGCAGCAACTTTACCGAACACGGTGTAGCCGAACCCTGCGGGGCTGGGGTCACGATGGTTTAGGAACTGATTGTCTGCAACATTGATGAAAAATTGGGAGGTCGCGCTGTCAATCACCTGGGTTCTTGCCATCGCAACAGTGCCGGCAGTGTTTTTCAGGCCGTTGTAGGCTTCATTTTTTATGGGGCGGCGTGGTTTCCCTTCACGCATTTTGGTGTCCATTCCTCCACCTTGAATCATGAAGCCACGTATAACGCGGTGAAAGATTTTGCCATCGTAATATCCGTCATTTACATATTTAAGAAAATTCTCCACGCTGATTGGGGCCTCATCAGGGTATAGTTCCAGTACAATGTCTCCGGCACTGGTGTGCAGGCGTACTTTGGGTGTGACGTTCTGCATACGATCGGTTCTCCTTGCATGTTCAGTTAAGAGTTTAAGTTTACGCATTAATATCAGAAGATAGCATATTTTTGCCTGAACTTAACTTGATAATGTCCAGTGCAATGTGTTGGTTACGTATTGTGATTTAATCTGAGGTGAGCAGGTAGGGCAGAAAAATATTGCCCAGCAAGTGGTACATGCTTATATTGTTCCCTCGTAAACGGCCCCACGCTTTGCATAAGGGAACCTCATTACTTCAAGAAGAGAGTCTGATATGGCTTCTGATCCGGAAAATCCCGGCATCGTAAAAAATATATTTACCGGCTACTTTATCCTGCTTCTGCATGTCCTGCTCCTTGTCGTGTTGGCGCTGTTCATCATTTTTTTCCGTGGATTGGTGCAATACATGCCCTGGATTCTGGGCGGTGGTCTTGTCCTCATTGTGTCTGCTCTGGTATGGGGATTTTTAAAGTTCAGACGCCAGCGCAATCAGGTTCAAAAAATGCGCTCTCAGGGTAGGGGGGTTGAGATAAGCCTTCTCGGTGGGTTAGCTTCCATGAGGTTAGGAGGGGGCGGACATGAGGGGTGGAATCCTAATGCGCCTTTACAGCTCGAAGATCCAGATACCTCGCGAATGCGCAGCCTTGAGCGCTTGATGGAAATGTACAATCAGGAGCTCATTTCGCGTGAGGAGTTTTTGCGACTCAAGCAGGAAGTTCTGCACGAGGAAGGTGGTACCTCAGATTACGCAGCTGATGCCGAGTGTGAAGAAGCGACTGTTATTGACTCCAAGCACGAGAACCGCTGAGATTCACCCTGTATCTGCTTCTTTGCCCTTGCCCCGTACTGCGGGGGTCTGATATAACCTGCGACACAAACGTTTTCGTATGCATGTACGAATTTAACTGAATCGGTAACTGTAGCATCGGCACGAAGCTGAATTGCAGAGTAGGGTGACAAAAAACTTGCAATTTTGTCTGTGCAGTGATAAACAACAGCGTCTTGAACGTCGGGGTGTAGCGCAGCCTGGTAGCGCACCTGCCTTGGGAGCAGGGGGTCGGAGGTTCGAATCCTCTCGCCCCGACCAGTTTTAACTTCAAGGCGCCAGTAGCTCAGCTGGATAGAGCATGTGACTTCTAATCACAGGGCCGAGGGTTCAAGTCCTTCCTGGCGCGCCATTTATAAGTAAGCGTCCCTGTTAGGTGTTGACAATAAAAAGCAGAGTACGTAGTATCAGCTCCCGTTCTGTGGTGGGTGTAGCTCAGTTGGTAGAGCGCTGGATTGTGACTCCAGTTGTCGAGGGTTCAAGTCCCTTCACTCACCCCATTTTAAATACCCGGACTCGATCGTCGATGTTCTTGTCGGACTCCCGGCGAGAATAATCAGGGTCGGGTCTTTTTTATTAGTAGCCCATATTTTATATAGCTGCTACATACCAAAATCATATGCGAGAGTGGCGGAATTGGCAGACGCACTGGATTTAGGATCCAGCGGGCAACCGTGGGGGTTCGAGTCCCCCCTCTCGCACCATTGATTTTTTAGGCATACGATACATAGCCACATGCTGATCCTGCGTATTTGACCCTTTTTGGCTCTTGCCCCTTTAAATGGTGGTGCAGCATTGCTATCTTGAGCTATGCAGCGAACGGCATTTTTCCAGTTTTTCTTGGTTGTATCCAATTCAAATTTCCCCCTGAATTTATAAATAGTTGAACAGATTAATATTTAAAGAGAGGATCACTACATGAATACGCAGGTAGAAGATTTAAGCCCGGTAAAGAAGAAGATATCTGTTGAGGTTGACGCCGATCAGGTAACGGAAGAGATTACCTCGGCCTATACAAAAATAGCTCGCAATGCCAAACTTAAAGGATTCCGTCCGGGCAAGGTTCCCATGCGGATAGTCAAGCAGTATTATGCTGGACAGATGGAGCAGGAGGTTATCGGTAAGCTCATCAACGATACATATTTTACAGCCATTACCGATAACGACATCGCTGCCATCGGTGAACCCGCCATCAAAGACAGTGGAGAGTTGGGCGAGGGCAAGCCATTTACCTACGAGTTTCATGTAGAGGTTAAGCCGGAGGTTGAAAGTCCCGACTACTCAGATCTGAGCCTGAAAAAAGAAATTTATGCCTTTGACGACTCTGTAGTAGATTCTCAGATAGAACAGATGCTTGAATCCCGCACTCAGCAGGAGGCGGTTGAGCGCGATGATGTGCAGCAGGGTGATTTTGTCACCATCGACTTTGAGGGTTTCATGGATGGCGAGGCCTTTGATGGTGGTGCGGCTACAGATCACGAACTTGAGATCGGTTCCGGCAGTTTTATCCCCGGCTTTGAAGAGAAACTGGTAGGGATGAAGCGCGGCGAAGAGGGCGAGATTACTGTAACCTTCCCTGCAGACTACGGTAGCGAAGAGTTGGCAGGAAAAGATGTTACCTTTAAGGTTACTGTAAAAGAGATAAAGGAAAAAGTGGCTCCTGAACTAACTGATGAACTGGCGCAGGAGTTTGAAGCTGATTCGGTTGAGGATCTGCGCGAGAAAATTGCCGAGAAGCATACAAAGCAGGAAAGCCAGCGGATTGAAGAAGATTTAAAAGAGCGCCTTATGGCCCAGCTGGTAGAGCGCAATCCCATTGAGGTTCCTGAGTCTATGGTGGAGCGCCAGCTCGACTTTATGCATCAGAATATAACCGGGCGCCTCAAATCCCAGGGGATGTCTCTGGAAATGATGGGGCTCACCGATGAAGCATTCCGCGCCATGTATCGTGATACCGCGGTTAAGCAGGTGCAGGGAAGCCTGATTCTTGAGGGGGTTGGGAGTACGGAGAATATTTCTGTAGACGACGATGAGGTTGACGCTCGCCTGGAAGAGATCTCTGAAATGGCCAACGCCCCGCTGGATGAAGTTAAGAAGTACTACTCTTCCGATGATGCTAAAAGGGGTCTGCTGGCGCAGATTGAGGAGGAGAAGGTTATTACATATTTGCTCGGGCAGGCTGATATCCAGGAGGTAACTAAAGAAGAACTGGAGAAAGAAAAGCAGGAAGCCCAAGAGGAGCAGGAGTAGTATATGAGTCTGGTCCCTATCGTTGTCGAGCAGACCGGGCGTGGCGAGCGCTCCTATGATATCTTTTCGCGTCTGCTCAAAGATCGAATTATTATGCTCAGTTCGCCCATAGATGATCAGATTGCCAATCTGATTGTGGCGCAGATGCTGTTTCTGGAGTCAGAAGACCCGGATAAGGATATTCACTTCTACATCAATTCTCCCGGGGGAGTGGTTTCTGCGGGGATGGCCATGTACGATACCATGCAGTACATCAAAGCCCCGGTGTCAACCATCTGTGTGGGACAGGCTGCAAGTATGGGAGCGTTGCTCCTGGCTGCCGGGGCACCGGGCAAGCGCTTTGCGTTGCCACACTCCAGAATAATGATCCATCAACCCCTGGGCGGATTCAAGGGGCAGGCATCAGACATCAGCATTCACGCGAAGGAAATTCTCCATCTGCGTGAATCCCTGAATCAGATTCTGGTTAACCATACCGGCCAGACCAAGAAAAAAATTGCTGCAGATACCGAGCGCGATTTTTTCATGGGAGCACAGGAAGCCTGTGAATACGGCATTATTGATCGTATAGTTAAGCGCGAAGAGCAAAGCGTAGAAAAAAAGAAATAATTTTAAAGGTTTTGCACCCACAATACAAATAGTGTGATGATTTCTTAGCGTTAGGCTGAGTTTTCCGGGTGTATGAGCCGGGAGGTAAAATATGGATTCCGAGGATGTACGCAACAAAAATTTGACTTGCTCGTTCTGTGGTAAGTCACAGGATGAGGTGAAAAAGCTCATAGCAGGCCCATCCGTGTATATCTGTGATGAATGCATCGATCTCTGTCAGGAGATTATCGCCGAGGAATTTGCGGAATCAGACATAACCGATGATGGCAAACTCCCCACTCCGGCGGAAATTCTGCAGACCCTGAATGACTATGTAATCGGGCAGGAACGCGCCAAGCGCGTGCTCTCTGTAGCCGTATATAACCACTACAAGCGAGTGAAATACCTTGCTACCAATGGTGATGTTGAGATCCAGAAGAGCAATATTCTTCTACTGGGGCCGACCGGCAGCGGAAAAACCCTGCTGGCGCAGACCCTGGCGCGTGTGCTCAATGTACCATTCGCGATTGCGGATGCTACCAATCTTACAGAAGCCGGTTATGTAGGTGAGGATGTGGAAAATATTATTCTCGCTTTGGTACAGGCGTCAGATTACGATGTGGAGAAGGCACAGCGTGGCATTATCTACATTGATGAGATTGATAAAATCGCACGTAAAAGCGAATCTCCCTCCATTACTCGCGATGTTTCAGGCGAGGGGGTACAGCAGGCTCTGCTGAAAATTATTGAAGGTACGACTGCCAGCGTTCCGCCCAAGGGGGGGCGCAAGCATCCGCAACAGGAGTTTCTCAAGGTAGACACTTCCAATATTCTTGTTATCTGTGGAGGAGCCTTTGCCGGCCTTGAGGATATAGTCTCCAAGCGAATCGGCAAAAAAGGGATCGGGTTTGGTGCCGACATTCAATCCAAGGATGAGAAAATCCAGGGCGAATTACTTGCCAAGATTGAACCGGGTGATCTGCTTAAATACGGTTTGATTCCTGAGTTTGTCGGGCGTCTGCCTGTTGTTGCGACCCTTGAGGAGTTGGACGAGAAAGCCCTTATCCAGATCCTGCAGGAGCCCAAGAATGCCCTGATAAAGCAGTATCAGAAACTTTTCGACCTCGAAGAGGTTGAACTTAAGTTTACTGCCGGCGCTCTTGAAGCGATAGCCCGCCTTACGGCACAGCGCAAGACCGGAGCACGCGGCCTGCGTTCCATCCTGGAGGAAACCATGCTCGACATCATGTTTGAAATCCCCTCGCAGAAACAAGTTAAAGAGGTGGTTATCAGTGAAGATGTCGTAGCAAACAAGAGTGAGCCTCTAATTGTATACGACTGCGCTGAGACAGCCTCGGCTTGAGTGTAGCTTCGTATCCCGGATATTAAATGACACCTGAAGATAAATTTACGCCCGAAGAAGTAGAGGGAGCAGGGGAGTACCCTCTGCTCCCTTTGCGTGATATTGTTGTCTTTCCTGAGACGGTAACCCCCCTCTTTGTGGGTCGTGTCCGCTCTATCACTGCCCTCGAGCATGCGATGGAAGCGGAGCGGAAAATATTTCTTGTGGCACAGAACGACCCTGAAGTGGATGACCCGGATGTTGACGATTTATATAGTGTCGGTACCGTGGCAACCATCTCTCAACTTATGAAGCTTCCCGACGGAACGATCAAACTTCTGGCCGAGGGGACAGCACGCGCCCGAATCGTTTCTTATAACGAGCTGGAGGCATATACCTCGGTTGAGGTAGAACAGCTTGATGAGGCAGGTACGGATAATCTTGAAGTTACGGCTCTGAGTCGTAGTGTGCGGGAATTGTTCAACAGCTATGCCGGTTTAAGTACCAAAATACCTGCTGAAGTGGTAACTGCTGTGGAATCAGTGGAAGCCCCGGGGCTTCTGGCTGATACCATTATGGCGCAGATCAATGTCAGTGTAGAGGATAAGCAGGAGACCCTCGAACTCTGTGGAGTTGAAGAGCGTCTCGAGGCTGTATTGCAGATTCTGGAGCGTGAGGAGGAGATCCTCAAGGTAGAACAGAAGATACGCAAACGTGTTAAAGGGCAAATGGAGCGCACCCAGAAGGAGTATTATCTTAATGAGCAGATGCGTGCGATCCAGAAGGAGCTTGGCGACAAGGATGAGTTCAAGCAGGAGCTTAAGGAGCTTGATGCGAAGATAGAGAAAAGTAAAATGCCCGCCGCAGCCAAACAGAAGGCCAGGGCGGAGATGCGCAAACTCAAGATGATGTCACCTATGTCTGCGGAAGCAACAGTGGTGCGCAATTATCTGGAGACCTTACTCGATCTTCCGTGGAAAAAAACCACTCGAGACAGCAATGAAATTGCCATGGCCCACCACGTACTGGATGAAGATCATGCCGGGCTGGATAAGGTTAAGGAGCGGATCTTAGAGCACCTTGCTGTGCAGTTGCTGGTCAAGAAAATCAAAGGGCCCATATTGTGTCTGGTTGGTCCTCCAGGTGTAGGAAAAACCTCCCTGGGGCGCTCTGTAGCACGGGCGATGAAGCGCAAGTTTGCCCGCGTTTCTCTTGGCGGGGTGCGTGATGAAGCAGAAATAAGAGGCCACCGCCGCACCTATATAGGTGCGATGCCCGGTAAAATAATGCAGGGGATTAAAAAGGTCGGGGTGAAAAATCCCGTATTCCTGCTGGATGAAATTGATAAAATGTCCATGGACTTTCGTGGCGACCCCTCCTCGGCAATGTTAGAGGTCCTGGATCCGGAGCAGAACTCAGCCTTTGGAGATCATTTTATCGATCTCGATTTTGACCTCTCTCAGGTGATGTTTATTGCAACTGCCAACTCCATGCAGGGTATCCCAGCTCCACTGCTGGATCGTATGGAGGTTGTTCGCCTTGAGGGCTATTCTGAGGAAGAAAAGATACAAATCTGTCGACGTCACCTTATTCATAAGCAGGTTCAAGAGCATGGACTGGATCCTGAGAAGTTCAGTCTTTCCGACAATGCGTTATCAGATATTATCCGCCGCTATACACGTGAAGCCGGGGTACGCGATTTGGAGAGGCGTATAGCCGCCATATGCCGTAAGGTTGCCCGTCAGGTGGCGGAAAATTCATCCCACTCTAAAAACTGGACCATTGGCATTAAGCAGATAGAAAAATATCTTGGGGTGCCACCATATACTTATGGACGTAAAGACTCTGTTTCCCGTTGTGGTATCGCAACCGGCCTGGCATGGACCCCTGTAGGTGGTGATATCCTCATGATTGAGGTGTTGGAGTTCCCTGGGAAGGGTAAGCTTAATGTTACCGGTAAGCTTGGCGAAGTAATGCAGGAATCCGCTCAGGCAGCGTACGCCTACATACGCTCAAAGGCGAAAGAACTCGATCTGCCTGAAGATTTTTATCGAAATCTGGATATACACATTCATATCCCTGAAGGGGCAATCCCGAAGGATGGTCCATCTGCGGGTATTACTATAGCGACAGCTCTTGCATCTTCGCTCACCCAGCGCCCCATCGACGCAGCATTGGGGATGACGGGAGAGATTAACCTGCGTGGTGATGTGCTTGCCATCGGAGGGCTGAAGGAAAAGCTTCTTGCAGCGCGGCGTGCCGGTTTGGTGCGGGTACTTATACCTGCGGAAAACGAGCGTCATCTCGTTGAAGTTCCTGCTGAGGTCAGACGTGATCTTGATATTAATTTAGTTGCGCACATGGATGAAGTTCTGGCACATGCCTTGCTTGAATAGAGGGTTGGTCCGTATATAATGGTAATTTTATCTGTGCATTTCATGCATAATTAAGATAACATGAGCGCTCGTTTCGGGTTGGTATAGTTAGAAAGTAAAAAACATAGGTAGCAAAGAGAGTACTGCGCGGATTAAACAAGTAAAGTAGCTTGTTATGTTTCTTTAAGTCTGCTATTAGTACGTGGTATTTCCAAAAACAAAAGACTTAGGAGGTTAGCTGTGACGAAAACCGAACTGGTAAATTCTATGGCGGAAAAGGCAGGGTTGAGCAAGGCGGATTCAGAGAAAGCATTGAAAGCCTTTTTGGACAGCGTAACAGACGCGCTGCAGCAGGATGACAAGATCTCGTTGGTAGGCTTTGGTACTTTCAGCGTGGGCGAGCGTGCAGCGCGGACCGGCAAAAATCCCCAGACCGGTGCAGCACTGGAAATTCCGGCAGCAAAAGTACCAAAGTTCAAGGCCGGCAAGGCTCTTAAGGATGCCGTTAACGGCTAAATAAATAATTCACAGTAAACGCAATTATGTGCTTTACAACGCGCATGGGATTTGGTATTTTCTGCGCCGTTGCTTAGGGAAACATGAGTGATTTCGCTATTCAAGAAGCTTTGATTGCAACATAGACACACGAAAAAAAAAGATATGGGCGAATAGCTCAGCTGGGAGAGCATCGGTCTTACAAACCGAGGGTCACAGGTTCGAGCCCTGTTTCGCCCACCATATCGCGGGGCTGTAGTAGAGTCGGTTACAACACCGGCCTGTCACGCCGGAGGTCGCGGGTTCGAGTCCCGTCAGCCCCGCCAGTAACAACAGAAAAAGGGAGTGGCTTACGCCTCTCCCTTTTTCTGTTGGTGCTTTATCTGTTTTGGCGCGGAGCTTTTTCTGCTACTCCATCATCCCCTGCAAGTGTTCAATGTAGCGCTTGGTGCTTTCTTGTCTGAATCCTGTCGATCCCACACGTTCTCCCTGGCTGTTAAGAATTATCAGGGTGGGGAAGCCACGCACTCTGTATTTTTTGGCTAATCTTTCATTTGCAGCAGACTGTTCCTGGCTTAGCTGCTCTTTCCTGGGGAAGTCAACCTTTACCAAGACAAGTTCCGCCGCAGCAAATTCAGCGAATTCTGAAGTCGAAAATACGTTGGTATCCAGTTTGATGCACCAGGGACACCA
>JAWOFA010000163.1:0-5540 GCA_046482505.1 Desulfuromonadaceae bacterium | reverse complement strand
CGCCGTCCATGGCCGTTCGACTGTCGCCGTCCATGGCGACAGACGCCCTTTCCATGGGTGCCGCAAACCCGACTCGGTAGAGGAAACTGAATTGTTTCCTGCAGTTTAAATCAGTTTATCCGATTTGCCCGAAAAGGAGCTCATACGTGCACAGGGTAGCCATAACCGGAGTGGGGATTGTTTCGTGTCTGGGGCGGGATCTGGAGACGGTCGCGGATGCGCTGCGGCACGGCAGATCCGGCATCATTGTAGATCCGCAGCGGGTGGAGCTGGGTTTTCGCAGCCCTCTCACCGGCGCGATTGAAGCTGGGCAGGCCGCGGGATTGTCACGCAAGCAGCGCAAAACCATGCCGGAATTTGCGGTGTGGGCATATGCTTCCGCCGTGGATGCGCTGGCGCATGCAGGGCTCGATGCGGCGCAGATTCAGAATGAACACACCGGCCTGATCTACGGCTGTGATTCGAGCTGTATCGCGGCCATAGAGCAGGTGGATGCCCTGCGCGAACGCGGTGAAACCAAGGCGATCGGGAGCGGTCAGGTGTTCCGCTCCATGACCTCTTCAGTCACGATGAATCTGAACACCCTGCTCAAGACCAGGGGAGCGTGCTGGACCTTGAGTTCCGCATGTTCCAGTGGTGGGCATGCGGTAGGACAGGCCGCCGATCTGATCCGCCTCGGACGCCAGGAACGCATCATCTGCGGTGGTGCGCAGGAGGTGAACTGGGAATCGATGTGCAGCTTTGACGGTCTCGGGGCGTTCTCCACCCGTGTAGATGATCCCGCAGCAGCGTGTCGTCCGTTTGATGCCGCGCGCGATGGGCTGGTCCCCAGTGGCGGCGCGGCGAGCATTGTACTGGAGCGCTACGATCTGGCCCAGGAACGCGACGCCACTATTTTAGGTGAGGTGTGCGGCTACGGATTCTCCTCTGACGGGGCACAGCTTTCCATCCCCACTGAAGAAGGCCTTGGACGCGCGATGCGCGGAGCGCTGGATCAGAGTGGCATAAACTCCGCAGAGATTGACTATGTGTGTGCCCACGCCACCTCTACCCCTGCCGGGGATGCGGCGGAGGCACAGAATATCAAGCAGGTGTTCGGTGCGGCAAACCCGCCTGTTTCATCGTTGAAGTCGATGACCGGGCACGAATTGTGGATGTCGGGGGCGTCGCAGGTGGTGTACGCCACCATCATGGCGCAATATGGCTTCATTGCGCCCAATCTTAATTTCAGCTGTGCATGCGATGCTGCAGAGGGGCTGAATGTTGTGCGTGAGACCATCCCGCATGCGCCCACGAAAGTGTTATGCAATTCTGCCGGTTTCGGTGGCACCAATTCGTCTCTGGTTCTGTCCTATTCCTGAGGGTAAATGGAGAAATCACCCCCATATCCTGCTCCCACTGCATATGACAGTATTGTAATCGGCTCCGGCATTTCCGGGCTCAGTTGTGCGCTGATCCTCGCACAGCAGGGGAAAAAGGTTGTGGTTCTGGAGCAGCATGGGCGCCCGGCGCCGGTGGTACGCGGCTTTAAACGCCACGGGATCTGCTACGACAGTGGTTTCCATTATGTGGGCGGTTTGGGGCCGGACGGAGCGTTGTGGCCGTTGTGGCGACATCTGGGGCTGGCGCCGAAACTGGAGCTGTTTGCCTTCAACCCGCAGGGGTTTGACTGTCTGCACAACTGTATCAGCGGCAAACGCGTGCATATGCCCGTAGGATTTGCTAGTATCCGGGCCGATTTATGTGCGCGTTACCCTGCGGCGGCTGCGCTCATACACCGATATCTTGCCGACATTGAAGCTACCTGGTGCGCAGTGCCATATCTGGACCTGGATATGGATATGGAGGAGATGGCTACCCCATCCGTGCATGGCTCCACCCTGGCGCAGGCTCTGGCTCCATTTGCGCCGTGGCCCGAATTACAGGGGTTGCTCTCGATGCACTCCCTGTTGTACGGCATCGAGCCGGAGCAGGCACTCGCCCATCTGAATGCTCAGGTTGCAGGATCGTACTACCATTCAGCACATGGGATTAAGGGGGGAGGCGCGGCTCTGGTGCGGGCATATACTGAACTTCTCGCTGACGCCGGGGTGGAGGTGTGCTGCAATGCTGAAGTGATGCAGATCCGGGTGCACAATGGGGTAGTTAGGGGGGTGGAGTTAAGCGATTCCACTACCCTGTGTGCTCCGGAAGTTATTTCGAGTGTAAATCCAGCTCTGTTGCCGGGCATGCTGCCCGAAGGTGCGGTGCGCCCCGCATATCTGAAGCGCTTACACAGTCTGCGTCAGACAGGCTCGGCGTATATCCTTTTTGCTACCTGTTCAAATGCCGCCGAGGTGCTGCGCGGGTGCAATATGTTTGCCCAGAGCAAAGAGGGGCTGTTGGAACCCGCTCTGGATCAGGAACTGGAACAGCGCCCACTCTATTTAACTGCGGGTCTACAAAACGATGAAGCCTCTTCAAAACGTGCACCCTGTGATACGGAGAAAGGACGAAACGGAATTGTCGCCATAGTCCCCGCATCCTATGCCGAAGTCGCTCCGTTCCGCCGTGGCCCCTTTGCCCGCAATCCAGATTATGCTGAGTGGAAGGGACAGATTACTGCATCCATCAGGAGTAAAATCCTCTCCTGTTGTCCGGAAATTGAAAACCTGGAAGCGGTTGATCTTGCTACCCCACTTACCCTGGAGGATTACTCCATGGCACCCAACGGAGCTATCTACGGGGTGGGGCGCTTTGCCGGACAGTACAACCCCCAGGCGGGAACACGGGTTAAGGGGTTGTATCTCACCGGACAGGCAATTGCCGCACCCGGACTGATGGGGGCGATGGTGAGTGCATATATGACATGTGGAACCATTATGGGACATGATCTGCTCCGAGGAGAACTGAAGAAATGGCGTTAGAACCAGTTGTTATAACCGGAGTCGGGGTGATATCCCCTTTAGGCCACAGTCTGGAAGGGCTGGTGGATGCTTTGCTCCACGGTGAATCCGGGGTGCGCTACGTGCCCGAACTGGAGCAAGTAGGTGGGTTACGTTCGCGTATTGCCGCCCTGGTGGAGGGGGTTGACCCTAAGCAGATTCCGCGCCGCTTCCGCCGTTCCATGTCGCGCATGTCCATATATGCGTATTTAGCGAGCGAGCAGGCGCTGCAGATGGCTGCGTATCCTGAGGAAGCGCTGGGTAAGGGGCGCACCGGCGTGGTTATCGGTTCCACCCTCGGGAGTACCGAGACCAGCGAGGCATTTTTTGCGGATTACTTTACCGATCACAGCCTGGAGCGCATGCGTTCAGGGCTGTTTTTCCAGCTCATGGGGCACTCCTGCGCCGCCAATGTCGCCCAGTCGCTGGGGATCACCGGACGCGTGCTCGCACCCGCATCGGCGTGCGCCACCAGTTGCCAGGCCATCGGGTATGCGTATGAGCAGATCGCTTTCGGCAAACAGGATGCTATTTTGTGCGGCGGGGCGGATGAATTTCATCCCCTTACTGCGGCAACGTTTGATATCATGCATGCCGCCTCCACTGGGTACAATGACCATCCGGAGCAGGCTTCACGCCCGTTCGATGCGGCACGCGACGGGGTGGTTTGTGGGGAAGGAAGCGGTGTGCTGCTGCTGGAGAACAAGAGTCTGGCGCTAGAGCGCGGCGCTTCAATCCTCGCGGAGATTGTCGGCTTTGCTACCACCTCCGATACCTCGAGCATTGCCAACCCAGACGTGAACGCCATGTATACCTGCATGCATCTTGCCCTTGAAGACGCCGGGGTTGAACCGCAGTCTATCGAATACGTCAATGCCCACGCCACCGGCACCCTGCAGGGAGATATCGCCGAAGTGGAAGCAATCGCCCGTCTGGTGAGTGACAGCGTACCGGTAAGCAGTTTCAAAGGGCATCTGGGGCACACCCTTGCCGCCAGTGGCGCCCTCGAGCTCGCCGCCAGTGTAGATATGCTGCAGCGCGGTGAGATCGCAGCGACCCGCAATCTGGATGCGGTGGATCCGGCCTGTGGCGGCGTTCAACATCTGCAGCAAAATCTGCGCTGCCGCCCGACCTATATTATGAAGAACAATTTTGCCATGGGTGGAATAAATTCCACGGTGATCATAAGGAGCTGTGCACATGACTGAAGAGGAAGTAATCGAACTGATTGATTCCAGCCTGGCGGAGGAGTTTGAGCTCGAACGCGCGGATATGACTCCGGAGGCCAACATCTACGAGGATCTGGGACTCGACAGTCTGGACACTGTAGATATGGTGATCGTGCTCGAAGGGGCGTTCAAGTTCAAGATTCGCGAAGAGGAATCTGTCCGCGCCATCCGCACCCTGGGGGATATCCACCGCTTTGTGCTGGAGAAGGTCGCGCAGAACACTTGAGTTTTCGTAGGGGGAGCATGAACCGCAGCTCAGATCCGCACACACACCCGCGAGGATGGAGGCGTTTCAAGGGCAACGCCACGGTAGTGCTCATGAACCTGTGGTGTTATCCGGCGCTTATCCTCTGGACCCTGCTTGGGCTGTTGCTGTTTCCCGTGGTCTTCGGGGTGGGGCTGGTGTTCCTGCGCATGCCGGCCGATCGGTTGATGCGCCTGCTGGTGTGGATTTACGGGCGCGGCTGGGTGATGCTCATGTCCCCTTTCGTGCGCTTCCGGCGCGAACATATGGATCGCATTGCAGTGGGGGAGCCGTGCGTATTTGTGGTCAATCATCTGTCGTTTTTTGACACCTACTGCATGGCATTGCTCCCCGGCTATGACATAACCTTCGCGGTGCGTTCGTGGCCATTCAAGATGTTCTGGTACAGTGCTTTCATGCGCCTCGCGCGCTATCTGGATGTAGAAGGGAGCACGTGGCAGGAGACCATAAGTAACTGCCGGAGCACCTTTGCTGCCGGGGGGACGGTGCTGTTTTTCCCCGAAGGGCACCGCAGCCGCGATGGCGAGCTGCAGCGCTTCTACACCGGCGCATTCAAGGTCGCGGTGGCGGCGCAGGTGCCGCTGGTGCCACTGTGTATCGAGGGAACTGACCGCCTTCTCCCGCCGGGGCGCAAGTGGTTCCGCCCCTGTACCATTCGCCTGCGCGCACTGGAGCCGATTGAGACCCAGGACTACTCTGATACGGACGGGCATATTCTGTTACGCAAACAGGTAAAGGAGCGCATCGCCGAAACCCTGGCGGCAATGCGGGCCCAAAACAGCCAATGAACACTGCCACCGAACAACATAAGCTCGATTTTGCTCCACCGGAAGAGCAACACAGGCTCCAAATGCATCTGCTGCGCCGACAGCTGGAGAATCTGCAGCAGCGCTCCCCCTATTATCGCCGCATGTTTGCGCGCCTCGGATTTGACGCGCATACGTTTTCCGCCCTGGAACAACTGCCGCATCTGCCCCTTACCTCTAAAAGTGACTTGTGCGCCTATAACGACGATTTTCTCGCGCTGGATCCGCTGGAGGTAGTGGATGTCTGCCAGACCTCGGGGACAACCGGAGAACCGGTGACGGTGTGGCAGAGTGAGCACGATCTGGAGCGCCTCGC
>JAWOFA010000021.1:0-5561 GCA_046482505.1 Desulfuromonadaceae bacterium | reverse complement strand
GTATCTATGGGCTGATTGCCACATTCGATATTGCTTTCAATCATCAACGCACGGATGGAGGTGTTCCCCTCTTCGAGCTGATCGAGTACATCGCGTGCTACCACGGGCTGGCGGGTGTGATCCTTGTTGGAATTGGCGTGACTGCAATCCACCATGATAGCGCCGGGGATGTTGCGCTCCCGCAGTTGCTCTTCGGTGGTGGCGATATCTTCACGTGAGTAGTTGGGTTTGCCCCCGCCGCCGCGCAATACAATATGTACATGCGGGTTGCCACTGGTCTCGACGATGGAGATCTTGCCGAAGCGGTTGATCCCGAGGAAGCTGTGTTCGTGTGCTGCCGCGCTCATGGCATCCATGGCGATGCGTAGATTGCCGTCGGTGCTGTTCTTGAATCCCACCGGAAACGAGAGGCCGCTCGACATCTCCCGATGCGGCTGCGATTCGGTGGTTCTGGCGCCGACAGCGCCCCAGCTGATGAGATCGGCAAAGTACTGCGGCGTGATGGTGTCGAGCATCTCCGTCGCCACAGGCAGACCCAGATCGGTAATGGAGCAGAACAGCTGGCGTGCTACCCCGAGCCCCTTCGAGATCTGGTGCGTTCCGTTCAGGTCAGGGTCATTGATCAGACCTTTCCAGCCCACAGTGGTGCGCGGTTTTTCAAAGTACACCCGCATCACGAGCAGAAGCTGGTCGCTCAGTTCCCGGCTCAGCTTTGCAAGGCGGCGTGCGTAGTCGAGCGCACATGCCGGATCGTGGATGGAGCAGGGCCCCACCAGGACCATGAGACGCTTGTCGCGGTTGTCCAGCACATCCACAATCTGCTGGCGCGATTTGGCCACAAATTCTGAAGCTTCTTCCGACTGCGGGAACACCTGTTTAAGTTGTGCAGGCGCGACAACTTCAGTAAATCCTTTAATGTTCAGGTTGTTAGTGCGATACATGGGTGTTTATCCTCCTCCAAAGGCTTTATGCCAGGTTTTCCGGCTGGGTAACCGCATTAAATTCAAAGGTTAAGATTACTCTTAAACCCTGCGATTGTCAAAAGCAGGACTATTTTGTTCAACAGAGTAATCCTGAGTTTGATAAACCTCAACATGCACCTCAAAACCATCCATTTCCCCCTGTTCCGGCATCGGATACTTTGCTATGCTTTACCTTTAATTCCAAGATTAACTTCAAAGAGGGGAATATATATGTTTTTTCGCGAGTTTTTTCTGGCCATTGCCGGCCTGGTGGATCTGGCCTTCAGCATTTACATCATCATCCTGGTGGCGCGTGCAGTAATCTCATGGGTCAACCCCGATCCCTACAACCCTATTGTGCGCTTTCTCCACCGCGCTACCGATCCGGTCCTTTTTCGCATCCAGCGTTTGATCCCCCTGCAGTTTGGCGGCATCGATTTTACTCCACTGGTCCTTCTGCTGGGGCTGTCGTTTGTGCAACGGATTGTGCATGCGGCACTGGTATCAATGGCATATAGTTTTTAACCGCCGGTTTTTAGCTGTTTTATGTACCCGGATGACCTTAAAAGTTGTGTAACCCAGAGCAAAGACGTCACTCTGATTGCGGTGCTGGTGCAGCCGCGCGCGAGTAAAAATACTTTGTGCGGTCTTCGCGGGAAGGAGTTGAAGGTGCGCCTCACCTCTCCGCCGGTAGATGGTGCGGCGAACAAGATGTGCTGTGCTTTCTTTGCGCGTCTTCTCGGGTGCTCTAAAAGTGACGTTAGTGTAGAACGCGGCCACACCAGCAGACACAAGCAGCTCCGTATTGATGATTATCCTGCCGCCCAAGTACGGAAGGTATTGCACAATACGCTCGCTTAAGTACAATGAGCTCAGTGTTAGATTAGGGTTTGGCGGCTTCGCGCATAAAAAGAACCCTATTCTAAGCATGAGACGATATGCCGTTTTCCTCTGATGTAAAATGTAGCTAAACCCCGATCAGGGGCGAGCACAGTATGTACCTATGTAAACAATCAACAGGTCAGGAGCTGACATTTTAATATTGATTTTTTGTGTGCCGCTATTCCGTGGGGGAGTGTAGGCAGCAAAAATGTAATGGCTTAAAAAACAGGATCTAAAGGAGATTTTATGCAGCCTTTTGTGTTTCACAATCCGACAAAAATTGATTTTGGCGCCGGCAAGGTGGACAAGGTCGGAAAAGCAACCGCTCAGTACGGGAAGAAAGCTCTACTTGTCTACGGTCAGAACAGTCTGAAACGCACAGGTATATTTGATCGTATTGTTGCGTCCCTGAAAGACGCCGGAGTCGAGTGCATAGAGTTCGGCGGGGTTAAGTCCAATCCGGTTTTGAGCCATACTCAGCAAGGGGTGGAACTCGCAAAGAAGGAAAATGTCGATGTGATTCTCGCTGCCGGTGGCGGCAGTGTCCTGGATGAAGGCAAGGCGATTGCCGCCGGTGCTAAATACGATGGCGACGTATGGGACTTCTTTATCGATAAAGCAAAAGTGGAGGATGCGCTACCCCTGGTCACTGTTCTCACACTTGCTGCTACCGGTTCCGAGATGAACTGCGGCGGCGTAGTAACCAATGAGAAAACCCAGCAGAAATTCAACATCTACGGTGCCCCCCTGTTTCCTAAGGTTTCCATTCTTGATCCCGAGCTTACCTATACCGTCCCCTCCGATTACACCGCATATGCCGGGGTGGATGCGATCTCGCATCTAATTGAGGGCTACTTTACCAGTACCGATACCGAGACCCCGCTGCAGGATCGCTTTGTGGAAGGAACGGTCAAGGTAATCATGGGCGCAACGGAGCGCCTCCTGCGCCGTGGTGATGACCCCGATGCGCGCGCAAACATGATGTGGGCTTCAACCCTGGCGCTCAATGGCCTCTCCACTGCGGGTATCGGCAGCTACGGCATGCCTAATCACATGATTGAGCACTCCCTGAGTGCCATGTACGACATCCATCACGGTGCGGGGCTTTCGATTGTCATGCCTGCGTGGATGGCATATCAGGCGGAGCGGAACCCGGAGAAATTTGCGCGTTTCGCCAACCGTGTGTTCCGCTGCAGTGGCGGGAGTACCGCGGAGCGCGGCCTGTACGCGAGTGACGCATTGAAAAACTGGTTCCGCAAGATCGGCGCCCCCATCGATCTCAGTGAAGGGGATATCCCGGCGGAAGACATCCCCGCTATTGCCGAGAATGCTACCATGCTCGCGCAGAAGTGGGGTCTGGATGAGTACACCAAAGAGGTGATTGAAGATATCCTCCAGCGCTGCGATTAGGTCTAGCTGTGAAGATTGTATCCTTCAATGTCAACGGCATCCGCGCGCGCCTGCACCAACTTGCAGAAGTGGTTCAGGTGCACGCGCCGGATATCATTGCCGTGCAGGAAACCAAG
This sequence comes from Desulfuromonadaceae bacterium, assembly GCA_046482505.1. Taxonomy (GTDB): domain Bacteria; phylum Desulfobacterota; class Desulfuromonadia; order Desulfuromonadales; family Desulfuromonadaceae; genus JAIVHC01. The sequence continues at coordinate 2,191 of JAWOFA010000021.1, read as the reverse complement.
GTCCACGATGACCAGTTTCCGTATTCCGACATTGAAGAACTCGGCTATCATGTACACTGTTACGGACAGAAGGGTCACTACGGTGTGGCCCTTCTGTCGCGTGCCGAGCCCCTCGCGGTGGAGTATGGTTTTTCACAGGATGATGCCAGCGCTCAGCGGCGATTTATCTACGCCGAATATCCCACCCCCGCAGGTTCAAGCATCAAGGTGTTCAATGGCTACTTTCCCCAGGGGGATACACGCGAGCACCCGCTCAAATTCCCCGCCAAGGAGCAGTTCTACGCCGACCTTACCCAGATGCTCCAGACCCACACGTCAGACGCGGATCTGGTAGCCGTGGTGGGGGACATGAACGTCGCCCCAACTTCCGCAGATATTGGCATCGGCGCTGAGAATGAAAAACGCTGGCTGCGCCAGGGGAAGTGTTCCTTCCTCCCCGAAGAGCGCGACTGGCTCAACACCCTCATGGATGCAGGTTACTACGATACTTACCGCGCCTGCCATCCCAACCCTGCAGATATTGACTCAACAACAGGAATATACAGCTGGTTCGACTACCGCAGCCACGGTTTTGAACGAGACCCCAGACGCGGCCTGCGCATCGACCTGATACTCGCAAGCAATTCCCTCCAGCAACACTGCCGCAGCGCCGGTATCGACTACCACATCCGCGCCATGCCTAAACCTTCTGATCACTGCCCTGTATGGGCGGAATTTGCGGGGTTGTAAACGCAGGGTCGAAATTTTTATGCGTCTGTCTGTTGCGTGCCGTGCTGGCTGGTTTTCTCCGGTATGGGCACACCGATGTGAGCGCCCGAATTTGCCTGGGGGCAAACGCCCACCCCGCCGCATTAATATGCGGTTTTCTGCATGATAATGAAACAACGCTCAGGTGTAAAATTTTGCGCGGAATCCCTTTTATTTTTTCAGATGCTGTGGTATTACTTTTTCTGAGCTCGAAAGACCGTTCTTTTTTCACATTAAAATTTAAGGGAGGAAGGCATTGCCAGGAACAGGCGTACCCGCACAACAGCGGACAACCAACCCGAAACTCCGCGCGGAACGATTGTTCTTATATGCCTTCTGTGTCTACTGTTTTTCCAGCCGGAAAAACAGTTCTTTTTTCATGTCCTATGAAAGGAGGCCGTCTTTTTTAGTTCTGGTAGGAAGTTTGGTTATTTACAACATTTTAATGGAGGTCGTATGAAACACAGTTACAAGTATCTTAGTAGACGTTTAGCTCTACTTCTCATGGCATTGTTTGTATGCTCGTTTACCTTAACGGGTTGCGGCAGTGGTGGCGGATCGGATGATTACGATGAGCCGGCATCAACAGACACAGCTCCAATTGACGGAGCCGAGACAGATGTGTTGGTTGATTCTTCACAATTGGCTTCTTGGATTCAGGGCGGTCAAGTAACCGCATCCGCCTCCAGCTTTGACCGCAAGGTGGTTATCGTAGACTTAAGTACTCCTGAAGATGTCGAGACCTACGAGCGTATCAAGGGCGCTTGCCTGGTAAACCTAACGGCAGAATTAACTGCTACCCGTTTTGAAGGTGTCGGGGATGCCGGTCGGTTGGTAGCAACTGGTTCTCAGATGGACGCTGTTATTCAGCGTTTGGGTATTGATGAAAATACCACCATCGTATTTCCCGCCCCAGGATCGCCTTATATGCACACGCGTGCATACTGGACATTCCGTTACTGGGGCTTCGATACCGATCAACTTAAGTTGCTGAACGGCGGGACTCCTGCATTTGCTGCCGAATATCCTGAGTTGATGACAACAACCGCTCCGACTCCAGATCCAACCACCTTCAGTGTTCGTAATCTGAACGATTTGAATGGCGACCTGCGCGCTTCAGTGGGTGAAATGATTGAGATCGTCAAGGACTTGCCTGGTTCTACCGAAAATATGGTTTTTGATGCTAGGGGTGGTGGTTCAGAATCTTCTTATATGGGAACAAAAACTACTCCGGGGCTCGTTGCACTTGATGGTAGTACTGTTGTATTTGAAGGTCATCCTGAAGGTGGCGAGTTCCTGAGTTGGAGCAGTCTATTTGATGAAGACGGAAAGTTTAAGTCTGCTGAAGAAATTCTGGAACTGTTTAAAGCAAAAACAAGCTTTTCTGAGGATAAAAAAGCCACAGTTTATTGTACCTCCGGTTATTCAGCTACTCCGCTGTTCT
>JAWOFA010000094.1:0-3035 GCA_046482505.1 Desulfuromonadaceae bacterium | reverse complement strand
CCATCGATTCGCATACTTCCGCTGAATTCCAGCTCTCCCTGCATGCGGGTTTTTTCCCCCAGAATGGTTGAGATAGGTGCTCCGCCGGGAGCTCTGGATTGATCTGCTTTTTTACCGAACATAAAATTGGTTCTCCAGGGTTTATTTTTTGCTCAGGTATATCAATGGATACGGATTTAGGGGCTTATCTTTATGACGTACTTCGTAGTGTAGATGAGAGCCACTCGAACGCCCGCTGTTACCCATAGTGCCGATGCTGTCACCACGTACCACTTTATCTCCGGGTTTTACTTGTAGATGCCTCAAATGTCCATAAATGCTGAGGTAATTATCTGAATGTTCAATTTTTACCATTTTACCGTAACCACCGTTTCTCCCGGCAAATACCACGTTCCCTGCAGCGGTGGCGTGAATGGACGTGCCAATCATATTGGATATATCGATGCCATAGTGAAATGCGCGTCTGCCATTGAAAGGGTCTCTTCGTGTGCCGTAGCCCGAGGAGATCCAGCCGCTGGCAGGTTCTCCCAGAGGGATACTGTTGGCCATATCGATCATCTGATTGGCGTAATCTACCAGAGGTTCCGGCTCATCCATAGGGATGGGGTAATATGGTCCCCCCTGATTCTGACGTTGATCTTCTCTGGAGTTTGCAGTACCGGCCGTGGCGGGAATTTCAATCCCCACCTGGGTCAGGATCTCTTCTATCTTTTCACTTCGTTCCCGTAATGCTGCCACTTCGTGGCGAAACAGCTCGGCTTTTTCCTGTCTCAACGTTTGAATTTCGTGGGTCATGAGACGCTCGCGTTCCTGCACCGAGGCAAGTTCGACTTTGGTATTATGCAGATTCTGGTGTAACTGTTTACTCTCAATCATACTGTGGATGCCGAATCCGGCGCTTACACTCAGAAACGCAAGGAGGATACCCGCAAAGACAACGCAAGTGCGCAAGCTGGACACTTTTAGTGAAACAGCTCGGCTGCGTCCTTCATCGCCGGATATGATTACATGTAGTTTTCTGGGCATACGAATCTATTCTGTAATGGGGTTAATACTGCAGGAATACAGGAATACTGTATGCAGCACAGTTGTAGGAACTTTATGTGTGCAGATCCTGTCCCGATCATGCAGCACTGCGGCTAAAGGAAAAATATCTCTCCTCCCGTTATCGTGCCTGTACATGCACGGGGGAGCTACGTATAATCTACTCTGTTTGTCGCACCTGCAAGGTGCTAAGGCGGCGTGCGCAGAAGCTCTTACTCTTCAGCGCATCCACGTCATGCTTTAACGTTACTTTAGAAGCTTACCTCTCATAGAAAGCGGTTAATTTCTCATACTAGGTTATGCAAAGCCGCATTGTCAAATATTTGCACGCACACATAACAAGTGCGCTGTATACAAGATAAAGGATGGAGTTTTGGATAGTAGTGCGAAGAGCAGGGTTATTGTTGTCGGTGGCGGCGCGGCGGGAATTGTCGCTGCTGGGACCCTTGCCGCAGATGGTGCCGAAGTGCTGGTGCTGGAAAAGATGCCGCGTACCCTGCTGAAACTCGGCATAAGTGGCAAAGGGCGCTGTAATCTGACCAACGTGGCGCAGATCCCGGAGTTTATTTCCCATTTCGGCACCAACGGGCGCTTTCTGCGTCAGGCGTTTCACCGCTTTTTCAGCCCGGAGATTTTAAGCCTGCTGCAGCATGCCGGAGTCGGGGTTACCACGGAGCGCGGTGGACGCGTGTTCCCAACCAGCGGCAAGGCCATGGATGTGGTACGGGCCCTGCGGCGCTGGGCGCAAAAATCCGGCGCGGATATTCGGACCGCCACCGGGGTGGATGCGTTGCTGCTACAGGATGGACGCATTGCCGGAGTGCGCTGTGGCGGTGTCGATTATCCTGCCAACCGAGTGATACTTGCGTGCGGGGGCTCTTCGTATCCCGCCACGGGTTCAACCGGCGAAGGATATCGCCTGGCCCAAGAGGTCGGGCATCATGTAATTACCCCGCGCCCGGCACTGGTTCCCTTGATTACCTCCGGGACCGACAATGCCACTCTCAATGGCCTGGCCCTGCGCAATGCCGGGGTAAGCCTGTATGTGGCAGGCAAGAAACAGGCGGAGGCATTCGGGGAGTTGACCTTTACTTCCGATGGGGTGTCCGGTCCGGTGATTCTGACCTTGAGCCTTGCAGCGGTAGATGCCCTGCGCGAAGGGAAGAGTGTGCGCCTGGAGATCGATCTGAAGCCGGCGCTGGATGACAAAAAGCTCGATGCGCGTCTCATCCGTGATTTCGCAAAACGCACCCATGAACCCCTGCACAGCATCCTGCGCGGGCTCCTGCCGCAGGAACTGGTTAAAGTCTGCCTGGAGCAGACCGGGGTTAATCCTGAACAGCTCGGCCACAGTGTAACCGCAACGCAGCGCAAGAAACTGCGCTACTGGCTCAAGCATTTCAATGTGGAGATCAGCGCACATCGCCCCATAGAGGAGGCGATTGTAACCGCAGGCGGGGTGGATGTGCGCGAAGTGGATCCCCGCACCTTGGAGTCCAGAATGGTGCCGGGGCTGTACTTCGCGGGCGAGGTTCTCGACCTCCAGGCGGATACCGGAGGCTACAACCTGCAGGCGGCATTTTCCACCGGCTGGCTTGCCGGCACCAGCGCCGCTGCGAATAGCACCTCAGAACAACAGTAAAAGGATATATTCATGTTTTTACTCGATAAACCCTATGTTTCCGATTTTCTGCGCCAGACCCTTAGAGAACATCAGATTCCGGTGGTGGCAACGCCTGAAGCTCTGGGGATGGAGCCCCTGTCCGGAACCCTGCTAATCGATCCCGAAGAGGCAGCAAAGCGCCTGAATGGAGAACTCAAAGGTGCCGGCAGTTCCAAGGCGTGTTCCCCTCTGTATACCACCTCCGAAAATGCCCTCAACTGGATTGCCACCCATCTTGCAGATACCCGCCTGCCTGCCGCTATCAATCTGTTCAAGGATAAGCTCAAGTTCAGGGAGGGCACCAGTGCGCTGTTTCCGGAGTTTTTCT
>JAWOFA010000054.1:0-4212 GCA_046482505.1 Desulfuromonadaceae bacterium | reverse complement strand
TTCAGCTAACCCCTTTTTGTTTGCTTGGGATGACTACAAATGACTACTGTGCTCAGGCATCGCATTAAACGTGCAGATGTTATGGAACTACGTCATCTTACTCAGGATCAGGCGTATAAGCTTCTTTTGCGTCTGAAAAAGCAAGGCGAGATCGTCCAGATTGGAGAACGAAAAGGCGCCATTTATAAGCTGCGCACGCCGGTGGCCCATTGTTCAATCAGGTGGAGTTCGCGGAACACGCGGACAATGACATGGTTACGAATGCGGGACGGGTCAGGTGCGCTAACGCTTGACGGATTCAGACAGAACAGACGTGACCCACTGATTAATACTGCGGCCACTTGTTTTTGCAGCGCAGGCAACGGCTGCGTGAATATCTGCAGGGATGCGCAGGGAAATTTTCCCGGAGTAGGGTTTTTCCGGTGACTGTCCCAGCCTTTCGCACATTTCCAAATAGTCATCTACAGACTCAATAAACCCTTTTTCTATCTCTTCTACGGTAGTACCGTGAAAATTGACTCCATCCTTAATTCCAATTATGCGTCCAACAAATATTTTATCTTCCTGGTCGAATTCAATACGTGCTGAATATCCTCTATGTTTTAACATGACTACTCCTTTCCGTCGGGCGTGTAGCCTATTCTAACTAAAAACGCCTTTGCAGCTTTCACCCTGTACCTTAGCGCCGCTTTGTCCGGGTGGGGTCGGTGAAAGTATTCCCTGGCACCGTCTTTTTCAAACAGGACGCTGGATCCGCTCCCTTCAACAACGTTGCATCCGACCGCAATTAGAAGGGCCTCGATTTTAGACCATTCAATATTGCCATTAACGGGATTGCTGAAAACTGCTTCAAGTGTTTTGCGGTGCTTTGAGTTCATAGTGCAATGGTATCACTTTTTGATTCCATGTCAATGCGGGGTTCATCCTAACCTTTCCACCAGATCCTCGGCAGCTCGCCGGGTTTTAGTTTTAGCCTCTGCCTGCTTCTTGTATTGATCAGCATCATTACGTGCCTGCTCTGCATTGGCATGTCATCGTCTGATGATTTTCAGATTGTCACCGAATTTAGTTGCTTAAAAGCGGCACTATCTTCCCTTTCGCACTTATTGACTTTATGTTTATCCGAGTCCATACTTAGAAAAATCATAAACTATGGAGAAAGCCATGTGGATAAACAGATTTATGAATGAGAAAGTTTCGGCAGCTGCAAAGTCACGCCCTGCTGTTCTTTTAACCGGAGCCAGACAAACCGGTAAGAGTTCGCTGTTGAAAAAAATCTTCCCCGACGCAGAATATATCACCTTTGACTCTTTGCTCCAGGTGGAGGCTGCCAGGGAGCGACCGGACTTCTTCTTAAAACAATTTGGCGACAGGGTCGTGCTCGATGAGATCCAATACGTTCCAGAGCTCTTCAGAGAGCTGAAAATTATAATTGATGAAAACCCGGGCGAATATGGCAAGTGGATTATGACCGGGAGTCAACAATTTGCCCTCATGGAAAATGTCAGTGAAAGCCTTGCCGGTCGTCTGCAGATTTTCCATCTCGAAACAGTCAGTGCTGCTGAACTCCGGGCAACCGCAGTGGAACAGATAGAAGACTTCCTCTGGAAAGGCGGGTATCCCGAAGTCTGGGCTAATCCTCACCTGAATATATCCGATTACTTTGAAAGCTATGTCCGGACGTACCTGGAAAGAGACTTAAGAGAGATCATTCAAGTCAACAACCTTATCGACTTCAGGCGCTTTTTACGTGTCCTGGCGACCCGCGTGGGGCAACTGGTCAACTATAAAAACCTTGCCGGTGATGTGGGTGTTTCTGACACAACCATCAGAAAATGGCTCTCTGCACTGCAGATCAGTGGTCTCATTTACACTCTCCCGCCCTATTTTTCCAACATTGGCAAAAGGCTGATTAAATCTCCCAAGCTATACTTTGGCGACCACGGTTTATTATGTCATCTGCTCGGAATTACAGATTTACACCAATGGCATAACTGCCCTTACAAAGGCAGTTTATGGGAGAATTTCGTCATGATGGAACTGGTAAAAACCCAACGCCTCGTTGTTGGCGAAAACCTGTTTTTCTACCGGGATCACAACGATGTCGAGATCGATTTCGTAATCGAAAAACAGGGAGAGCTGATTTTGGTCGAGGCTAAAGCCGGTGAATCTGCAGATGTACGCAAACTGAATTTCAACAAGGTTGCACCATTGTTCGCGGATCGTTTCACTGTGCGTTCTGTTTTGGCTCTCAATATGAATGAGAAAAAAATTCAGAAATTGAAAAAATTCGAGCGCTACAATCCCCTCTACGTCGAGATGATTTAAAGGGTTATTGCTGAAGCCGCATTTTCTGTAGAGCCAAACAACTCCCGCGCCTTACCGATGCCGCGCAGGTAGCATACATGGCGCTTGGCGACCAAATATAAAGTGACTGTCTCATAGCTTGAAGGGCCTGTAGACGTTGCATTTTTGTAAAATTTCGCGCATGCCATCTGTTTGCAGCCGGACACGGTTTCATATCCGATATGCACATCATTGCAGACTCTGACTCTTAAGGTTAGTATAGCTGCACAGCATAAGATTGCTTTACATTCGTAACACCGGAGGAGAACCGCTATGGCTCAGCTGAAGAAGCTTCCCATCGGGATACAGACATTCGAAAAGATACGCAGTGACGATTATGTGTATATCGATAAAACCGAACAGATAAAGCACCTGATCGACACCGGGGAATACTACTTCCTCTCCAGGCCCAGGCGCTTCGGTAAGAGTATGCTGGTATCTACGCTGCAAGCTCTGTTCGAGGGGCGCAAGGAGCTTTTCGAGGGGCTATACATCTACGATAAGTGGGACTGGGATACCACATATCCAGTGATAAAGATCAGCTTCGGTGGAGTGGCACGGAATCTTGATGGCATGCACCGCATGGTGGGCGGTATCATGAAGCACAATCAGGAGAACCTCGGAATTCAATGCGAGTACCCTGAATCAGGCGGTGTATGTCTCGAAGAGATGATCCGCAAGGCGTATCATAAGTACGGCCAGAAAGTAGTCATTCTAGTAGATGAGTACGACAAGCTCATTGTGGATAATCTGGATCAGCTGGAAGTCGCTAAGCAGGGTCGCGAAGTTCTTAGGGATCTGTACACCACCATTAAGAACTACGATGAATACATTAAATTCGCATTCCTCACCGGTGTTAGCAAGTTCAGCAAGGTCTCAGTATTCAGCGGACTCAACAATCTTGAAGATATTACCTTGAATCCGGACTTTGCCACCATCTGTGGTTATACACAGGACGATCTTGAAACCAACTTTTCTGAGCACTTGGCCGGGGTGGATATGGACAAGGTGCGAGATTGGTATAACGGGTATAACTTTTTAGGGGACAAGGTATACAATCCGTTCGATATCCTGCTGTTTATAAAAAATAAGCATGTTTTTAAAAACTACTGGTTCGCAACCGGGACCCCGACATTTCTGACAAAGCTCATTGAGAAGAACAATTACTACATCCCGCAGCTGGATAACCTGCGTGTATCCGACTCTCTTATCGACAGCTACGACGTAGATAATATCGCACTGGAGCCTATCCTGTTTCAGTCCGGATACCTCACCATTGAAAGCATGGAAATGGTTGGTGCTATGACCATGTATGTGCTGAGCTTCCCCAATCTGGAAACCAGGTTTTCCTTCAATGACTTCATCTTAGGTCAACTCACTACCCCGGGTACTGAAAAAGCTCAGCTGCAAACCCGGTTGTTCAAGGATTTGAGCGCTGCGGATCCGGATGCTTTAGAGCAAACCCTCACTGCATTGTTCGCCTCCATTCCTCATACCAACTACACCAAAAATACTATAAGCGCCTACGAAGGTTTCTATGCCAGTGTGATCTACGCTTTCTTTGCCAGCCTTGGGCTCGATCTAACGGCTGAAGATGTAACCAGCACAGGCCGCATTGATTTAAGTGTAAGGATGGACAACACCATCTACATCCTGGAATTCAAGGTAGATGACAGCGCCAATGCCCTTGAGCAGATAAAACATAAGGAGTACCACCTGAAATACCTGGATGCGGGTAAGGACATCTACCTAATCGGTATCCACTTCGACTCAAGCAAGCGCAACATCTCATTATTTAAGTGGGAGAAGGCGTAAGGGGTTCAAGGCCCAAGGATTCCAGCCTGAAGTCAAGGGTCCGACCTAGTG
>JAWOFA010000006.1:0-16187 GCA_046482505.1 Desulfuromonadaceae bacterium | reverse complement strand
TGAGGATATGTTCATCGGCAGTAGGTACGTGGGTATGGGTGCCAATCACTGCAGCTACCCGGCCGTCGAGATAGTGGGCCAAAGCCATCTTTTCACTGGTAGCCTCGGCGTGGAAGTCTACAAAAATCACATCTGTCTCCGAAGCCAACTGCTCCAAAAAGACATCCGCTGTACGGAATGGGCAATCCAGTTCCCCCATAAATACGCGCCCCTGCAAGTTAACAACTCCGACCCGAGTGCCAATATTGGTTTCATACACTCCGAATCCGCGTCCTGGAGCTCCCGGCGGATAGTTCCCGGGGCGCAACACGTCTTCAAATCTATTCAGGGAAGGGTAGAACTCTTTTTTGTCCCATATATGATTACCTGACGTGATGACATGAACCCCTAATTTACGGAAGGAGCGCACCACATCATCGGTTAAACCGAATCCACCCGCTGCATTTTCTCCGTTAACCACCACAAAATCAACATTATAGGTATCTACCAGTCTCTCCAGATGATTGGAAAGCATATTGCGCCCGGCACGTCCCACAACGTCACCTATAAACAGAAGATTCACTTACCTCTCCAATCAATGCAGGGAAAAACTCTATTTCGCATAGCCAATCGCCCGGGTTTCGCGGATAACGTTGACCTTGATCTGTCCTGGGTACGTCATCTCGTCTTCTATTTTATGTGCAATATCGCGCGCTATAACATAGGCATGATCATCGGTTACTTTGGAGCTTGAAACCATAACGCGGATCTCGCGACCGGCCTGAATAGCGTAACAACTCTCAACACCCTCAAAAGAGGTGCCGATACGTTCCAGATCCTCGAGACGCTTTACATACATTTCGAGCATTTCACGCCTTGCACCGGGGCGTGCGCCAGAGAGTGCATCAGCAGCCTGCACTAATACGGCAAGAACCGTCGAAGGCTTCTCCTCCTCGTGGTGAGCAGCAATAGCGTGGACAATTTCATCGGATTCGCCGTATTTGCGCGCCAGATCGGCACCGATTTTTGCGTGCGAACCCTCAACTTCGTGATCTACCGCCTTGCCCAGATCGTGCAACAGTCCGGCGCGCTTGGCCTGCTTTATATTAATTCCGATCTCGGCAGCCATGACACCGCAAAGGAAAGCAACCTCGAGGGAGTGCTTAAGGATATTCTGCCCGTAAGACGTGCGATATTTAAGTTGACCCAGGAGCTTGACCACCTCCTGGTGGATACCATGTACTCCAACATCAAAGGTGGCCTGTTCACCTGCTTCGCGTATGGATTGGCGTACATCCTCCTCCGCCTTGCTCACCACCTCTTCAATTCTGGCCGGATGCACACGCCCGTCAGCTACAAGCTTTTCTAGAGCTATGCGCGCTATTTCTCGCCGGACAGGGTTAAACCCGGAAATGATGACCGCTTCTGGAGTATCATCGATGATCAGATCTATGCCAGCCGCTGCTTCAATGGCGCGAATATTGCGCCCCTCACGTCCGATAATCCGCCCCTTCATTTCATCTGAAGGGAGAGCGACAACACTTACGGTTTTTTCTGCTACATAGTCACCCGCATAGCGCTGAATAGCGAGAGAGAGTATCTCCTTCGCCTTTTTATCCGCCTGTTCGCGCGCTTCTTCTTCAATCTGTTTTACCTTCCTGGCAGCATCGTGGCGTGCCTGGCTTTCGAGACCCTGAATAAGCTGTTTTTTCGCCTCTTCCGATGAAAGAGATGCAGCCTCTTCCAACACTTCGCGACGCTGTTCAAGCAGTTCGGCTGCATCCGTCTCCATCTTGCGTACGCGCCCTTCCTGCGATGCGAGGTCGCGTTCACGCTTCTGCAGATCTCGATCACGCTCTTCCAGAGCCAGGTCCTTCCGATCCAGATTCTCCTCTCGCTGGTTCAGGCGCTTCTCCTGGGACTGCAGCTCACGTCTAAGGTCGCGCGCTTCAGTCTCCCATGCGGACTTGGCCTCAAACACGGTATCCTTGGCTTGCAGCTCTGCCTCTTTACGCAGAGTAGAAGCCTCTTTTTTTGCATCACTGATAATTTGGCGTGCGTGTTGCTCCGCGCTGCCAGTACGTGTTTCATCCATGCGCTGGCGAATGAGCGAGCCGGCAAAGCCGCCTCCCGCCAACGCCAGGATAAACAGGAAAAATACCAATCCTCCATCCATAGCTGTATAACCTCCAGCGCCGATGCGCTAATGTGTTGAAGAGTTCAACCCGTGTTAAATCCAATCAGCTCTCTCATCGCCTCACACTCAACGGTTTCTTTATTGGTGATGACATAGTCGAGGTAGACATCATGGCGTTCACACGGAAGTCTGTCTTCTAATTGAAAATCATATGCCAAACCGATAAAGACACACTGTGCCCTGCACTGAGGCAGATATCGGTCATAAAACCCTTTACCATAGCCGAGTCGATTGCCGAAACGGTCAAATGCGACGCCGGGAACGATTATTATGTCAAACTTCTCGGGCTCGATGACACATTCGGAATATCCCGGTGTCTCAAGCTGGGGCTCCAATATGCCAAAGGCCCCGGGCACCCAGGCGCAGTCCTCCGCGTAGCGCACGAATTCCATATTTTGCTGTACCACACCGGGATAAGCTATCACCGTACCATGTTCATTAGCTTCTTTGCACAACAGCTGTGTATCTACTTCGTTACCCAATGGGGCATACAATCCAACTGTATGCGCCTTAGCGAAAAGGGATAAATCAAGCACCCTTCTCTGCACCTGCCAGCTCAAATCCCGCACTTGACTACTCACCATGCGTTTACGCTGTCTGAGGTGGTGCTGCCTAAGATTCGCTTTTGTTGTGCGCATTTCAGTCGATTCCGGCATCAATTCTGCTCACAACAGGGGGCATTTTCACGCCTCGTATGGCTCTACGGAAAACGCAGCAAAGCTACGGTCATACGCAGGCACTTGTGCTAAAAAGTTCACATACAGTACTTATAACAGGGGGAGTAAGGAAAACAGCCACAGGAAAGTGGCGTTTAGGGGGGTTACTTTCAGGTCAGTTAAGTGGACAAACAATCTACTAAGTATTGCACGTCAAGTCTCTACCGATCTGCCGGCATTTTTTGCGGGGGAAAAGCCCCCTGCTATATATTAAACCCATGCCTGGCAATGCTGGAAAACGACGATATACACCAACCCTATATAAACCCACACCAGACAAAACTTGAACATTATCTATATTTGTCCGGGCACTTGCGTGTATTGAATCAAACACCTGGAGCAGAATATTTATACATCGGCTCCGCTGTATCTGCACTCCATCACACCCCGATCTGTTGCGATCGAAGAGGAATCATGGCCTGGACTAAAGAACCCCGGAAATATCGTTATTTCAGGGCATCCTCGAGTTTCTGATTCAGTGCCTTTATGCGCTCTGATGCATCTTCACCCTGCTCCACCTTTTCCTGTAGATCCAGATAAAGCCCTGCAACATTCATAAAGGCCAAGACAGTCGCATGCAGGCTGTCCACTGTAGCACCGGAGGTTATCACGCCATTGATCTTCTCATCCACAAACGCAGCAACACGCTGAATCTCAGCCTCACTGCGGCTACTGCGAATGACGTATTCATGCCCGCGTATATTTACCTCTACCCGTTGCTTCAATCAGACTCCTGATCAAGAAAAGCCAGCTTGTCGATAAGACGATCCAATTCCTGCGCAACGAAATCACGTTGCTGTTCCAGGTCTTCATTCTGCGCAACAAGCTTGCGATTTTCTTCCTGCAATTGCTTTTGGCGCTCTGCCAGCTGCTCTATTTTTTCTTCTAAACGAACCAGATTTTCCAGATTCATAAGCGATTTCTCTTCGTCTCAACAGGTTAAGTAATGCCCGGATAAATGTCAAGAAACTTAATGGTTTTCGAACAGTGCGTCAACAAACATCTCCGGGTCAAATGGACGCAAATCCTCCAACCCTTCGCCCACACCGATATAGCGCACCGGCACCTGCAATTCGGCAGCAATGGCAACAGCCATCCCGCCACGTGCAGTGCCATCAAGCTTGGTCAGGATAATACCGTCAATTGCAACAGCTTCCTGAAACAGGCGCGCCTGCACCAGTGCATTATGCCCCGTAGTAGCATCCAGCACCAGCAGGGTTTCATGCGGTGCCTCAGCAATTTCACGCTCCAAAACGCGACGGATTTTTTTCATCTCCTCCATAAGATTAACCTTGGTGTGCAGGCGCCCGGCGGTATCTACAATCAGCACATCGGCCTCGCGCGCTACAGCGGCCTTGGCAGCATCAAATGCAACAGCAGCGGGATCCGCTCCCTCGGAGTGACGTACAACAGGAACATCGGCGCGCTCTCCCCATGCAACCAGCTGATCCGCTGCGGCCGCCCTAAAGGTATCACCAGCCCCCAGCAGAACACGCTTACCCACCTGCTTATACCGATGTGCAAGCTTGCCGATGGTTGTGGTCTTTCCTACTCCGTTTACACCTACAACCATTATAGTATGTGGTTGGTGCGCATCGATATCCAGAATGTGAACCTGATGTGAAAGGACGGTCAGGATCTCTTCCCGGAGCGCCTTGCGTATTTGTTCAGGTTGCTGTAACTCACCACGGTTCAGACGTTCCTGCAGCGCAGTCACCAGCTTTTGCGTGGTCTTAACTCCGAAATCGGCACTTACAAGCACCTCCTCAATCTCTTCGATGGTATCGGAATCCACCTTGGTTCCGGCACAGAGAATGGCGTCCAATTTACCAAAGAGAGACCTGTGGGTCTTGGCGAGACCATTTCGCATCCGCTCGTACACCGATAGAGTCTGCTCTTCCTCGGCCCTTGGGACGGCCCCCTCGCTTGATTCATCAATACCTGCCTCGGATTCAGGCTGTTGCTGCGCAGGGGTTTCCGACTTCAATCCAGTACATGGGCGATCTTCCAGTGTGCTTGCTGCTCCCTTATGCCGTATTGCAGCATTATATCTGTGTCGCTTACGCCGGATCGACACCAGACGCCATACGCACAGGACAAACAGCAGCCCCAACAACACATACGCAATGAGATAAGCGCTTGCGAGACTATTTTCAGCTGGAACCCCCCACCTCTCCAACAGCGTTGCAAAAGTGGCAAATTGCTGCGCCAGCCACACGATAAAGCTCTGCCACCATATCATTACCTGGGCGGCAGAACCCTGCACAAAATTTTTAAGCGAATCCAGTACCTGATTGACATCCATAATGCTTTCTTCCCATCGATTTATGCAGCGTCAAGCGCTGTCAAACGTGTGTGACTCGGTTTCAAGCGTTGATTTCCCTCTTCAGCTGCAGGATACATTGGCGTATCTTAAAACGCGCGCGTCCTATGCACACCCCGTGAGATCCAGCAAGGGCAAGATAATACTCCGTTGTTACCGGAAATACAAACCACTCTTCGTACTCGCAGCGGATACGTAATTCCTGTATTCCACCACTATACATATCCAAACCTGCAGCTTTCATTTGCATCAGAATCACCCCCTGATGGGCACCAAACAGAGCTGCGGCATCGGCATCGCCGGACTCCAATCCTGCTTTCGCAACCATTTCACCTTCAGCGTCTGCCAGAACTATACCCTGAAATCCATATTGCGCTTCCATCAAGGGAGCCAAAATATCCTCAAATACCATTACATCCCTACATATCTGTGCTGCAAACCGCTACATAGTAAAGACTGAACCTCAACCACGTTTCTCGACAGCAGCATAAGTACTCATATCAACCGATACCAGACGCGATACCCCCGGATCCTCCATGGTTACTCCGTAGAGGGTGTCGGCAATCTCCATGGTTCTGGTGTTATGGGTTATGATGACAAACTGCGAAGTTGTCGCCATTTCCCTTACCATGGCATTGAAGCGCCCGATATTGGCATGATCCAGAGGGGCGTCAACCTCATCCAGGATACAGAAAGGAGATGGCTTAATCTGAAAAATTGCAAAGATAAGGGCCACTGCGGTCAAGGCCTTCTCTCCACCGGAGAGCAGGTTGATATTCTGCAGTTTCTTTCCCGGAGGACGCGCTTCGATATCGATACCTGTAGCGAGCATATCCTCTGGCTCGGTTAAGACAAGTCTGGCGTTGCCTCCGGAAAACAAACGCGGGAACACATACATAAACTGCTCATTAACCCGGGAAAATGTTTTCTTGAAACGGCTACGCGACTTGCGGTTGATCTGCGCTATCGCCTTGCGCAGATCGGCGATAGACTGGAGCAGGTCTTCCTGCTGTTCCAGGAGAAATGTATGCCGCGCACTCAGGGCATCGTATTCATCAACCGCAAGGAGGTTCACTTCGCCGAAATTCTCTATGCGTCGCTGAAAGCGCTTCAAGCGCCGCTGAGCATCATCCGGCAGAGGTTTGTTCTGCGCGCCGTAACCTTCAGGCTTAACGGCATAGGTCTGTTCGAGCCATTGCTGTTGCCGAGCTACGTCTTCGGAGTTGTGCTCCAGTTCGAGGGTAGTGCTGTCTAACTTTTGGCGCGCCTGGTATAGAGCTGTGCGCTGCTCGCGTTCACGCTGTTCAGCGTGGCGCAGACGTTCGCTCCGTCCATCGAGTTCCTCCTGAGCCCGTGCTACCGATTTTTTGCTGGCACGCAATTTCTCCAGCAGCACATCTGTCCTGGCATGCAACTCTTTCTCATGCCGTTCCAGTGCGCTGATCTCTGTATCGAGCTCTTCCTGACGCTGACGCAATAACCTCAAACGGTCTTTCTCGCGAGCAATATCCTGCTCTGCGTGCTTGATATCGTTACTAAGAGTCTTGAACTGTTCTGCCGCTACAGCATTGGCACTGCGCTGTTCAGCACTCCTCTGTTGCTGTACCTGCAGATCTAAACGTGCCTGTTCCCACTTCTGCTCTATTTGTTCCACCTGTTTCCTGGTTGCTTCAACTTCCCGAGTAAGGGTGTGTTCCTGCTCCTCCAGCAAAGCCAGTTCACACTGCAAAGATTCAAGCCTTTGTGTACTTTGCAGTTGGTGATCTTCATGCTTAAGGCGCTCCATCTCGAGCGCCTCGCACTGTTGCTTAAGTCTGTCAAAATTATGCTGTGCTTCCCGTTGATGCAGGTGCAGACGCTCACACTCCAGTTGCTGTTCAGCAAGTGACTCATCTGCCTTTACATAGAGGTTATGTGCATGCTCAAACTTTGTATCTTCCGCATCTACCTGATTTTGAAGTTTGCCCGACATATGCTCAAGCTCGGCGATGCGGCGGCGGTTCTGCAGTAATGTTGTACCAGGGCCTTTTTTATGCCCCAGAGATACCCTGCCTTGCCATGTAAGTACTTCACCTGCTTGCGTAACCAATATTATCCCCATGGGAAGGGGTTGCGCTATATATGTAGTAATGTCTTCCACGAGATACGCCCCGTCCATAACCCCCTGCAATCCGGGAGGCACTTCAACTACCTGTGCCATGGCAACCCCTGCATCCCATTCATTCTCGTGCCCAAGGGCATCAAGCTGGCACACGTGGCGTCCCCGGAAGTTGCGCAACCTAGCCAGGACCGCAGCAACATCAACTCCGGGCGCAAAGCGCAGTGCTTCGAGCCGCTCCTCCAGAACCGCAGCTACTGCAACCTCGTGTTCCGGTTTTACCTTAATTCCGTCAACCAGAATCCCTTCGAAACCTGGACCCAGTACACTATCCTGCAAAACGTCCTGCACCGGGGTTTCCACATCGGCGCGACTCTCCACCAGTTCGCGCAGAGACTCAAGGCGTGAATTAGCCTGCTGGTATTCCTGACGTGTATTTTCGCAACGCAAACGCACAGATTTCAGTTCGTCTTTTTTCTGCTGCAGCGCCTCGTGAAACTGCTGCAGTTCCAGCTGTGCCTTCTCTACCTGAGCTGCACACTTCGATAGTTGCTCATGGTGTTCTTGCTTTTCACCTTGTGCACACTTAAGGGCTTCGGCGCTGCGCGCACTCTCGTGTGAAAAAAGCGCCTGACGCTCATCCAACACTGCCTGCTCACGCTGAGCATCCTGCAGATTCTTCCTAAGCCCCTCGCGCTGCGACTCAGTCTTTTTCAAGGTAGCCCGCGCGCTATCGAGTTCGCGGCGCAACGCATGTTCTGCCGCAATTTCCGCATCAAGCCCGCGGCGTTCCGCCATCGCGGCATGCTCCATCTGTTTTATCTTGTGTTCGCGCAGGTCACGATGCTGCTGGAGGGTGTCCAGGCGCTGGATGTTTTCCTGAAGTTGGGTGTCAATCTGGACGATTTCGGTGCTGCCCTCCTGCTTCTGGCGCGCATGGTTTTCCCGCTGCTGACGTGCCAACGTCGAGGCGTTCTCGCACTCCTGCAGGTCACTGCGCCACGCAAACAACTGCTTTTTTTTCTGTGCGAGGGCGCTATCGGCCTCATCACGCGCAATTCTACAGCGTTCCATATCAAGCCCGCCCTGATGCATGTCGGTTTCACACTGCTGCAGTCGCGCCCGGGCCTCACCCTGCGCCTGCTGTAGAGATGTGTGGCGCTGCTGCAATTCATTCAATCGCCTTAAGCCCAAACCGATATCCAGCTCGCGCATCTGCTGACGCAATTCGCGAAATTCGCGTGCTTCGCGAGCCTGGCGTTCAAGACCGTTAAGACGCTCCCCCACCTCGGAAACAATATCGTCAACCCGCTCAAGATTGTGCTGGGCCCCTTCGATCTTACGCAAAGCCGTTTTTCTGCGTGCCTTGTATTTGCTTATCCCGGCTGCTTCTTCGATCAACACTCTGCGCTCTTCCGGACGTGCCTGGAGTACGCTCGCTACTTTGCCCTGTTCAATGATGGAGTAGGCACGAGCCCCAACCCCGGTGTCGAGAAAGAGCTCGGTGATATCCTTCAGACGACAAGGGGTCTTGTTGAGCAAATATTCACTCTCGCCACTGCGATACAGGCGTCGTGTCACCATAATTTCAGCATATTCTTTTACCAACGCATGTGTAACAGGAGGATGTTCGAGGGTGCCGCTGTTATCAAAAACCAGGCTTACTTCAGCCATACCATGGGCACGTCGTGTATCACTCCCAGCAAAGATAACATCCCCCATGGCCTGCCCGCGCAAGTTGGAGGCGCTTTGCTCGCCCATTACCCAGCGCACCGCATCAACCACATTACTTTTACCACATCCGTTAGGCCCCAGAATCGCACTGATACCAGCGTCAAACGTAAACACCGTTCGCTCTACGAATGATTTAAATCCTATTATTTCGAGACGCCGTATTTTCATTCACATGCCAATTCTGCTATATCTTGTAGATAAACAATTCGCTAAAGTTACCGGCGCATACTAGCAAGGGAGGCTACCCTTGTAAATTAACTAAAAAGCTCTGTAGATAAGCAGGCTATAGAGCTCGACTCACTTCTGCCAGCAGAAGGATCGGGACCTTTCACCGCTTCAAAATTTTTAATTCCACCAGGGCTCTGTATGTGGCAGCGTATCCTTAAAATATTTGGCATTATTCTTCTTTTAGCTTCTTTGAGCAGTGCTGCAGGGGTGTATCTGCTACACCATAATCGCAATCAGATTGTAAACTACCTTACCGAGGAGTTGCGCCAGCACAGTAATATTGACATCACTATAGCGAAAACCAGTGTGGGATTTCACCAGGGGCTGACCTTCGACATGCTCGATATCCACGCGCGCTCCGAATCCGGCGATTTTGACCTGGAAGCTCCGCGCGTTCACATCAGACTTGAACTCCTTTCCCTGTTGCAGGGAGAGATTGTCTCTACCGAAGCCGAACTGCGCAACCCAAAGATTGTATGGCATCTTACTCCAAACCCGGATACGCGCAGTAGCGCTGCTGATGAAACTTCTTTCACCCCGCCGGGAAAAGACTGGGAGATTAACACCGACACTCTCTCGTTCGTCCTTTCAACCTGGCGCCGGATTGTGTGTAGCGATGCGAGTATTGAAATATATCCTGGAGAGCATGCACCCCTGAAATTCAGTCATGCCAATCTGAGCTTGTCTCAGGAAGGGATCGGCACTCCACTGCTTGCAGACCTTTCAGGTGGGATGCGCACCTCTGTGCAGGATGAACCTATGCGGATCCATATGAAAACGCGCCTCAGTGCTCCATCTGCAGAACGCTCTCTTCCCTTTACCCACATCAAAACCGATACCTCGATAAACCTGCGCTCCATTAATGCGGCAGAAGCAAACAAATACCTGCCCGCCTCCTGGGGCGAAATCGAGCTGCAGGGCATAGTTGAGTTGGATGCCTCCCTGAAAGGAAGTCTTGCACAAGGGCTGAACTTCGCGGGCAACATCCGGAGCACCTCGCTTAACGGACGAACAGATCCGCTCCAAATAAATTACAACGGTTCTGCTGCCCAGCCCGGAGAGACTGAATTTACCGGAGAACTTACCTATAGGACAGATAACGGGCTGAAGATATCCTCAATGGATCTTGAAAGTGCACTCGCCAAGGCCCGTGGCGATATCCGTCTGACACCTCAAGAACAATACGCTGACATCACCTTTAGCAGTACCCCCATAAGCTATGCCCAACTCCTCCCCTGGTTTAAAAATCTCCCTGCTGCATGGGAAGAACGCCTGCACGGGGGGCAGATCACCTGTGAAGAGCTCCACTATTCCGGTTCGCTAAACCCGCCTGTGACAACGAAGATCAAATCAAGCAGCTGGATAATTGAGTTGCCCGCCCTGATCCCAACTGAATACGCTGAAGACCAAAGCAATACCCCCAAGATCAACCTGGATCAAACCGGGAATACTGTAGAAGCCAAAAGTTCAACCCTGGAGTGGAATGGTGAGTCATTTAACGCCAACGCTGCTTTGAATCTGCAGGGAGAGTGGAATGCGCATGATGAATCCTTTTCCGCCAGCATGGACCTTAGCCAGAGCTCAGTTAAAGGGGCTGGAATTGACATAAAAAAACCAGAGAGCCCGGCGCAGTTGCGTTTTAAATTCCTTCCGCGCTCCCAGGGATGGGAGCTAGCCGATGCCACATTAAAAACGCCGGAGATAGATGCTAATCTCAGTGCCAAGGCCGACACGGGTTCTGACTTAAGGATTAACCTCGAACTCAACCGATTTGATCTGAATTCCCTGCGTACACGTATTCCGATCCTTGACTTTATGGAGTTAGGCGGCAAGGTAGACCTTAACTACTCCCTGAAATATCAAGAATCAAGCTGGAGCGGCAGCGGAACTATGACCCTGCACAACTGTTCTATCTATCCAGCACTGCTCCTTGGGCGCATACACCATGTTAACGGGCAGGTTAATATTGACGGCCTGGGGATAAATGCACCGAAGCTGAGTTTGCAGCTCGGGGAGGATGCATCTCTCATGCGTGCATCTGCCTCTATTGCCGATCTGCGCCAACCGGTAGCGGAGATTCATGCCAGAGGCGACGATATAATTGCCAACGACCTCATCTTCAATTCCAGAACAGCCCTGCTGCATAACCTGGAGGGCCATCTCCGCATCCACGCCAAGGGGATCGATTTTGTTTCTGCGCGTGTCGATCTGGAGCAAGGCACCCATGCAGAAGTTCAGGGCACCCTGGGATTCTCCCCTCCGGATCTGGACCTCGACATCCATGCCACCTATGCCGACATTGATGAGATAATTGCCTTGTGGCAAAAGGACAGGAAAGATGTTAAAGGCAAAGATTCCTCCGGGCAAAGTTCAGGGCACAAAATCCCCGCCACCCTGCCTGCAGATGAAGCCCTATTTATCGATGCGAAGGTAGAAAGGGGGATATTTTCCGGATTTGCGTTTCAGAACGCGGAGGGAAGGATAAATATTCAGAAAAAGCAATTGCGAATCGAACCTCTTGAATTCGAAGCGGATGCCGGAAAAGGAGATGGGAAAATAGTGTTGAGCACTACGGCAGCACCGTACCTGAAGGTCACCGGTGCTCTTGAGGATATTGATGCCGACAAGGTCTACACTCAACTCTTTGAAGATCTGGGTTTGATAACTGGAACCCTTAACGGAGAGTTTAACCTCCATGGCCCTATTGGCCACAACTTCAGCGCCAATGCCGATGGTGATTTCATGATTGATGTACGCGATGGGGTGTTACGCCAGTTCAAGTTTCTATCTAAGGCCTTTTCCCTCCTCAATGTGGCGCAGTTATTCAAGATGCAACTGCCGGACATGTCAAGCGAAGGGATGCCCTTCAAACGCCTCAGCGCTGATCTGAAGATGGAGGATGGAGTGCTGAACTCCAACAATCTGCTCATTCGCGGAGAGGCGATGAATCTCGCCCTTGCGGGGGAGTTCTCCATCCCACACATGCAGATTGATGCCGCAATGGCTCTAAACCCCCTCGGTACGGTAGATAGCATCTTCTCGAAAATTCCTGTGGCGGGCTGGCTTTTGACCGGGGAGAAAAAGACCTTTGTCACGGTTGAGTTTGACATCTCCGGCTCCGCACGCGAGCCGGTAGTGAGCATGAAGCCCCTCTCGAGTGTTTCTAATAAGATGTTTGGAATCCTGGAACGTGCCTTCACCCTTCCCGGCACCACTCTTACAGACCCGGGAAAAGTGTTTTTCCACCAGGGCAAAAAAGAGAAAACATCAGAAGATAAAAATGCGGGACAATAAATAACATGGGCAGGGCTCTATTTTCCCTACTCTCATTTAGGGCATGTCCCCACATACACTGTTGCAATACCGAAGGTGCGGTCACTATAGCGCACTGCATCAAAACCCGCCGCCTCCATCATGGCTTTGAACTCCTTGCGCGGCGGAAAAGACGCCACCGAATCCGGCAGATAGCGATATGCCGAACGGGTTGACAGAAGCCCCGCCACAAAAGGGAGAACGCGGTTGAAGTAGATATTGTACACCGCTCCGAACACGCGACTCTTCGGCTGGGAGAATTCGAGCACTACAGCACGGCCACCGGGCTTCAACACACGACACATTTCGCGCAGACCCGCTTCACGCTCAACCACATTGCGAATCCCAAAGGCAATGGTGACCCCATCAAAAGTGTTATCTGGATGAGGGATAGCTTCGCACGGAGCATTGACCAGATGAATGCGATGGGCATAGGGCGAAGCAGCAATCTTCTTGCGTCCGTGAATCAACATCCCCTGGGTAAGATCTTCGCCTATAATCTGCACTGAATCCGGAGTACGCGAAGCAATCTCCAGAGCCACATCACCGGTCCCGGTAGCAATGTCCAGCACCTTGCCCTGCGGAGGGATATCCAGTTGCCCCACTGCATAACGGCGCCAGCGCCGATCAATTCCGAAAGAGAGAATCCGGTTGAGCAAATCGTAACGTGGGGCTATATCATCAAACATGGCTCGAATTCCGTGCCCCTTTTCAGACAAATTAAACATTTATATTCTCCACTCTGAACTCTGGATAAGCCCTGCATCCAGTGCCCTTTTCCGAGTTTAAATTTACTTCAGTTCAACCATATATCATGGCCAGCAAGGGCGCAATTGGCCATTACCTACCATATACGTTCTATAGAATGCCAGTAATATCGGGGTCATTTTCATTGTTGCAGACACAACATAAGGTGATATAAAGCCCGGGTTTGTTGCCACAGATCCGCTTTCTTCCGCAACACATATCAGATCAATGAAAAGCGTTTTCTTTGTATCATATCACCACATTCTGTGATTGCCCCGCCTGATATGCCCTGATATTGTCACTCACCGTATCTAGAAGGCGTTGACGTGCCGCACGGGTAGCCCAGCCGATGTGTGGAGTTATTACGCAATTGGGCGCTTGGAGGAGAGGATTGTCCGGTGAAGGAGGCTCAGTGCTAAGCACGTCGGTAAGAAGGGCACCGAGACGTTTTTGTACCAGAGCTGACGCAACTGCATCTTCATCCAGCAGAGCACCACGGCCGGTGTTTATAAGCACCGCATCCTGGCGCATAAATGTGATGCTCCGGGAGTTAATCAGCTCTTGCGTTTCTGAATTGAGAGGGCAGTGTAGAGTAACAATATCGGAACGACGCAGCAAACTTTCAAAATCAGTCGCCTCATACACACCATCAACATGGTTCAACTCCAGATATGCCCCGGGATTGCGCGTATAAACCAATATGCGAAGTCCGAACTGTTTCCCGATTGCGGCCACTTTCCTGCCGATATTGCCGAAACCAACAATCCCCATAGCCTTTCCCGTCAACTCGAGCAAAGGTGCATCACGAAAGCTGAAATCCTCGCACGCGCTCCAATCACCGGCATGAACCTTCTGATCGTAAAGCGCTACGTGCTGTGCATGATGTAAAAGAAGGGCAAAAACCATCTGCGCCACTGAGTTGGTGCTGTATGCAGGCACATTGGTAACCACTACCCCGTGTCGGTGGGCCGCATCAAGATCAACCACATTGTAACCCGTTGCCATAACCCCAATGTATTTAAGCTCAGGCAACTGAGCCATTGTTTCTGAACTGAGAACAACCTTATTGGTCAACACGATGTCAGCACCACGACAGCGCTCCAGAACCTGTTCTTCTTTTGTCCGGGGGTAGTGAACAAAGGTGCCCAACTTTTCGAATGATTCCCAGCTCAAGTCGCCGCTGTTGGACGTCCAGGAATCGAGCATTACAATTTTATGTTTAGTCTTCTGCTCAGGCATTAGAATCTCCTGTTTTGGAACTGCGCGTAAAGATCATGGCATCATGTGCGACATACTGAAGCTCAGCGTTCCACATGCGTGCAAGCCATTTCATGGTATGGGCTGAATAGAAGCACACATGGGTGGGATCATTTTTGTACTTCCACAGGGCAAAGTTTTCTGCGTCAGGGCGCAGAGAGGTCATCACCCCCAGAAGCCCTCCAGGCGCAACCAGACTCCACAGCTGTTCCAGGGTGCGGTACGGATTGTGGAGGTGCTCTATAACTTCAGTACAGGTAACAAAAGGATAAGTCCTGCACAACACCCTGGTATCGGAAGCGTAGTATGGGTCATACAACTCCATATCAAAACCGCGTTCGGCAAACATTACTGACAGAGTAGGACCGGGGCCACAGCCGAAATCAATTCCAGCGGCGCCGGGAGGAAGGCGTTCGAGGATAGGGTTGAAGATACGCTCCAGAAATCTGCGATAGCCCTGGTCTGCAGGAGAGTTCCGATGCTCATCGTAGATGCGCTTTTCGGTGGCAGCGTCGGGGAGATATGCAGGGGGCACATACACCAGATCGCAGTTAAGGCAGCGCCGGTACTCGCGCGGATTCTTTTTGCGTAGCGAGCGGCACCCGCGCCTCTTGGGTCTGGTGTCGTGATAAAAAAATTCTGCATCAGGGGTATGACACAGCGGGCAAATCTTTTGTTCAGAGTTAGATAGATACTGATCAATGATGCTACTGTTTTTTTCTGCTTCCATTTTGTCGCTCACAACTTATGCCAAACAAAAAGCCCACCCGGGACAAGTAATGGCTTCCGGATGGGCTTTGATTCAAAGTAGATTCAATCTATGTGAATCAATCAACCCTCAAGTTCTTCCATCAGGGTGGCATGTGCCGCAGCGAGGCGCGCTATAGGTACACGGAAAGGAGAGCATGACACATAGTCGAGCCCGATCTTGTGGCAGAAGATTACACTGGAAGGTTCTCCCCCGTGCTCACCACAGATCCCCAGCTTGATATCGGGGCGGGTCTGACGCCCTTTGGCACATCCCATCTCCACCAGCTGACCTACTCCGGTCTGATCCAGCGCTACAAATGGATCTTCAGGGAAGATCTCACGCTCGACATAGTAGGGGAGGAATTTGCCCGCGTCATCGCGCGACAGACCGTAGGTGGTCTGGGTCAGATCGTTGGTGCCGAAGGAGAAGAACTGCGCCTGTCGTGCGATCTTATCTGCAGTGAGAGCCGCACGCGGGAGCTCGATCATGGTGCCCACAAGGTATTCCACCTTGGCGTTATATTGCTCAATTACCGCGTCTGCTACACCCTCGGCATCAAGGCGCAGGATTTCAAGTTCTTTTTCTTCTGCAACCAGAGGGATCATGATTTCAGGCACGATAGTGTAGCCTTCATTCACTACGAGCTCGCACGCTGCTTCCATAATCGCGCGCACCTGCATCTCGTACACCTCAGGGAAGGTGATCCCCAGACGACACCCACGGTGCCCGAGCATGGGGTTGAACTCGTGCAGGGAGTCCATCTTCGCTCTAAGCTGATCCACACTTACATCGGTAGCCTTTGCAATGGCCTCAAGTTCCTTGTCTTCGTGGGGGAGGAATTCGTG
>JAWOFA010000023.1:0-7294 GCA_046482505.1 Desulfuromonadaceae bacterium | reverse complement strand
CGGATGATGGAAGCGGCCCAGGTGAGACCTGCACCGAAGGTGGTGAAACCTACCACATCTCCCTTTTTGATGGTTCCGTTTTGTATCGCTTCATCCAGAGCGATAGGGATGGAGGCGGCGGAGGTGTTGCCGAAACGTTCCACGTTGATAATGATCTTTCCTTCGGGCACCTTGAAGCGTTTTGCGATCGCCTCAATGATGCGGATATTCGCCTGATGCGGAATCACAAAGTCCAGGTCGCCGGCGTTCAGCCCCGCCTGTTGCAGCGCTTCGTTGAGGGCGCTGGTCATGGATGAAACGGCATGGCGGAACACTTCGCGCCCCTGCATATGGATGGTGGCAAGGTTGTTGTCGATATCCTCTGCGCTCAGGACATGCCGGCTCCCTGCCGGGTTGTAGAGCAGATCGCTGTAGTGACCGTCACTGTGGATAGTGCTGCTGAGGATACCACGTTCGTCATCGGCGGGGCCGAGAACCACGGCACCGGCGCCGTCGCCGAACAGAACACATGTGTTGCGATCCTCCCAGTTGATCATGCTCGAAAGCATCTCCGCCGCAACCACCAGCACGCGCTGATAGGGGCAGGTCTGCATAAGACTTTTAGCCAGGTGGAGGCCGTACAGAAACCCTGAACAAGCGGCGGAAATATCGAACGCCGCTGCTTTGGTGGCGCCGATTTTCTCCTGCAGCAGACACGCCATGGCAGGGAACTTCATATCCCCGGTTACGGTACCAACAATAATCAGATCGATATCCTGTGCCGCAGTCTGGGCGCGTTCCAGTGCCTGGTTTACCGCATCTGCGGCAAGGTCGGAGAGGGGGCTGCCGGGCTCGGCAATGTGACGCTGGCGGATACCCGAGCGTTCCACGATCCACGCGTCATTGGTATCTACCATCTGCTCCAGATCGGCATTGGTTAAAATCCGATGCGGAACAGCGTGTCCACTGCCCAGAATCTGACAGGTCTGCATGATCTCTCTCCTCTTTGGGTATTGTTACCCGCTTGTATGCGCGGGAACAGGACTATGAACCTTGTCTTCGCACCTGGCACATCATGGGGGGCAGTTGGCGCAGGTGGAGCGGAACAGCGTAGTGCTCAAATAGCGATCGCCCCGATCTGGCAGGATAGTGACAATAGTACCTTGTTCCATAGTGTCCGCAACCCGCAGAGCTCCGGCGACTGCGGCCCCGCTCGACATCCCCACAAACAATCCTTCATTGATAGCAAGGTCACGCGCACAGTTAAAGGCTTCATTATCTTGAACAATCAGCTTGTCGTCAAGGTTTTCGGGATGATACAGCTCAGGGACGATCGATTCGTTCATGTTCTTCAGCCCCTGCACCTTGTGTCCTAGGGTAGGCTCCACCGCAATAATCCCGATGGAGGAATTTTTCTCTCTCAGGTAGCGTCCGCTTCCCATAATGGTACCAGAGGTGCCAAGCCCGGCCACAAAAGCGTCGACCTTCCCTCCGCTCTGGCGCCATATTTCGGGGCCGGTGGTTTCGTAATGCGCCTGGGGATTGCTCGGGTTGGCGTATTGATTGGGCATATAGTAGCGCTCAGGATCCTGCTGCACGAGCTCATGCGCCATGCGGATTGCGCCATCCGTGGCCTGCCCCGGGCCTGACAGAACCACCTCTGCACCGTATGCTTCAAGCACCGCGCGGCGTTCCATGCTCACGCACGGAGGCATCACCAGTTTGATGTGGATCCCCAGGGTGGCGCAGATCATGGCAAGGGCGATACCGGTATTGCCTGAGGTGGGTTCAAGCAGGGAGCGTTCGGGATTCAGTTCACCGCTGGCAAGGGCATTTTTTATCATATACCACGCCGGACGATCCTTGACTGAGCCGCCGGGATTGCTCCCCTCCAGCTTCGCCAGGATTCGCACCTTTGGGTTGGGATTGAGCTTTTTGAGCTCCACCAGCGGGGTGTTGCCGATGGCGTGGGATATATGCTGATCGGATATTTTGTTGAGTGGGTTCATATGCTTTCACATGCCATTTCAGGGTAGATGCAGTTAACACAACGTGCTTATTTTGTAACTATTCACCTGCCAGACCAAAGGTCTACATTCCCGACCATTTCCCAGGCGTGATCGGTGCTGTGCGTACCGCCTGTTATCGCGGCTGGAACCCCCTCCTACCTTTCCCTGGTCCCGTAGGAGCGGCTTCCAGCCGCGATTGTTCGGTGGTTAAAGCACCTCATGGTAAAAAGTGGTGAGTAGCTACCTTATTTTTAGATGATACCATGAAGAGGGCCGCCCTTGCACGCCAGGTTGTCGAGTTTTTCCTCCACCTGCGGATCTTCCACCAGCGGTGGCGCATGGTGTGCTTTGCGGCGTGCATCTATCACCAGGGCGCCTTCGCAGCCCCAGTGTTTGGAGATGCAAGATGCACCAATGCCGAAGATGTCGCGCGCCGGATCGGAACGGGTGAAGGTGGTCCAGATAAAATTGTTGAAGGTCGCGGCAGCGAAGGCGCTGTCATCACACAATACTACAAGAGGAAACTGATTGATGCTCGCCTGCGGGGTTAGAGTAGTGCAGAAACGCTCCAGATCCAGAGTAGGGCTTGAATCGGGTGCGCTGCATGACGGCCCTTCCACCAGTAGCACTCCGGCCATGGGGACATAAGGGTTGTCAAAACCGTGCGGCAGTTCGAGATTCTCCGGAACCTGCTGCGGCAGGGTGCGCCTGGGTTCACCACATGCGGCAATAACAACCTTTGAGCCCTGGTTCAGACCGTCGCCACTGTAGTCGAGGGTGTCGATGGTAGTGCAGGTATGAAAGTGCAGGTCGCGCTTCCAATCGCAGCGTTGCAGGCAGTGGTGTAAAAACGCCGACACATCGTGGATATCCAGCTGCGGATTGTCCGCACCGTTGGCGATAAACAGATACTTCGCGAGCGAGAGCTGTCCCTGTCCCAGAATGGCGTGAGCCTGGGTCAAGAGCTCCTGCGGGCGCTCTGCCGGCTGGTACGGAGTATAGCGCTCTGAACCAATGGCAAGGAGGAGCGGATGTACTCCGGCCGCATCTACCGCATGCACCGCCTTAACCCCCGGGAGCACGGTAGGGATTAAATCGCCGGTAAGCTCGTGGATAAAGGTGCCGAAGCTGGTATCCTCCTGCGGCGGGCGTCCGACGCTCGTAAAGGGCCAGATGGCATCATGACGGTGGTATACCTTGTGTACGTCTACAACCGGGAAATCATGGGTCAGACTGTAATATCCTAGATGATCTCCGAAGGGACCCTCGGGCTTGGTGCGGCTGGGATCGATGGTACCACAGATCACAAAATCAGCCTCTGCGGGAAATGGCAGCGGCTCTTCTCCGGCATTCATGGCGATCCGATGTCCCCCCAGGAGCCCGGCAAAACTCAGCTCAGGCATCCCTTCGGGTAGCGGCATAACTGCAGCGACACTCAGGCTCGGCGCTCCACCTACAAAGATATTAACCGGCAGACGCGATCCCTTTTCAACCGCAGCCTGATGATGTACCCCGATACCGCGATGAATCTGGTAGTGCAGCCCCACCTCCTGATCCTGGATATACGCATTGCCCCCGAGCTGGACCCGGTACATCCCGAGGTTCGAGTGGCCCAGACCGGGGTGGTGCGGATCTTCCGTATATACCTGAGGCAGGGTAATAAACGGCCCGCCGTCGTCAGGCCATGACACCAGCTGCGGCAGATCGCTGATGCGGCATTCATGCGCCAGAATTGGCCCGCGCCTGGTGCGACGGGGCAGGAGGTGAAAAGCTCCTAGGGGGGTGCGGGCAAACTGCCACGGACGCTTCAAGGCTGCGCCGGGGTTAATCTTCGCATCCACCAGGCGCTTTACCATGGGCAGGGTATCGCGAAAGATAAAGCGGGTGCGTTCCAGGGTGCCGAAGAGATTTCCGAGCATGGGAAATCGGCACCCGCGTACGTTGGTGAAGAGCAATGCCGGCCCCCCGGCAGCATACACACGGCGCTGGAGTGCTGCAATCTCCAGATGGGGATCGAGTTCGGTGTCGATGCGACACAGTTGTCCGTGTTGTTCCAGATCGGTGACACAGTTCTGTAGATTCTTATATCCCACCGTAAGCTCCTCCAGTATCAGGCATCGTGGAACGAATTGATCCGCCGGATCAGGGCTACCATGTAACCGTGATTGCGGCGGTTGAAATCGAGTGCGAGGCGCGGCAGATTCCACAGGTCTGGTTCGTCATGCTCCTGCTCAAACGCAGTGCATGTACGGATTTTACCCCCATCGCTGAGGAGCTCGTAGAACTCCTCCTGCAGAATCGCTATCTGCGCATCGGTAAGCTCTCTGTTGAGGCGTATAACCAGGGTTTCCCCTACGTAGCGACTCGAATGATAGACGCGGTAAAAGTTGTTTATAACCTCCAGTGCCTCCTGCGAACTGCTGGTAATGGTGAAGAGACCGAAGTCCTCCCCCGAAATGAGGTTGCGTGGCAGTAGTACATCTCGCATGAAATTGAACAGATCCTCCCAGTAGGTACTGTCCTCATCGTCAATCAGCACCAGCGGCATCGGAGGGTTTTTCCCCGTCTGGATCAGGGTCAGGGTCTCCATCGCCTCGTCCAGGGTACCAAACCCGCCGGGGAACAGTGCTACAGCATGGGCTTCCTTGAGAAATGCCACCTTGCGGTTGAAAAAGTATTTGTACATCAAAGTACGTTCACTGCCATGCATAACCTTGTTTGTGCTTTGCTCAAACGGCAGGCGAATATTAACCGCAAAGGAGTTTTCTGGACCCGCCCCTTCGTTACCCGCCTCCATGATACCGCCTCCGCCGCCGGTGATAACCATGTAGTTGTTTTCAGCGAGCAGACGCGCAAATTCTACACACTTCTGATAGATAGGTTCGTCAGGGCTGGTGCGCGCGGAGCCGAAGATGGTCACTTTGCGCCGATGGCGATACGGACTGAACACCTCATTGGTAACACGCATTTCGTTCATGGTGGTGCGCATCAGCTTCAGGTCTGCGAGATAGTCACTGCCGGTTCCAGCTTTCAGGGCACTGATTATCATGTCGCGGATAATGCGTGGATGGTGCACTCCAACATCTTCGAGGAGTTCATCGATTTTATGGTCTATCGGGCCGTTATTGCGTTTAAAGGTTAAATTCATATCAATTTCCGATTTTCAGGTATCGAGGGAGTTAAATACTTCTGCGTTGCAGGAGTTGCTGTGCGCCAAGGCGGCTGGAGCCGATAAATAATCCGCGCATGCTCGAGCCGATATAGCGTTGGTCTACTTCAGTATAGTGGGCGCGCAGGAGTTTTTCCAGGCGATAAAATTCCTCCAGCTGTGCGGCGCTCATGAGGGCTTCAATCGTATCGCAGATGAAGGTAACGCAGTTAAATGGTCGCAGAGCTACCGTAAGGCTGCATCCTCTCGAGGTGAGAAACGGACATGTAGCTGCAAAGTCCGGTTCCGGAACGTTATGTTGCAGTATGGCTGCCACCACATTGATGAGGGTGATGTGGTTATGCCCGTGCTCACAGCAGGAGCCGGAGCAGGAGCAGCAGCTCGCACTCCCGTCAGCATTCAGAAACAGGGTATGGATCTGTTCCTGCACCGATTCAATCAGGACGATGCGCTGTTTCAGCCAATGCAGTTCCTCTTCCGTAATACTGTTAAGCTCGCACCGGAGTTGATTGAGTACCTCAACCCAGCGCGTATGTCGGTTCGTATGCAGCATGAAATGGTCGACTTATGCAATAAAGAGAGTAACTTTTGAGGTAACTATTCACCTGCCAGACCAAAGGTCGACATTCCCGGCCATTTTCCAGGGGTGATCGGTGCTGTGCGTACCGGCTGTTATCGCGGCTGGAAGCCGCTCCTACGGGACCAGGGAAAGGTAGGAGCGGCTTCCAGCTGCGATTGTTCGGAGGCTAAAGCACCTCATGGTAAAAAGTGGTGAGTAGTTACCTTTTGAGCAACTTATCGTAGGGCGGCCACTGGCCGCCGGCATGCTGGCTACATGTTGTCGGGCGGTGCCCGACCTACATAATCGCCGCCTGAGCAGCCACGCATAATGCAAAGGTAAAAAAGGGTCGAAGAAGCCCGTAAGCCGGGTCCTGTACCGCAGTCTGTTGCCAGAGCAGCGGTGGCGATCATTCCTCTAGAGACGCCGTTGCCGA
Organism: Desulfuromonadaceae bacterium; assembly: GCA_046482505.1. Lineage (GTDB taxonomy): Bacteria > Desulfobacterota > Desulfuromonadia > Desulfuromonadales > Desulfuromonadaceae > JAIVHC01. The sequence goes on along the minus strand of JAWOFA010000023.1, from coordinate 1,142 downwards.
CGCCTTCAAGCAGCCAACCCGGAAGCTTCGGACGGACCGTCCTCAAGCGCTTCCCTATTCGGCCTTGCTCCGGATGGGGTTTACCTAGCTTCCGACGTCACCGCCGGAACTGGTGAGCTCTTACCTCACCGTTTCACCCTTACCTGTATCAAGAATACAGGCGGTCTGTTTTCTGTGGCACTTTCCCTGGGGTCACCCCCGGTTCCCGTTAGGAACCATCCTGTCCTGCGGAGCCCGGACTTTCCTCCCGTTTTATCGCAGGGATAAAACCGGCGATCGCCTGTGCTTCTTCGACCCGGTTGCGTATAAACTGCTCGAACATGTTAGGTAAGGATATCCTGTTTGCAGCCGACCCTCATCCCACATTTTATTCATCAAGGAGGAAGGAGAAAACCTTCTTATGCCTCTTCGATATACAGAAGTCGATTACACTGCGGGCAGGTGGAGATATTTTTACTTTTAAGCATGTTGTTGAAGAACTGCGGCGGCAGGCGCATGTAGCAGCCGGTGCAGGTATAGTTTTTCGCTTCTACCATGGCCACACTGTTAAGCCGGCTTAGAACCAGTTCGTAGCGTCTGCGCAGTGCTTCTGGAACCTGGGCAATGAGTTTGTCGCGCTTCGGGGTTTCCGTGGCGTCGATCTCTTCCAACTCCGCTACCAGGGTTTGGATATCCTTCAACTGGCTTGCGTTGTCGCTGTTGAGCTCGTCGAGTTCACTCTGCTTATCATTTTTGTCCGCTTCAAGCTCATTCATTACGTCCTGCTTGAGCTTCAGCGCCTCTTCAATGTCCTTAACATTCTTCTTCGCCGCATCCACCTCTTTCAGGATCGCGAGGTATTCCTTCTGGGTTTTGACCTCCGGCAGACGATTTTCCGCCTTGGCGACATTGTCCTGCTCCTTGGCAAGATCCTGGTTCAGACTTCCGACATCCTGCTGTACTTCGTCGATCTGTTCCTGGATTGAGCCTATAACCTTTTCCAGCTTTTCCGCCTGCGCCTCGAGTTTCTCCTTGCGCGCCAGGAGCTCGTTTTTCTTTTTGCGCGCATTAAGTATTTTCTGGTCGAGCTCCTGCACGTCGATCAACTGTTGTACTTCTTCCTTCACGTTATCTCCTCCGTCGCATGGTTTGGGGTATAAATT
>JAWOFA010000016.1:0-20949 GCA_046482505.1 Desulfuromonadaceae bacterium | reverse complement strand
GGGCGTCGTTTATGCTCCGAGTGCAAAGAAACGGAAGAGATCTCCAAGGAGGCACTCCTTGACGCTGGAGTTTCCCCTGACGAAGTGGAGGACTTTGTATGTTACAAGGGCAGGGGGTGCAGTAATTGCAACGAAAGTGGTTACAAGGGGCGTGTGGGGATTTATCAGGTTATGCCTATGTTTGATGAAATCCGCGAAATGGTTCTTGCAGGAGCCAATACCGCAGAGATTAAACGCGAATCCATGCGCCTTGGAGTGCGTACCATGCGCCAGTCGGCGTTGATGAAACTTAAAGAGGGGGTAACATCCTTCTCCGAGGTACTGCGCTGCACTGTTTCTGATGATTAGATCTGAGAAACGAACAATTAACTGCTGTGATTTTTTATTTAAGAGATATAATTTAAAGCATAATTGCTGATATTTCATTCAAGGGGAAAGGTGCACGATATGGCTGGGATCCACGAGTTCTTAAAGACGATGGTAGACTCCGACGCTTCAGACCTTCACATTACAACAGGTTTGGCTCCGCAGATCAGGGTTGACGGAGCTATGCAACCCCTGGATCACCCTAAGTTGATGCCCAATGAAACTAAGCAATTATGCTACAGTATCCTCACCGATGCACAAAAGCGTGTTCTGGAAGAAGAGAATGAGTTAGACCTCTCTTTCGGGGTAAAGGGGCTGGCGCGTTTTCGTGGGAATATCTTTGTTCAACGAGGGGCTATCGCCGGAGCCTTTCGCCGCATCCCTTATGAGTTCCTCTCATTTGCGCAGCTTGGTCTGCCACCAGTTGTTGCTGAAATATCTAAACGACCGCGCGGTCTGGTACTTGTTACTGGCCCTACCGGCAGTGGTAAAAGCACAACCCTGGCGTCCATGATCGATGCCATTAATATTGAACGTCACGATCACATTATCACCATCGAAGACCCCATTGAATACATTCATCCACATAAAAACTGTGTGGTAAACCAGCGCGAAGTGGGAAGTGATACCCATTCGTTTAAAAAAGCGCTGAAATCGATTTTGCGTCAGGATCCGGATGTTGTGCTGTTGGGTGAATTGCGTGATCTTGAGACCATTGAGGCCGCTCTGACCATTGCTGAAACCGGGCATCTTTGTTTTGCCACTTTGCATACCAACGGGTGTGTCCAGACCATCAATCGTATTGTGGATGTGTTCCCCACCAATCAGCAGACGCAGATCCGCACCCAGCTCTCTTTTGTTCTTGAAGGAGTGATGTCTCAGAATCTTATCCCCAAGGCATCGGGAACAGGGAGAGTGCTGGCGCTTGAGGTTATGGTCCCGAACGTTGCGATTCGCTCGCTAATCCGAGACGATAAGATTCATCAACTTTACTCTCAGATGCAGATGGGGCAGGAGAAATACGGGATGCAGACCATGAACCAGTCGCTGTTCAGCCTGTATCATAAAAAACTCATCACTTATGATGCGGCAATGGTACGTTCGCCGGAGCAGGGTGAGTTAAAACAGATGATCGCCAATCCCAATTCGGCGTTGAAACAAACGCCCAGCAATGCAAAAAAAATGGGTTAAGTACAGCATTTCAGTAGTTGATGCTTTCGCAGAAAGTATTGATTTGGCTGGCTAAGCAAAAAGCGCCAAATGCAAGGCGCGTGATTGTCGAACAATGAGGCGTACTAACGTACGTCGAAGCAGTGAGGCAATTGTAGCAACGCCGCAGTTGGTGAGTTTTTGCGACGCAATCAATAGTTTTATTCTTGTGAGGTGGTGATATGGCTAAATTTTCCTGGGAAGGTAAAAGCCGCGACGGCAAAAAGCGCAAAGGGGATATGGAAGCGCCGAATCAGGCCGTGGTTCAGGCCCAGCTACGCCGTCAGGGGATTGTTGCAAATAAGATCAAGGAGCGCGGCAAAGGTCTTGACGTGGAAATTAGAATCCCCGGCTTTGAACCCAAGGTTACAACCAAGGATCTGGTTGTATTCACGCGCCAGTTTGCCACGATGATTGATGCGGGGCTGCCTCTGGTGCAGTGCCTCGATATTCTCTCTTCGCAGCAGGAAAACAAAACCTTTAAGCGCATGCTGTTGGAGATAAAAAACGACGTAGAGTCGGGCTCGACATTTGCGGATGCACTCAAAAAACACCCCAAGGCGTTTGATGAATTGTTTGTAAACCTTGTTGCTGCCGGCGAAATCGGCGGCATTCTCGATACAATTCTAAACCGTCTCGCTTCATATATTGAGAAGTCCATGAAACTCAAAAAACAGGTCAAAAGTGCCATGACCTATCCTGCAACAGTGGTTTCGATAGCGGTTATTGTTATCGGGGTTATCCTGGTGTTTGTTATCCCAGCGTTTGAGAAGATGTTTGCTGATTTCGGTGGGGCATTACCTGCACCAACTCAGATTGTTATCAACTTGAGTAACTTTATTCAAGATTATATTCTCTTCATAATCGGTGGATTTATTCTGCTCATATTTGCGTTTAAAAAAATCTATGCCACTGAAAAAGGGCGCGCTAAAATTGATGATTGGGCGTTAAAGGCGCCGATTTTCGGTGTTCTTATCCGTAAGGTTTCTGTAGCAAAATTTACCCGTACCCTCGGAACCATGGTATCCAGTGGTGTCCCCATCCTCGATGGTCTGGATATAACCTCGAAAACAGCTGGTAACAAAACGGTTGAAACTGCAATAATCAAGGTGCGCAAGAGTATCAGCGAAGGTAATACTATTGCTGAACCTCTGGCCAAATCAGGGGTTTTCCCTCCAATGGTCTGTCAGATGATAGCTGTAGGAGAGCAGTCCGGCTCGATAGATACGATGCTGAACAAGATTGCCGACTTCTACGATGACGAAGTTGATGACGCAGTGGGTAATTTGACCTCCATGATGGAGCCGCTGTTGATGCTGTTTCTCGGCACCACTGTGGGTGGGTTGGTTATAGCTATGTATCTGCCGATCTTCAAGCTTGCCGGTACTGTCGGAGGCTAGTTGTCCTTGTCGGCGTTTCATGACACTGCCATAACAGCGAGATCATTAAACGCTCAACTCTGGTATGTACTTGTACGTTTTCTAGTGCTCTCCCTTTTCTTGGGGGGCACTGTTTTTTTTGCCCTGGTAGTAAATGAGCAGGCGAGTATCTTTTCCAATCCTCAGCTTGTTTCCATTTTCAGCTTGTGTCTGTTGCAGATATGTCTTGCTCTATTCTGGTTGTTGCGCTTTGGCCCTTCGCCCCAATTTGTGCAGATCCAGATAGTATGGGACCTGGTAATGTGCGCCGCTGTGGTGTATTTCACTGGCGGAATGTATAGTAACTTCGCGTTTTTGTTTATTTTTGTCATTCTCACCAGTGGGTTGATCAGCAACAGACACGAAGTACTTCTTATCCTTCTCGCCAGTGTCGTACTATATGGTGGAATCGCAAGCTTGGATTATTATGGATACCTTCCGGTATATCCGTGGAACACACGCCCCGGAACTGATGTTTTTTATCTGCTCTTTCTCAATCTTACCGCTTTTGTGCTCGCAGCTTTTATAGGAGTGATTCTCTCCACCCGGCTGCAACAGTATGCAAAAAAAATCATAAGGCAGCGGCGTGAACATGCAGATCTGGAACACTTAAATCACCTTATCCTGCAAAATATTACGAGTGGCCTGATTCTGGTGGATAGTCAGGGTCGAATCCTTTTAGTAAACAAGATAGCTGAGCAGATATGTGCAATACGCGCTTCGAAGGTTACAGGTATGCCGATAACTACGGCTGTGAGTGGCTTTGATTGGCCATTGACTCATATACCGGTAGAGCGGGGAGAAGAGTATTTCACTAATGCTGCAGGAAAGCAGCTGATTCTCGGATACAGCGCCACCCCCATTCAGCAGGGTGAATCGACCAATGTTCTGCTTACATTCCAGGACCTTACGGAAATAAAACGCCTGGAACAGAATCTCAAGCGCGAGAAACATCTGGCCTCCATTGGAAGTTTATCCGCCGGTCTGGCTCACGAAATCCGCAACCCTCTTGCATCGCTGGGGGGGAGTGTGCAACTGCTGCAGGAAAAAGACTTCCCAGCCACTGAACAGCGTCTGTTTAACATCATCTCCCGCGAAACAAGTAGGCTTAATCATCTGGTAGATGATTTCCTGCATTTCGCCAGCCCACGCAATCCGGTGAAAAAAAATGTGGATATCAACTCCATTCTCATGGATTTGATCCATCTTGCGCAAGGCTCCAATCAGTTTGCCGATATCCGCATTAACGCTAATTGCTCAGAGGTTTGGTATGAAAATGTTGATGAGGAGCAGGTTAAACAGGTAGTATGGAACCTACTCGGAAACGCTGCCAGTTTTTGTCCTGCTGGAGGTGTGGTACATTGTGCTTCCTGTAAGAGGACACGCTCTTTCTGGATAGATGACTCCGGTCCTGGTGTAGACTCTGAACTGGGTGACACAATTTTTGAACCCTTTACCACTTCCAGAGCTGATGGCACTGGACTCGGCCTGGCAATAGCTTATGCCTTTGTCCGGGCCAATGGGGCAAGCATAAAATACGCAGCGGCTCCAAGTGGTGGTGCCAGATTCAAGGTTACCTTTAAAAATCAGAACTCTGAGGATCCTTAAAGCATGAGTTTAACACCCACTTCCTCCAGCAGTACTTCTCCCCATCTGCAGCCGCATCTTCTCATCGTTGACGATGAAGAGAGCCTGCGCGAAATGCTGGAGATCTTATTTGCTGCCGAAGGGTATGTGATAGATGTCGCATCAGACGGATCCCAGGCATTAGGCAGGTTACGTCATCAGGCTTATGACCTCATACTTACCGATATGCGTATGCCCGGGGTTGATGGCCTGCAACTTCTGGAGCAGGTGAAGCAGCTACATCCTGAAACCCTGGTAATTCTGATGACGGCATATTCCACCACTGCTCAGGCAGTAGAGGCGATGAAGCTCGGTGCCTACGATTATATAGTCAAGCCGTTTAACAATGAAGATATCCGGCTTACTGTAAAAAAGGCTCTTGAGTTCTCCTCGTTGCGCCATGAGAACCGACAGCTACGCACACAACTAGATAAGCGCAATCGTTTTGATCGACTTGTGGGCAAAAGCGCTGGTATGCAGCAACTCTATATTATGATCGAAAAGGTTGCCCCGACCAGTGCCAGCGTATTAATAAGCGGGGAATCGGGCACAGGCAAGGAGCTTGTAGCCAAGGCCATCCATCAGAACAGCTTGCGCGCCAATAAACCTTTTATCCCTCTGAACTGTGGAGCAGTACCGGAAAATCTTCTCGAAAATGAGCTGTTCGGACATGAAAAAGGGGCATATACCGGAGCTGATCAACGTAAAGAGGGGCTGTTCGATCTTGCTCATGGGGGCACCCTGTTTTTAGATGAAATTGCCGAGTTGCCCCTGCCAATGCAGGTTAAGCTTCTGCGCGTGTTGCAGGAAAAAGAGGTTCGTCCGGTGGGGGGAAGTGTTAACCACAAGGTTGATGTACGGGTTGTCGCAGCTACCAACCGTGAGCTTGACACCCTCACTCAAAAAGGGGATTTCAGACAGGATCTGTTTTACCGCCTTAATGTAGTCCATTTGCATCTACCCCCTTTGAGCGAACGGCGCGAGGATATCCCTCTGTTAGCTGAAACATTGTGCCAGATGCTTGCCCCTCAACGACAGGTGAGCATCTCACCCGCCATGATGCGTGCTTTGCTCGATTACTCTTGGCCCGGGAATGTGCGAGAACTGGAGAATGTACTTGAACGCAGCATCATTTTAAGCGAAAGCGATATCCTCGAGTACGATTCACTTCCGCCTTCACTCAGACATGAGGAGAAGCCACAAAGGTGTGAAGTTTATCTACCTGAGGCTGGATTAGACTTGGAGAACTATTTACGCAACATAGAAGCTCAACTATTGACCCTGGCTCTGGAGCGCAGCAACGGAGTAAAGAAAAAAGCCGCCAATTTGCTGCACTTGAGTTTTAGATCTTTGCGATATCGATTGGATAAATTGGGGTTGTAGCAGCCCGAGGAGCGCTTAAACGTGGAAAAAGATATTATTACGAAGATTGCAAAAAACCAGAGCAAGGTGCAGGACACTGAACCTGGTGGGGATGACGCCATCAAGTGCTATCTGCGAGATATACAGAAGTCAAATCTGTTAACCTCCGATGAGGAAAAAGAACTCGCCGGGTTGATCGCAGAAGGTGACGAGCAGGCGCGCGCGCGTATGATTGAATCGAACCTTCGCCTGGTTGTGAAAATTGCAAAGCGCTACATGAACCGTGGATTGCCCTTCCTTGATCTGATAGAAGAGGGCAACATGGGCTTGATCAAGGCCGTTGAACGCTTTCGGGTAGATAAGGGGTGCCGTTTCTCCACCTATGCTACCTGGTGGATCAGACAGTCCATTGAGAGAGCCCTGGTAAATCAAAGCCGCACTATTCGTCTTCCGGTCCATGTAGCTGAACAGGTTAACAAGATGTTCAAGGTGACCAAGGAGATCCTCAATAGTAAAAGTGAGGAACCGGATGCCGCTGAAATTGCCGCAGCTATGGAGAGTTCGGTTGCTGAGGTGGAACGACTGCAGCAATTGATTCGCAAAACCTACTCCATAGAACACCCCCTGGGAGAGAATGATAACTACGCATTGATCGACACTCTGGAGGATTCACACTCCCTCAATCCGGCGGAGTTGCTTGAAAACACCAATCGATACGAATATGTAATAAAATGGCTCAAGACGTTGAAGAAGAATGAAGCAGAGATTTTACAGTATCGCTTCGGACTTAACGACTACGAACCTGAAACCCTGGATACGATAGGCAAACGCTACGGCGTTACCCGGGAACGAATCCGCCAGATTGAAGCTAAAAGCTTGGAAAAATTGCGTAAAATAATGCAGGAAGAACTGAGCCCCGAATAATCCGATCCATCAATATTAGTCTACGGGAGAACAGAGACGTGGAAGAACTTAAAAACAGTATTCGCGACATCCTAGACTTCCCCAAAAAGGGGATTGTGTTTAAGGATATCACCACCTTACTTGAAGACGGGCGCCACTTTCACCGTGCTATAGATCTTCTCGCGCATCGCTATCTGGGCCAACACATCGACAAGATTGTCGGAGTGGAGGCGCGCGGTTTTATCCTCGGCTCCGCCCTGGCATATAAACTCGGCACCGGGATTTCTCTGGTGCGTAAACCCGGTAAATTACCGCATAAAACTCTTAAAAAAACATATGATCTTGAATACGGTACCGACACCCTGGAAATCCACGCCGATGCTTTCAAGCCCGGCGAACGGATCATTATCGCTGATGATCTGCTAGCCACCGGCGGCACCATAGCGGCAACGGTGGATCTGGTGCGCCAGCTCGATGCCGACATAGTCGAATGTGCCTTCCTTGCAGAGCTTGACTTTCTCCATGGGCGGGACAAATTATCTGGCGTTGAAGTGTTCAGTCTGCTCCATTTTTAAAAAAATACTTGCCCGCACCAGAGAAGATACGCTATAACCCCTCGGGTTTGGTCCCGTAGCTCAGCTGGATAGAGCAATCGCCTCCTAAGCGATAGGTCGCAGGTTCAAATCCTGCCGGGATCGCCATAAAAATCAAGCCCTTAGCCAGTTACGGTTAAGGGCTTTTTTGTTTAATGGGTGGCTAGATATATCCTGTGATGCAAAAAAGACATGAATTGTATTATTCTTAGCATTGCTTTACATTGAAAAAACTTTTCCCCTTCAGGAGTATCGCCTTGATAAAGCCTTTTGTCATCCTCGCTTCTGTTTTCATATTATTGAATCCGTGCATTTATATTCAATCTCATGCTGACAGTTACTATACTTGGCGCGATGCTGACGGGCATTTGCACATAACCAATCGTCCTACGGGTTCCATCCAGGATAAGGATGGGCTTCAAGTTTATCATTTCAGCCAAGAAAAAACCGAGCATCGTGGCACTTCGGATCCATACCAACGCCGTGTTTATCAGCAGCTGGACAGTGCTGACAAAAGCGTTTCTTATAATGCCACAAAAGCTGAACATCAGAGGCAGAGTCAACTCGAAGAGCGTTTTGAAAAAACGGTCGAAGTTGAAGAGGATATTCTCAACGAACGTATCCACTATTATAAGTTCCGCTGTGCCAATGTACGAAGTTCTCCTGGGCGTAAGAGTAGTTGCGATGCAAGCCAAAAACTTTATGAAAAAAAACTTGATCTCCTCCGGCGCGACCCGGAAAAGTATTTTATTCGTGAACTACGCTGAACAATATGGGGAAATATTTAAACAAAAATGGCACACATTAGATCCGAATATCGCAACCACGAAGGTCTGAAGATCGAAGTAATCCGCTCACGAAGGCGTAAAAGTGCTGAGATACGTGTCGCCGAAGGTACTGTGTCTATCCGAGTGCCCATGCACACTTCTGTGGATCAGATTGACGCATTTCTCCACGCCAGACGTGACTGGATTCTGAAGAAAGTTGCTTTACAGGCACAGATGTCGCCAGCGAAACCACGTGCGTATGTCTCCGGGGAATTATTCAGCTATCTGGGATCCAACTATCGTCTCAAAGTGGAGGAGGGAGCCTTTGCGCCGGTTAAGCTACAGCAGGGGTGTTTGATTGTTACTGTCCCCGGGGGGAGAACACAAGCGCACCTGGTGCGCAATGCGCTGATCCGATGGTATAAGCAGCGGGCGTATGAAAAGTTGAACCAGAAGGTGGAACAGCTGGCTCCACAGGTTGGAGCGCACCCTTCACAGGTGGAGATCAAAAGCTTCAAGGCGCGCTGGGGCAGCTGTAGCAGTACAGGTGTTGTGCAGTTCAACTGGCGTATTATGCTCGCGCCCACACAAATGGTCGATTACGTTGTGGTGCACGAACTCTGCCATCTGTTGCAGCACAACCATTCCAAAGCATACTGGCGTGAAGTGGAACGGGTGATGCCCGATTACCGCGCATGCCGCGAGTGGTTTAAGCTCAATGGATCGGGCCTACAGGTTTGATCTCAAGTTTTCCACCTCTGCCTGTTAAACATTAATCGCTCCTACAGGTAAAGTAGGTTGAGTTAAACCTTTCTCAGGTGTCATAATATCCCCACAAATTGCAAGGATTCTAATTCTTCTGGCTCTTCATAGTGTCCCGGACGCCATGGTGCTTTTTCAGATGTAGTCGTTCCTGATCTTTTCACTTTCGCAGCCATCGAACATCCCACATCCCCTGATATTTTCTGCAACCTTACGGAAATGGTAACCGTACACTGCATAGCTAATCGCCAGTGGGAAAAGGCGTGGTTTTCGGAACAGTGTCCAGAAGAAGAGTTTCCAGTAGTGCAAACGCTCTTTTCCAAACACACCCAGGAACAGCATTGTCTTAAAAAGTGCTCCCAGGTGGCCCTTCTGGATGTGAAAACTCGACTGTGGCCGGGGTTTATAATCCTTAAAGAGCTGAATCACGCGCTCATAGTACTGCTTGGGGGCGTAAATATTGTCGAGAACTTTCTGATACCCAGCGACGAGGGCTTCGGGTTTCATGTGCGGGATAAAATTGATATCAATGGCTGTGTTGTCGCCTGCGGAATCCTTCAACAGGCGTCCTTCATGTTCGAGACGGTCGTAGAGTCTGGTTCCGCGCAGGGCCGAGAGCACGCCCACCATGGCCGTGACGATGCCGCTCTCCTGGATAAAACGGATCTGCTGATCGAAAATTGACGCCGGATCGCTGTCAAACCCGACAATGAAGCCGCCGTGTACCTGAAGCCCTGCCTGCTGGATGCGTTTGACGGAGGTCAGCAGATCACGGTTCTTATTCTGCACCTTGTTGCTTTCGGCCAATCCTTCAGCATGGGGTGTTTCGATGCCAATAAAGACCTCCTCGAATCCGGCGCTGACCATGAGATCCATCAACTCTGGATCATCAGCCAGGTCGATGGATGCCTCGGTGTAGAAATAGAAGGGATATTTCCTTCCTCTCATCCAATCGATCAACGCGGGTAGGATTTCGCGTTTCAGCTTGGGCTTGTCACCGATGAAATTGTCATCGACAAAGAAGATCGCGCCCCGCCAGCCCACATCATAAAGACTTTGGAGCTCGGCCATTAAACGAGGCAGGAGCTTCGTGCGAGGCTTGCGCCCGAAAAGAGCAGTAATATCGCAGAACTCACAGTCAAAGGGACAGCCCCGCCCATACTGGATATTCATGGCGGCATAATCCTTCATGCCCACAAGATCCCACTGGGGAATTGGGGTCTGCTCCAAATTCGCCCAGCCATCTGCTGCATAGATACGTTTAGGTGTGCCATGCTGCAGATCTTCCAGAAAGCGGGGCAGGGTGTTTTCCCCTTCGCCCAGAACCAGGTGGTCGACTTCTGGGAAATCTTCATGACAAGAAGTAAACAGGGGGCCACCAGCAACGGTTTTGACCCCAAGGCGTTGGCAACGTTCGATAACCTCATGCACCGATGTTTGCTGAATGGTCATGGCACTGATGAAGACGTAGTCGGCCCAGCGCAGATCCTGATCGGAGAGGGGCCGTACATTCATGTCTAACAGGCGCTTCTGCCACGCATCGGGAAGCATCGCCGCTACGGTTAACAGGCCCAGCGGCGGAAAGCTCGCCTTTCTATCGATAAATTTCATGGCATAGCGGAAACTCCAGAAAGTAGTGGGATAGTGCGGGTAGACAAGAAGAATGTTCATAGTAATGCTCCATAATTTGTCAGCTCTGCTGAATGTACAAAATTGACGCAACCGTCATATTTGGTGTCAATGTAACCGTCAGATATGTTGGCATGGATAAATGGGTTATGTTGATTAGTTGTATCGGTCCAGGTTCTCGCTCAGTCGGTTTTTTGCTTAGACCTGTAAAGTCTGAGAGCCTCCTGGCGCAACTTACTCCCTGCCTGACCTCTGCCCCATTTCAAAATGCCTTATGAGCAGGAGGGAAATTACCCGATACAAGATGAGCATCACGAATAAGACACCCAGCAATGCACAGACACGCCAGAAAAATGCATTCATCACAACCTGGCTCTGATCAGACACCGTTATGATCCGCCCGTCGACCGCATCATTTACATCCTGCATCCCGTGTCTCAACTCCGGCGATCCTAGAAGGTGTTCCGCCGTCGTGAGCAAGTTGTTCATTTCCTCCGCAGCAAGCGTTATTTCCTTGGCCGTCTGCTCGTACTCGCCGATGTTAAATGTATCCCCTTTATTGCCCATCTTAGATTGGTCCAGGGCCACATACCGAGCAAATAGGGTGTCAGTCGTCGAAAGCATTTTGTTGAGTGATCTGACTACCGGTTTCAATGACGCAGAAAAGTCGTTTGCTTCATCCAGTGTTGCTCGCACGTTAGCGATTGTCTCATCTGCGCCCAGCAAACGCTCATCGAGTCCTGAGAAAAAAGCTTTGCGCTCGGCAGCGATATTTGCAGGCAGTTGCTCGATCTGATTGGTCATCGAATGCATGTCGACAAGAGCTGTGTTGAGTTCAGGGGTGGCAACCCAATCGTCCTTCATCGCCACCGCTTGCCACTGCAGCATCGTTGACTCGCGCTTGAGCCAATAAAACATGCGCTCGCCGAGCATTCGCGCCTCGTCTACGGACTGACTCACTTCCCCGACCTCTTCGAGGAATCCTCTGGCCTCGAGGATCTGATCGGCGGCTGACTTTCCCCGACCGATGGCAAAGTTTGAAAAACGAACAAAAGAGGCGCGAACGACTTTCGGGTTCTCCTCTCGCCAGTCCCGCAGCAGGGAGTCGAGAATGTCGAGTTGAGCGGTGGTGAGCACGCGAACGGCAAGAAACCGCGCTTCCACTTTGGCCTTAGACAAGGCATCGGCCAGCATCTGCCCTCGCTTGCCGAACACCGCCACAGCTCTGCCATCGTTGCCCCACTCCTGACTGACCAAGGTCGTGACCACGACCAGGTCAAGCACGCGCGTGAAGGGGTCAGCGTTACTTGCGATGTCATAAACGTTGCTGGCGTTGTCCACAAGAAGCATCTGTGCTGCTCGGCGCTGCTCAGGATCAGGGTTATCCTTCTTCAGAGCATCGCAGACGGAATAGAGCAGGCCGACATAGCGATCGGCAAAGCCGCGGGTGAGCTCGTCCAACTCCGCCGTGGTAACGCGCTTGCTGCCATCCGCGCCCTCAAACTGGCGCGAAGGCTTCTCTGGTCCGCTCCTTTGAAGGGTGGCGCATCCTCCTAATATGAGCGCAGCGAGAGACACCCCCAGCAGGGTGATGATGGCAGATGACGGTTTAATGTTCATTGAGCAATCCTCCCTGTTTTATCTTATATAAAATTGATTCTGTGTAGGTGGCTAGTGGAGGGCGGACTCACGCCTTCCGAGTCTCTATCGTTGGAACCGTTAGTACGGCAAAATAGTGATTATTGTCACAACTCGGTTCCAGTTCATGTTCGTCATCTGTTGTTGTTGATCCGTATTTGCAACGCCTTTACGCATCAAGTGTGGTCTACCAAATATTAAAGTCCGGCGCTTTCCAGCAACAACAGCAGCATCACAATCAATGCAACTGCAGGTATCACTACAATCCAGTCGTTGACATTGAAGAGCTTCGGGAAGGTAAGTTCACCAAAATGTCCTTTTGTTAATATGCCGTATTCAAGCTTCGGATAAAGAGCTGCAAACAGGCCACTACCGATAACAATACCCCCCAGGCCACCCACAATAGCATCCAGATAACCATTGCCCACTGCGCCTGCGATGGTGCCGGGACAATAACCCAGCACAGCAAAGCCCACTCCGAAAATCAAACCCCCAATAACATTCATCCCCAGAGATCCAGACTTAATCGACAATTCGATCCACCCCATGGCCTTCATGGCATAGATGCCGATCATCCCTGTTGCAACCGCAGAGAGCATGATTTTCACTACGGTGAAATCGGTGAGCAGAAGCTGCGCGACAATCACATCGTATTTTGTTGCGCCACCTTTCTGCAGCAGAAAGCCGAACACCACGCCTAAAATTAAACCCCTCAATAGGGGAGATCTATCCGTATTTTCTTTCGTCATAGTCTTCACCCTCTAGTAAATGATATACGCTGCCACAATTCCCCCGACAAAAAAGCACACGGCGGAAATCCAGCTTGATACAGCCAACTGCAAGGTTCCACTGATGCCGTGACCGCTGGTGCAGCCGTCGGACCAGCGCGCGCCAAAGCCCAGAATAATGCCGCCCAGCAGTGCCACAACCACACGAAACAGCGGGTTACTCCCGAAGGCATTAGCCCAGAGATCAGGTATCCATTGCCAGCGAAAATCACCGGAAAGCAGAGCGGAGAGCAGGGCGCCGAAAACAATGCCGGTAACCAGCATCCCCTGCCAGCCCCAGGTGAGCCCAATCTTCCGGTAGTAGGCTCGCTGCGCCACCTGCGTTCCCCGCAACAGCCGTTCAATCAATCCACTGGCGCGCGCAAAAGTTGTTGAACAGGCAATGGGTTTTTTAGAAAAGAAAAAACTGAACCAGCTCAACACGCCGATGCCGATACCCACTACATAGGGTGACCAGCGCACTTCGGTGAAATATTCCATAAGGTGTGCCTCCTTTTAATGCCTTTGCGTTTCACTCTCAGATTGACCTGGGTAAAACCGGGATCCATGTGGATTTTCACACGCTCGGCACTCTTTGGCATAACCGGCCGCACTATAGCCGTTCATGCCGCCGGCGACGTTACTGACCGCCTTGAAACCACGCTGCAGCAGAATGCTCGTCGCAAGACTTGCACGATTTCCTGAGCTGCAGATCAACAGCAATTCCTGATTTTTCCCAAGCTCGGCGAAGCGCGTACGCAGATCGGCGACCGGAATATTGAGTGCCCCTTCGATGTGACTGTCGGCAAACTCCTTAGGGGCTCGCACATCAAGGAGCTGGAAGTTTGCTTCATCATTCATCCTCTCATGTAGATCTTCGACGGACAGCTGTTGCACAGCACGTGATGGCAGGCCTGCGACTGCCCATTCCGGGAGGCCCCCGCTGAGATAGCCCACAATCCGGTCCACTCCCACGCGCCGCGCCCAGCGATTAGCCTCCAGGGCTTTCGGATAATCTTCGGCCACCAGCAGAATGTCCTTGTCGGTGGGGAGCACCCAACCGGCAAAGGTGGGGAAATTGCCATTTAGATCCAGGTGCCATGCATCCGGGATATGCTGGCTACCAAAGGCGTGATAACTGCGCGCATCCAGCACCAGGACATCAGGATCTTCCATGCGATCTCTGAACAGTGCAGGTTCCAATTCTGCCAAACCGGGCAGATCATCGATCAGTGCCGGGCCCTTGCGATTGATGTCACTGCAGCGGCTGAAATGATCGGGAGCCGGAGGCATGTCTTGCGTCAGTGACTTAGTGAATTCAGCCTTGTCGAGAAATTGAAGCGCCGCATTGAAGTTGCGCTCATAACCGATGGTGCTCAGTTGCTTGGCCCCCATGGAACGCCCACATAAGGAACCCGCACCGTGAGCCGGATACACCTCACAGTGATCAGGCAGCTCCAGCAGTTTGTCATGCAGGCTGTGATAGAGTTTGCCAGCCAACTCCTGCGCCATATCCGGGAACAGATCGGGTCTGCCCACATCACCGACAAACAGCGTATCGCCGACAAAGACTCCCATCGGACTCTCAGAGCGTGAGGTATCCTCCACCACATAACTAAGATGTTCGGGCGTATGACCCGGAGTTTCAAGGACGCGCAGGCGCATGTCTTCCAATTCAACTACATCACCTTCTGAAAGAGCCACATGATCAAAGGCGCAATTTGCTGATTTTGCGATATAAATTTTAGCGCCGGTTTTCCTCGCCAGATCCATATGCCCGGAGATGAAGTCGGCATGCAGATGGGTTTGCAGGATGTGGGTAATCTTGACCCCCTGCGCGCGCGCCTCATTGAGATAAACGTCCACATCCCGCTGAGGATCAATGACCGCGCAACTGTCAGTGCCGGCAAGCATGTAAGAACTATGGGCAATTTTTTCGACAAAAAAATGTTTCAACAGCATAAATCCGACTCCTTTGAATTGCAGTGTTAATAGCTGATGCTTTTTGCGAAAGCACCAACGGATGGCTAAGCAAAATTTTGTCCTGCAAGGCCTGGGGGTTTTCAGAGCTGAAGGCACCGCAGGGCGGATATTGGTCGCCGCCATCAGACATAGAAGAAATAAAAAACCGTAACGACAAGGAGAATAAAAATCAGCGTCAACCCGATTCCGGCTTTGAAGTAATCGGCATTGCGATACCCGCCCACCGACATAATCATCGCGTTGACCTGATGGGTCGGCAAAATGAACGAATTCGCGGCACACACAGCAGCCATCAACGCCAGGGCGCGCGGGTCGAGATTGCCCATAGTCGCCATATTCATGACCAGTGGCGCCAACACCACAATGGCACCCACATTGGAGATGAGCAGCGAAAAAACAGTTGCGAGAACGGCCACACTCAAGAGGATGAATACCGGATGAGACCCTTGGATCAGCCCCATCAGATGCGCTGCGAGAAATGCGGCCGTGCCCGTTTTCTGCATGGCCAGACCTAGAGGGATCAGCCCGGCCAGCAGGAATACCACTTTCCAATCTATGGCCTCATAGGCCTCCTGAATGCTCAGCACCCCCACCAGCACCATGGCGATGGCTCCGGTCAGGAAAGTTATGGAAATAGGCGCGCCCGCGAAGGCTAGGCCAATGGCCAGCACAAAACAAATGCCTGCCCTAAGAGCCTTTGAGGAGGCTTTCTGCTCTGCGACGAAAGGGGTGTTCACCACAAAATCAGGATTTTCCTTGAGTTTGCTGATGTTTTCCCACGGGGAGTAGACAATAAAGGTATCGCCCGAAATCACCACATGGTCAGAGAAATCACCCCGGATCTCTTCCCCTTTGCTGAACACCATGACAGGTTCCACGGCATGGCGCTTGCGCAGGGAATAATTGCGGATCGATTGGCCAATCATGCCTGAGCGCGGTGGAATGATCACCTCGGCAAAACCTGCAAGGCCGGGATCTTTAAGTCTTGCTAGCGCGGCGCTTTGCTCCTTGTGCTCCAGAGCGTAGGTGGCGGCAAAACGTTTGATGTGATCTTCGTCTCCCAGTAGGGCCAGCACCTGGCCGGTCTGGAACCTGGTCTCGCGCCAGGGGGCATACTCCACATGCTTGTCATCGGACAAGCCGAGGATATTCAGTTGATATTCTCCCCATACGCCTGCTTCCTCGGGAGTTTTGCCCTGCAGAGAGCTGTCGGGGGGAATAGTATAATGCCGGATCTGATCTGGCAGGCGCAGAGCATTAATGAGTTTCTCCTGCTCTGACACCTTTTGCCCAGCGATCTGCGTACTGGGCAGGACAAAGCGCCCGAACAGCATAAAATAGCTGATCCCCGCAGCCAGCAGCACCAGCCCCACGGGGGTTACGCTCAGTAAACCATAGGGCTTCAGCTCCGCACCGCGCAGCAGGTCGTTTAACAGAATCAGCGGCCCCGAGCCCACCATGCTCAGTGTACCGCCGAGAATAGCCGCAAAGCCGATGGGCATGACCAGGGCGGACGGTGCGATCTTTTCGCGGCGCGCAATATCAAGAATCCCCGGCAAAAACAACGCCATCGCGCCGATATTCTGGATCAGCCCCGACATGAGTCCCACCGGTACGGAAATCAGGCCCACGACTTTTGATTTGTTGGCCCCCGCGAGATTGACCACCGCACGCGAAAAACTGTCCATCAAGCCAGTGTGTGCTACACCTCGTCCCATAATCATTACTGCCATCATAGCGACCACTGCGTTGCTTGAAAACCCGCCAGTGCCTCCTGTGTCGTCAGCACCCCCGACCAGGCGAGGGCAAGCATGCTGAGAATGGCCACCACATCAATGCGCACCACATCAAGCACCAGCATGAATACGGTAGCAGCAAGGATGGCGAGCACGATCAGGATGGATGAGTCCATGAAAAAAACCCCCTCCAGGCTTAGCTTCTGTACTGCGGTCCACAACCTGGGAGATGGCTAAGCAAAAAAATCGTCCTACAAGATCTCGATGGGCCGGGTGGTATGTCAAGATCCTGAATAAACACTGTAACGCCGCTGGGCGGACTTTTTACGCCACCATTATAGCCAGAGATAATGACCGCAATAATTTTTCCGTTCCAGTTCTCTGTCAGGGAACGCTTGACAAACTTGCTGCGTCAGGAATTGGTCACATCCTCCGATAGCCCTGTCCGGCTTGTTGGGTGTAATCACTTACGCGATAAAAGCAACATAGATCAGATACCCGCATGCAATCAGAATTAAATAAAATGCAGTATCGATAAGTTGTGGCGCTTTAACTTTGTATAAGATGTCATCAATGCGAGATAAGGCTCTGACCCAGAGGGGACGAATCTGGTCTAAAACAGCAACTCTGTCATCAATCGCCTTCGCAGCTCTTCTGCCACTTTCCACGGCACCCTCAATACTCCAGACCTGGGCTTGAGTTCTGGTGTGGGCGCCAGCTAAAAACAGATTCGGCAGTGGCGTTTTCTGGGCGGGTAAATAGGTCTGGGTATTGGTTGAATTAACCCATTTCGGTTGCAGAGATTTTATCCCTTCAGGGGAAAATTCCCATTCATCCCAAACTTCAATCTCTGCAGGGAAAAAGTCCTCTAACCCTTTGCCTTGATTAGCTTCTCTGATTAACCTATCAAGGGCGCCGCAGCTTAAAATTTGCGCTTTCACCTCTTCGATGAATTCATCCTTGGAGCATGTATCTACCGGTTTGGCATAAATCCTCCCGGGAATACTGCTGATACAAGAGGTCCCGGTCCAAAGAGATTTGATACCCCGCCCAAGATCCACGTCTTTGTCCCAGACCTGTTCTTCGGCAAAAAGGGTTAAATTGAATTCGGAATCGCTTATAACTACGGCAGTTCTATTGCGAGGAAACTTGATCTCTTCGGGAAATGCCAATCTGAAAGAGACCTGAATGTGCGGGCCGCCCTGAGTAAGGGGTTTGAACAGACGTAATTCGTCCTGGTTCTCCAGGGCAGGGGTTGCGCTTAATATATCCACCGTCATGAAAGGATTTACCGCGAGGATATAGATGTCCCCTTGAATTTTTTCTTCGCCACAATAGGCGGAAGTTATCCTCGTCTCATCAAAATCAAATCGTGTCAGAGCTTTTTCCCAATGGAATGTTACCCCTTTATCTTCGAGATATTTTACCCATGGATCAAACCAGTATTCACTGCTGGGACCGGTAAAGAGCAGCCAGCCGGCTCCGGTTTCCTGCGTCCAGGCAGGCCCGTGTTCGTCCGCTTTATGCGGGTGTCGGGCTTTTGTGGTGAGTTGTTTCCTGAAAAAATCACCGGTAGTGTGTAACGATACCTTTGACCAGTCAGAGCCGATCCACGGACCAAAACAGGATCGCCATGTTTTATAGGCTTTATCTTTAAGCAGGGATTCCCAGGCTTGCGCGGCATTGATTTTATCGTAGTCTATTTTACTCCGATTATTAGAGGTCCACGTTTTAAGCATTACATAGGACCATTTGGCTAATTCCCACCTGTTCATCCTGAACATTTTGGGAATACTCCGGAGTCCGTCATCATAAAACTCGGCTTTAGCGTCATCAGGGAAAATTCCAAAATCTACCGGGCGCGAGAGGGCTGAATCATAGATACTCCCTTTTTCACTAAAGGGGATCTGCTGCATCAAGTCAAAAGCGTTATGATACCAGGGCCCCATGCCATGCCAGGAATACTCCGTAGGCATATTGTTTTCATCAAGCCGCGCACTTCTAAAGAATCCACCCGGCTCATCGGTAGTTTCATACACAGATACTGCATATCCCAGGTGCGCTAATTCATGCGCAGCTGTTAGTCCGGCTATGCCGGCACCGAATATAACTATAGACTTCATATGTTAAATCTCCATTCTACGGGACACGACTTTGTAACTATTCACTATGTTTGTCCGTGAGTTGGCTGTGCCCATTTAAAGACAACCCCTAACAAAAAAGCGCATTATCCACTGGCCTCACATTATCTAATCTGTGCGCTATTTAAAGCAGGCCGGTCGATAGCTTCATGAAAATCAACAGTGGTGCTCAGCTTAACCGCGCTGTTATCTGTTGATGCCATCGATCTTTCACACCTTGATGCTATCTTAGATTCTCGCTTTATCAAGGAATCCTTAAAAATCAGATTTTCAGGTCGAGATATTATATAAATGAATCCAGAAGCCTGAATACCGCAACCACGATATTTTGACGATCGAAGTGATCCGCTCACGAAGGCGTGAAAGCGCCGAAATACGCGTAGCTGAAGGGAATGTAACTGTTCGAGTGCCCATGCGTGCGACTCTGATGCATTATTCAGCTATCTGAGATCCAACTACCGTCTCAAAGTGGAGTATGGAGACTTGGCGGCGGTTAAACTTCAGCACGGGTGTTTGATTATTACTGTTCCCGGGGGGGGCACAAATGCGCATCTGGTGCGCAATCATTGGTATAAACAGCGGGCGTATAAAAAGTTGAACTATGAGGTGGTGCACGAACACTACCATCTGTTGCAGCACAACCATTCCAAAGCATACTGGCGTGAAGTGGAACGGGTGATGCCCGATTACCGCGCATGCCGCGAGTGGTTTAAGCTCAATGGATCGGGCCTGCAGGTGTAATCTCAATGGTTGCTATAGTAGTGATCCTGTCCTAAAATGAGCACTTCAAGATTTGATATTTGTTATTCTTTCGCAGAAAAAACAAAATTAGATGTCTAAGCAAAAAGCGCCAAATGCAAGGGGCGTGATAATCTCTGTAGAGACGTTTGCATGCAACGTCTAATACGTACGTCTAAGCAGCGAGAAAATTGCAACAACGCAGCAGTTGGTGAGTTTTTGCAACGGCATCATTTGTACATAGCAGGAGAATTGAGCGTGCAGGAAATAAAAGTGGTATTTTACGCCAGAGAGTTTGGGGATAAGTGGCAATATCCCTTTGATGATGCCGCTATAGAGCCTTTTTTTGCCGAACTCAACCAGGAGTTGAGCGGGTGCGGGGTGAAATTCAGCTTTGCACATGAACCCAATGTGTGTCTGAAGATCAACGGTTATCAGGATATGCTCAACAGCGTGCGCATCTGCGCCCCTGAGCACGGATTCCCGAGCTTGTGTCTGGGACAGTTTCTGGGCGCGAGTACCGATGCCGATTTTCTCGCGGATGTCAAACGCGGGGTAAGGCGGGTGGCATTTTCTCCTGAGAGTATTGCCCCGGCCGGGGGTGATGCGTTGTGTCACAACTGTGGCTGTGGGTGCTGAAGCAGTTCCGCTGCACGGGAAAACAGTTCAAATTTATTACCAAAGCCTTGAGAGCAGCCGCTCCGAGCATTTGGTGTATGCGTTTATTGCTTCGCCATGCCCGGAGTACAGATGCGGCATTGTATGGGGTGGCAAGGGTTTATATGAGGTTTTTTTATCGCCCCTGGACTCAATAGTATCCTCTCCACCCCCGTTTACCCAACAACGTTGGCCCCATGTGCATCCCAGCGCGGTGTTAAATCAAGAGTATAATACTGCACCCGTCATTGAGGCGCTTCCAGTGCAGGCGCAAGAGTCACTCGTATTGAGCGGCACGATATTTCAACAGCAGGTGTGGCGTGCACTGCTGGATATACGCATGGGAGAAACCAGAACCTATGCGGATATTGCGCGTGCCATAGGGCGCCCGCGCGCATGGCGTGCGGTGGCAAATGCTGTGGCCGCGAATCCACTCCTGTGCCTGGTGCCGTGCCACCGCGTGCTACCGCGCCACGGTGGGGCGGGAAATTACCGCTATGGCGCAGAGCTGAAGCGGCGTTTGCTGGCGCAGGAGGGGATATATTTTTCAGATGAAGGAGCACCATGAACGAGAGCAGTAAGCATTATTCTCCCGATCCATCTTCGCGCATCCAGGATACGGGCCCGCACCGGGTTGTATTGGATGAGTGGATC
>JAWOFA010000098.1:0-43444 GCA_046482505.1 Desulfuromonadaceae bacterium | reverse complement strand
CGGTGTTCCATCAAACACCACTTGCAGAGGCACTTCTTTCTGCACCAGGCGTTCGAGTTTAACATCTACGTAAGAGGGAGACATGCGGCTGACCACAATGGACCGTGGCAAATTGAGGCGCTCGTCGAGGCTGCGAAAGGTGGTGATCCCGGGCTTGGCATCGTGCAGATCTACCGACACCTCAAGATCCGACCCCTGAATATTGGTGAGCATGGTGCGTGAACCGGTAAGGCGTACGTCCACATGTCCGGGGACCTGGTTAGCGATTATCAAACCTTTGGGCACATTTTTAATCTCCAAAGGTACAGTATATCCCACCTCTGTATCCTGTTCCCCCATCACAAAAAGCCATAAAACCATGGCAAAAGCCAGGGACAGGAGTTTTATGGGCCAATTTGTCAGCATGCGCTCTACCATTCAACTACCTTTTGCGCTTAGTGTGCGACTGATCCAGCAGGCGCACCAGAATTCGCCGCAGGGAGGTGGAATCGAGGCCACGGGTCATGCGCCCGCCTACAACCACTGAGATTTTACCGGTTTCTTCCGATACCACAATCGCCACCGCATCTACAAGCTCGGTCAACCCTATAGCGGCCCGGTGACGCGTTCCGAGCTGTTTACTTATATCGGGGTTCTGCGACAAAGGAAGAAAGCAGCCCGCCTGCTTAAGCCGGCCATTCTGTAGAACCAGAGCTCCATCGTGGAGTGGAGATAGTGGCAGGAATATGGCGGAGATGAGATCAGAGGAGACTTTGGCGTCAATTTCAACCCCGATTTCAAGGAAATTTTTCAACCCCGTTTCGCGCTCAATCACCATCAGAGCGCCTATCTTTTTACTCGCCAGACTCACTGTGACAGTAACCAGCTCATCAATGATATGATTTTCTTCACTGTAAGTTACATCGGCGAAAAAAGGGTTTCGACCCACGTGCATGAGGGCACGTCGGATATCATTCTGGAATATAACCACTATGACCAGAACAATAGAGGTGAGAAAATTATTTAGTAACCACTGGAGGGTATAGAGTCCGGTAACCTCTGAAACAACATATACCGCAAGGACCACGGCGAGGCCGACAACCATCTGAACCGCGCGCGTGCCCTTAATCAGAAGAATGATACGGTAAATAATAAAGGCGACAAGGGCCACATCAAGGGCATCCAGCAACCACCTGCTGCTATTCAAGATTTCCTTTAACTCGCCCATGCTCGCCTCTATGTCTGCCGCGCAAAACTTTAACTATTGCCAATAACTGCCCATGCCATATCTAGAGCCTGCCGGCTCGATGCAACATCGTGAACCCGGAAAATTCTGGCCCCGTGGCTTAACCCAAGTACGATGGTTGCGAGAGAACCTGCCAGGCGGTCCTCCGTTTGAGATTGACCCAGAACCCGACCGATAAAGCTCTTCCTCGAAGTCCCGAGCAACACAGGAAATCCGAGAGCGGCAATTTCATCCAGGCGCTTTATCAGGGTGAGGTTGCTATCTGCCCCCTTGCCAAAGCCGATGCCGGGATCAAGGGCTATAAATTCCTGATCAATACCGGCCCTCTGTGCTATCGAAGCAGAATCCTGCAGTTCGGCAATAACCTCTCCCATAAGATCGGCGTAGCCTGTGTAGTTCTGCATCACATCAGGGCGTGCCGGAGTGTGCATGATAAACACACCTGCTTTTTGCTGAGCTACAACCTCGGCCATGTGCGGATCAAACTTGAGACCGCTGATATCATTAACAAAGGATGCGCCACTTTTAACACTTTGAAGCGCTACCTCTGCTTTGGTGGTATCTACTGAAACCGGAATATCAAATTCGCTTTTCAAGGCCTCTATCAGGGGCAGAACCCGTTCGAGCTCTGTTTCCAATTCAACTTCTGAAGCACCGGGGCGAGTACTCTCTCCCCCCACATCAAACACATTGACGCCACCGCGAACCTGATTTTCTGCGCGGCGCAATAAATCATCCAGGCCGGCACATGTTCCGCCATCGTGGAAAGAATCGGGGGTAGCATTCAGTATCCCCATTACACATGGACTGGATAAATCCAGGATCGCATCAAGCCCCTTCAGGGTTTGCATCGTGTTTTCACTGCGCTGAAGCAGCGAATTCAACTCATCCCCAACCGCTGCGAGCCCGAAAGGTTGTACCGCAAGACGGTGTGGCAAAGCACCAAGCTGCCTGGGTGTGCCCATCAGAATCACATCTGAGTGGGACACGCTACAACACACGGTTCCCCGTGCCACCGCTGCATCCCCTCCGAGAGAAAGCATCTCCTGTTTAAGGATATTGGCAGCACCGCAGGGCATTGCATGGAGCAGGATATTGAGGACCCGCGTTTTACCGAGCATGCGGCAGATGCCGCCAGGGTCAGCGCCCAGATCCTCCAAATGCCTGCGCATTGATTTCGGATCGCTCCCGGAGATGATGCGCATCCACCTAGGCCTCGTCACGGGGTATTGTTTTTTCGCTTTCCTTTTCCGACATACTCTCTGCCTCAGTTTTTACCGATTGAGCGGAATCGGCCTTCTCGTGATCTTCATCCGCAGGACGAGGCTCTCCTGCCAATATACGTTCAATATCCTTGCTGTCGATAGTCTCGTGCTCGAGCAATTCCTGGGCCATCCGCTCAAGAACTTCGGCGTTATCCTTTACAATCTGCCGCGTCCGATCATACACCTCGGATACAATGCTCTTAATTTCGGCATCGATCATTTCGGAAGTAGATTCACTGTAATTACGCGAACTGTTCATCTCTTTGCCGAGGAACACCTCACCCTCTTTTTCACCAAAGGAGAGGGTACCGAGTTTCTCACTCATCCCCCACTCACACACCATCTTGCGTGCGATATTGGTAACACGTTCGATGTCATTGCTTGCACCGGTGGTTACACTTTCGAGAAAATACTCCTCGGCGGCGCGCCCTCCCAGCAGGGAAGCGAGAGTACCAAGCAGATCCTCCTTGCTATGACTGTAATTTTCTTCTGTAGGTAGATACATGGTAACCCCGAGAGCACGTCCGCGCGGGATAATGGAGACCTTGTGCACCGGGTCAGATCCGGGGGTCTTGATAGCTACAAGAGCATGTCCGGCCTCGTGGTATGCGGTAATCTTCTTCTCTTTTTCAGTGATCACCATGGAGCGTCGTTCGGCTCCCATCCACACCTTATCCTTGGCAAACTCCAACTCGCGCATTCCAACGGTGTCTTTGTTTTCCCGCGCAGCAAGAAGTGCAGCTTCGTTTACCAGATTGGCAAGATCCGCACCGGAAAAACCGGGAGTACCCTTAGCAATAATTTCCATATCGAGCGACTCATCCACTGGAATCTTGCTCGAATGCACATTTAAAATTCTAGTACGTCCGCGCACATCGGGTAGAGGAACAATGACCTGGCGGTCAAAGCGACCGGGGCGCAACAGTGCCGGATCAAGGACGTCCGGGCGGTTGGTGGCGGCAATCAGGATAACACCTTCATTGGATTCAAATCCATCCATCTCAACCAGTAGCTGGTTGAGGGTCTGCTCGCGCTCATCGTGTCCACCCCCCATGCCGGCACCACGATGTCGGCCTACGGCATCAATCTCATCGATAAAAATGATGCAGGGAGCATTCTTTTTCCCCTGAGCAAACAGATCACGTACCCGGCTTGCGCCAACCCCGACAAACATCTCCACAAAGTCGGATCCGGAAATAGTAAAAAACGGGACATCTGCCTCGCCGGCAATGGAGCGCGCCAGCAGAGTCTTGCCCGTACCGGGAGACCCCACGAGAAGCACACCTTTGGGGATACGCCCTCCGAGACGGGTGAATTTTTTTGGATCTTTCAGAAACGCGACGATCTCTTCAAGTTCCTCTTTCGCCTCATCGACGCCGGCGACATCCTTGAAGGTAACCTGGCCCTGGGTATCGGTCAGCAAGCGAGCCTTGCTTTTACCGAAATTCATGGCCTTACCGCCACCTCCCTGCATCTGGCGCATAAAAAAGATCCACACTGCAATCAGAAGGAGAATAGGACCCCAGGATACTAACATGGTCATCCAGAAACTGCGGTCCTCTTCAGGCTTTGCCTCTATCACTACATCTTTCTGGCGCAGCTCCTTAATCAGCTCCGTATCCGAGGGAGCAAAGGTGGTGAAGTGGGTGCCATCCTTGTAGACTCCGTCAATGTTGGATCCCTGAATAACAACCTCTTCAATCCGGTCACTTTCCAGAGCACTGACAAATGCTGTATAACTAATTGATTCCTTTTGAGTTTCCTGTTTAGTCATCATATTGAACAACAGAATCATCACCAAAGAAATCACAAGCCACAAAGCTATATTTTTATAAAACTGATTCACTTTTCCTCCCCAGTTGTTATCGGCTTGATCCGCACATTAAAGGATACGGTTACACTGATACCAGACATCTCAAAAACCAACTCGCAAGGTAACACAGCCCCCGTGCGCGCTCAATTATAATTTCGGGCACGGGGGTGTAAAAACAACCCGTACCACCCTGTGAGTGGACGAAGAACAACACCAGAGACGACTTCGCCGAACACCCACAACCCAAAGTATTTCATCCTCACGGCTACAAAGCAGGGGAACAGATTTACGTTGCTCCGACTCGAGTTTGCGCTCAGCAAAAAGGGCTTTAAGCTTTTTACTCCCCGTCATCCCCACACACTTAAGGCGATCTCCCGCTCTGTTCTTTCTCACAAAGAGGGGCCACTCGACTGCGCTGCTATCAAATTCTACACAGTAGGTGCTTTCTCCATTCACTGCGTTGCGCAGCATAACTTCTACACCCGAACCATCCGGCAGACGATATACTCCGGGCCCTTCAAGGCTGAGGCAGTAATCTGGCATCTCATCTCGGGGGGCTTCGCGCCGGAATACCATATCTGCATAACGTCGCGCCACCCATACACCAGGCAGATCAAACTGGACCTGAGGTCTCGAGTAAGCAAATATAGACTCAACGACCTGCAGATGTTTACGCTCCAAACCATGCAGATTGCTCCGCAGGCTCTCAAGTATGGCGCGGACCACCCGCATGCGCAGTGCCGGATGCAATGTGGCAAGATCGCTATATAAAATCCGTATCTCGCCCGTTTCAAATCTGGCTTTCTTCAGAACCTTATCCACCTCATTTGTCCAGTACTCCTCTTCTACACAAGCCTGGTGAGCCAGTTGCGCCACATGCTTCTGCGCCTGAGGATGAACCGCCTCGAGCACCGGCATGAGGTTATGGCGTACATGATTGCGCGTAAAGCGACAGTCGCTATTGGATTCATCTTCGGCCCAGATCAGGTCGTGATGTTGCAGATATGCCTCTACCTGGCATCGATTCGACATAAGCAGAGGGCGGATAAAGGGAAGATTACGCTCCGGTATCCCCTTAAGACCCGATACTGAGGTGCCGCGCGCCAGACGCATCATCAGAGTTTCTGCCTGATCCTGCTGATGATGCGCGGTAGCAATGCGGTTACAGCCGCTCATACGTGCGGCTTCACGCAAAAAGCTATAGCGTAGTTCCCGCCCAGCCTCTTCAAGCCCCTTTTTCTTGGTACTTGCATACATCGGGACATCCTCAACCCCAAACACACAGGTCACACCTAAATCTCGGCACAGGCGTGCAACCTGGAGTGCATCGTGTGTGGCAGCGTGGCGTATTCCGTGGTTGAGATGCGCCGCAGCAACAGAAAAACCCATCTGCGCCCCCAGGCGCGACAATGCGTATAGCAGCGCGGTGGAATCAGCACCCCCGGATATCGCAACCAGCACCCGATCTCCTGGTGAGATGAGAGAGGATCCTTCAATGCTTTGTCGGATAAGGTCTTCCATATGCTCAGATATCGACCTCAAGATTTTTACAGGAAAAAGGAGGGACAGATACGCATCGAACTGGACAATGCCATGCCCCAGCACAAAATCTCCCAACATTGGCCAGAATTGCATTGATAGTACAGACTGCAGCCACATCACGAGAGAGCAGTGCATAGAAAAAAAGCCCCTCCGGGGATGGAGAGGCTCGTATAAATGGTGGCGGTGCAGAGATTCGAACTCCGGACGCTGCGGATATGAGCCGCATGCTCTAACCAACTGAGCTACACCGCCATTATGTTTTTTGGTAGCGGGGGGAGGATTCGAACCTCCGACCTTCGGGTTATGAGCCCGACGAGCTACCAAACTGCTCCACCCCGCGTCAAAACGAAGCGCAATGTACTTATTTACAGCGCTGAAGTCAAGGCAAAAAACAACACAATTCCTCTACGCGCTTAAATCAGTTCAGGGTGCCCTCTTGACAAAGCCGTCCAGCTTTACACTTTCCTTGACCCTGCGCCGGATATCATCTGCCTCATCCTGCTGAGCCCATGGCCCCACCAGAACCCGAAACCAGACACCCTTTTCATCTAGATCTACTTCACGTACATATGCCGGAAATTCTGACTTGATCTTTTGGGTCAAAGCTCTGGCATCTGCTTCAGTTCGGAAAGAGGCCACCTGGATCACGTACTTGCCATCTTTTGCAGAACTCACCTGCGCAGCAGAAGTACTCTCCTTTTTTTCAGCCGAAGGTGCGGGTGGTGATTTCTGTGATGCCGTATCCGGAATAACCTGAGCTTCAGATCCCGTCTCCGGCACTACCTCCTGGGAACCTGCTACACCATTCTCAGCAACAGCATTCTTGCGTGGATTAATGCCACTGCCAAGCGGAACTTCCTGTACCACCTCTTCTTGCGTCTGCGCCGGTTTCTTAACATCCGTACGCATTTCAGCTGACCCAGTGATGCCCGATGTCTGCTCCTGTTCAGCCGTATTTTCATCCTGGCGGACAGCCTGCTCTGACTCGCCCTGATCTGAATCAGATACGGCAGCCATTGAGTCAGGGGCATCACGCACACTGGCAGACACTGAGGCCTTATCCCGATTATCGGGAGACTTTTCAGCCACACTATCAGAGCCGGAACCGCCTACCATTATGCCAAGGGCAAAACAGGTCAGGCACAACACCAGAACCAGGAGGGTAACCGCTGCCATTTTACGCCGTCCCGCATTGTGCGGACGTTTATATTCTGCCTGAGTCATAGCTCTCCCTTTCGTCCTACCTTCAACTTTAACCTACATCTGTTCCGGCGCGCTCACCCCAAGGACGCGCAGGGCGTTACCCAGTACGACCTTCACCGCATTAACCAGATACAAACGTGCCCGTGTGGTCTGCGGATCATCCACGATCACTCGATGCTGATTGTAGTAGCTGTGAAACCTGGCTGCAAGATCCTGCAGATAAAAGGTGAGTCGATGCGGTTCATGGTTCTGTGCCGCGGCCTCCACAACCTCTGGATATCGGTTCAGGGTTTTTGCCAGAGCCAGCTCCTCATCAAGCGTAAGTCTGGTAACATCAGCGCAGGTTACGGATGAAGGGTCAACCCCCGATTCACAAGCCTTCTGGTTGATACTGCACACACGTGCGTGAGCATATTGGACATAGTATACCGGATTTTCATTGTTTTTCTGTTTTGCGAGTTCAAGATCAAAGTCGAGCTGGCTATCAGATCGGCGCATGAGAAAGAAAAACCGGCACGCATCCTTTCCCACCTCGTCGAGTACTTCACGCAAAGTGACAAAGGTACCCCCCCTGGTACTCATGGCCACTTGCTCTCCGCCACGCAGCAGATTAACGAGTTGCACCAGAATAATCTGCAAACACTCAGGCTTTTTACCCAGAGCGGCAAGCATTGCTTTCATGCGCGGCACATAGCCGTGATGATCTGCGCCCCACACATCGATAACCGTATCAAACCCGCGTGCATACTTTTCCTGATGATAAGCTATATCGGAAGCAAAGTAGGTTGTAGCTCCATTGGCGCGCACCAGCACGCGATCCTTATCGTCCCCGAATTCGGTAGTACGCAACCATAAGGCTCCATCCTCGGTATAAGTGTAGCCCCCTTCAGTTAAGGCCTCTATTCCGCAGGCCACAAGGCCGCGATCGTAGAGACTCTGTTCGCTGTACCAGTTGTCAAAGCAGATGCCGAAACTGTGCAGATCGTTTTCTATCTCGGCACGGATCTGTTCTCCCCCCAGTTTAGCGCAGTAACTTACCGCATCCTGTTCATCCTGCTCTAATAAGGCTGCTCCGCGCACATCGGCAATCTGGCGGGCGATATTGCTGATATAGTCACCCTGATAGCAATCAGCGGGAAACTCAACCTCGCGCTCCTGCAGTTCGAGATAGCGCAGATAAATGGAGCGTCCCAGAGTATCCATCTGGTTGCCGGCATCGTTGAGATAGTATTCGCGCTGCACTTTGTAGCCGGCCTCCTGGAGAACAGAGGCCACGGCATCACCGGTCGCGGCGCCGCGCCCGTGTCCGATATGCAAAGGACCTGTGGGGTTAGCGCTGACAAACTCTACCTGTACACTTTTCCCTGCTCCGATATCACTCGCACCATAGCGCTCCTTTTGGCAGTAAACATTCTCCAGCACTCGATACCAGCACGCCGGAGTGAGAAAGAAATTTATAAATCCGGGGCCGGCGATCTCAACCCTACTCCAGATTGAATCCTCTGACTCCAATTCCTTAATCAGAATTTCAGCGATCTTGCGTGGCGCCATTTTTTCAGCTTTTGCAAGCATCATCGCCACATTTACAGCAAAATCTCCATGCTCACTATGGTTGGGGATCTCAATGGTAAAGGCCGGATAGATTTCACTTTTCAGGCTTTCCGCACGGTAACATGCCTGCAATGCATTCTTGACTGCACTTTGTAGCGTATCCTTCATTCTTGTTTATCCTTGTGTAGTCGATGTGGGAACATATAAGCCCTCAGACTTGCGCGAGCCGAGGTAATATAACGCAACGCATAAAAAAAGGGATCGTAATGATCCCCAATATAACAGCTCAGTCATTTTATAGCCTTTCTATTTAACAATCAACGCTCTGTTTCTTTAAATTGATAAACCGTTTCCCCCTCACGAACCAGGCTCAGGGTTCCACGCGCTACCTGCTCTATGTATCTGTCATCATTTTGCAGAGAGTGCAACTGTGCTCGCAGTCGCTCATTTTCTCTGGTGAGAGCTCGTTTCCGTTCACTCAATTCAGTCCTGTAATCCTGAACCTCAAACCGCCTCAAAACTCCATTATCCCCCAGAGCAGAAAGAGTCAGGACGGCCAACGCCAATAACGCCAGAGAAACAGATCTGCGGGGGCTCTTCCCGGGTGTGACTGCTTTATCTGATTTATGTTTTTTTTTCTCCGGTTCTTTTTTTAGAGCCATAATGGGTGCCATCTTTCAGGATCTGCTTATTTAAATTAAAAACATTGCGGGCAAGTTAAGCGAATACTAATCCAGTTGCCTGGACAACTCAATTCTTTTTTCGACCTGCGGTGTAAAAATATTTAACTGCGATTTTTTTAATTGAGGATCTGGCTTGCCTCCCCTGACAATCCATTCGATAAATGACGCGCTGGTGCAGTATGGTCTGAATATCCAATATGTGCTAGCATTCTGGAACAAAAAACCGGGAACTTAAAACAACCAACAATCAACTTCAACATTTCGAACACCTAAGCCTGGGGACAACATATGGGGCAGAACGCTGATCCAACGACAACCAGCAACACCAACACACAACGCAAAAGCACGTTTCCGCCGCGTTTTGTTGTAATCATGCACAACGATGATTACACTACCATGGAGTTTGTGGTAATGGTGCTGGAAGAGGTGTTTCACAAGAGCAGTAACGAAGCCAACAGTATTATGCTTACAATCCACACAAAAGGGAAGGCAGTATGTGGTAGGTATCCGTTTGAGATCGCAGAAACCAAGGTTGAAAAAGTGCATCACCTCGCCAAGCAGGGAGGTCACCCCCTGCGTTGCAGTATACAACCGGCATAGACCACATGGCACCGTGACTTCACACTGGCTAACACATAAGGGAACGGAAACAAATTGACTTTCAGTAACGAAGTACAGGTAGTTTTTTCTCTGGCGGTACAGGAAGCCCAGAAACGTCAGCACGAATACCTCATTACCGAGCACTTGCTGTATGCCATGCTCTTCAGTGATGAAGCGCAGCATGTTATCGACAGCTGCGGTGCGGATGTAGATGAGTTACGTCACTCGGTGAGCACCTATCTCTCCAGCGATGTTGAAAGCATACCGATCGAAGAAGAAGACTATGTACCACAGCAGTCGATAGCAATTCAGCGCATCCTGCAACACACCGTGACCCACTGTGCCGCCGCGGGACGCGAAGAAGTGCAGATTGGAGACATTCTCGCTGCCATCATGAACGAGAAAAAAAGCTACGCCACCCAGCTGCTTAAAGCCCACGGGATTGAGCGCCTGGACATCCTGCAGGAGATCTCACATGGAAGTGGAGTTGATCAGGAGCACGACATTCCCGAGGGAGAGGAGATTAGCGAAAATCGACCGGGAAACAAACAACGCAGCGCGCTGGAAAGTTTCACTGTCGATCTACGCGCCTGTGCTCGCAACCATGAAATCGACCCCCTCATAGGGCGAAGTGCGGAGCTGGAGCGGATGCTTCAGGTGCTGTGTCGTAGACGCAAAAACAACCCTATCCTGGTGGGTGAGCCGGGAACCGGGAAAACCGCTATTGCAGAAGGACTTGCGAGCCTGCTCGAAGAGGGAGAGATCCCTCGGATGCTCGAGGAGGCGGAGGTCTATGCCCTAGACATGGGCAGTCTTCTCGCGGGTACCAAATACCGTGGTGACTTTGAAGAGCGCTTAAAGCAGGTGATGCACGAACTGGATGCCCTCACGCTTCCGATTCTGTTTATCGATGAAATTCACACCATCATCGGTGCCGGAGCCACAAGTGGGGGGAGTCTTGATGTCTCCAACATACTCAAGCCCATGCTTGCGGGCGGCAAAATCCGCTGCATTGGAGCTACAACCTACGATGAGTACAAGCGTCTGTTCGAAAAGGACCGTGCCCTGTCACGTCGATTTCAGAAGATAGATGTGCATGAACCCTCTGTTGCCGAAACCGTTCTTATCCTCAAAGGGCTCAAAAATCAGTACGAGGAATTTCACGCTGCCACTTTTGCTGATGAGGTTCTCGAAACCATTGCTGAACTTGCCCAGCGCCATCTGCACCATCGTCATCTTCCCGACTCTGCTATTGACTTGATGGATGAAATGGGCGCCAGGCTCCACACCGGCAAAAACACACGCCATAAGGCGACAATACGCGATGCGGAACAGGTGGTCGCCTCTATGGCGCAGATACCACGCCGTTCTGTAGCGCATGATGATCGACACAACCTGGCGCGCCTCGAAAAGCGCCTCAAAAAGAAGGTATTTGGCCAGGAGAAAGCTATTGAGCAGGTGGTACAGGCAGTATTGCGTGCACGCGCGGGTCTGGGCCATCCTGATCACCCCATGGGTTCATTCCTGTTTGCCGGTCCCACCGGAGTGGGTAAAACCGAAGTAGCAAAACAACTCGCGCGCCAGATGGGAATCGAGTTCATACGCTTTGACATGAGCGAATACATGGAGAAACATGCCGTTGCGCGCCTAATTGGAGCCCCCCCGGGATATGTGGGATACGAGCAGGGCGGACTACTGACAGATGCTCTCAATAAAACCCCACACAGTGTGTTACTTTTGGATGAGATCGAAAAAGCGCATCCGGCTCTGATCAATGTGTTGCTCCAGATTATGGATAACGGCACCTTGACTGACAACAACGGCAAGAGTGCAAGCTTTCGCGATTGCATCATCATCATGACCAGCAACGCCGGTGCACGCGAAATGAGTCAGGCTCCTATAGGCTTTGCCACTGGGTCCACCCGCAGCCCGGATCCGGAGTTGAACAAGCTCTTCTCCCCCGAGTTCCGTAATCGCCTCGATGCCATTGTCACTTTTGCGGCGCTGGAACCTGAGCAAGTGCGTCAGGTGGTGGACAAGTTTGTTGCCGAAGTTAAACAGCGCCTGCAGGATAAACATGTACGCCTGAGCATCACCCAGGCAGGGCGCGCATACCTCGCCCGCCACGGTTTCGACCAGCGCTACGGGGCGAGACCTCTGGATCGGCTTATTCAGGAGAAGATCAGCAACCGCCTTGCAAATGAGATTCTGTTTGGCGAATTAAAAGATGGCGGCAACGCCCGCATCGGGTGTCGAAACGATGAACTTACCTTCCGTTTCTCCCCGGCACCGAGATAGACCGCAGAGAATCCTGGATGCCTGTCTTCACCCTGAGTAGCGAATTGGCATTTCCCCCTACCCATCTGGCCGAGGGCAACGGACTGCTTGCGGTAGGAGGAGACCTCAGCCCGGAGCGGATACTATTAGCCTACACCCGCGGTATTTTCCCTTGGAACAATCCGGATGAGCCCCTGCTGTGGTGGGCGCCCCCTCAGCGCTGTGTCCTGCTTCCACACAACATCCACTTGAGCCGGAGCCTGAAAAAAAAACTGCGCAAAAATCCCTATCGCATAACCATTGATGCCGACTTCAGCCAGTGCATCCACCACTGCGCCCACGCCCAGGAACGCGATGAGCAGACCTGGATAACCAGCGAGATGCAAGAAGCGTATAATGCCCTGCACACATTGGGCTTCGCCCACAGTGTTGAATGTTGGGATAAGAATGAGATGGTGGGAGGCCTGTACGGAATAGCTCTGGGTGAGTGTTTTTGTGGCGAATCGATGTTTCACCGGCGTACCGATGCATCCAAGATTGCATTTGCAGCCCTGGCGACACATCTGCTAGAGCACCAATACCGCGTAATCGACTGCCAGATGCCCACCCCCCATCTGCTCTCCCTGGGGGCGCAGGAGATCACACGCAAGCGCTTTGAACAAATCCTCTCCAGCTGCCACATGCTGAAAAATGGCAAATTCAACTCCGGCACATTTGGGACTGAGGCGGAAGACCCCCTCGCAGTTCTTGAGCTAAATGCTTGACTTTATACTTATCTGTTACCAAAAAACATTTAATCAGAGGTGCGTGGAGCGCGGTAAATCCACCAGTAGCATGCCCCGACGCACAGGGCACCCCCTACCAGGTTCCCCAGAGTCACACTGAAAAGATTGTGCTCCCACATGGTTGCCCAGTTGAGCTGCTCCAGCACTGTGGGCTCAATACCGCACAGCGCCCGCACCTCCTCCAGCTCTGCCGCCAGTATCCCTGCAGGGATGAAATACATATTTGCGATGGCATGCTCAAACCCTGAGGCCACAAATGCCATAATGGGAAAAAAAATTGCCAGCACTTTCCCGCCAATATCCCGAGCCGCCATTGCCTGTACCACAGCAAGGCACACCAGCCAATTACACCCGATGGCGCGAAAAAAGTACTCCATATTATGCCCAGGGCTCTGCTCGACCTTGGCAGCAGCTATCTGCACCGCTTTAACACCGAATGCCCCATCCAGAATGCCGCTCTGTCCTGCAATCATCCACGCGAGGATCAACGCCCCGGCAAGATTCCCCAGGTAAACTATTCCCCAGTTACGTAGCATCTGCATCAGGGTTATACGGCGCTCCAGCAGTGCCGCACTCATGAGAGTGTTGCCGGTCCAGAGTTCGGAACCGGGTATAACAACCAGCATCAAACCGACACTGAAAACCGCTCCCACCACAAACTGTTGCAGACCGATCCACGCAAAAGAGCCGGTGCCGACCACTGTG
The DNA here is from genome assembly GCA_046482505.1 of Desulfuromonadaceae bacterium. Classification (GTDB taxonomy): domain Bacteria; phylum Desulfobacterota; class Desulfuromonadia; order Desulfuromonadales; family Desulfuromonadaceae; genus JAIVHC01. Next base: position 29,795 of record JAWOFA010000098.1, on the reverse strand, counting down.
GCCAGATGGGCAGCAAAGCCTATATATACTCCCGCCAGAGCTCCCAAAAGCAATGCTTTAGGGTTTGAATGCTGAGTTTTTGCCTGCCCCCAGGTCACTACGTGCTCTGCAAGTTCCGGAGGGGAGAGGAAATTCTTCATACTATCGCTTGTGTTTATTGAATTTAGAATTGTGCCGTGCCTGTTGTCGCATAAAGTGCTCAACTTCATCGGCGCTCAAGATCCCCTGCTCCACAAAATACTGCGCAAAGGGTTGTTGACAGCGTTGCTGATAACGCAACAGCACCTGAACCTGAAACGGGGTAAGGTAGCCATGATGGACTGCACGTGCGCCGAAACGCCCCCTGAAGGTGCGCTGGCGGTTGAGGGCAACAACATCCATATCCTTCAGCCAGCCCCAGCGTCGCGCAAGATCCCCGATCACAGGGCGCTGGCGCCGCTGCCATACCAGCGCTTCAATCATCTCGGCATACGTGATTACACCACGGTGATACAGAAATAACCCGGCCTCAAGGTAACGCTGTGGCAGGGTTAACTCCTCTTCTGCCTCTTTAGCGTCTTGAGCTCTTGTTGCGTCAGAATCATACTTGAAGGAAGTTTTACGGTCAGCAGCGGTCCATAGGCGTTTATATTCACTCGCGCTAAAGCGGTCAAGAAGCTTATACGCTTCATTAACATCGCGGAAAAGTTCGGTCTGGCGTTCGTACTCGTCCGCCGAAGCAGTTGCAAACATATCCGGGTGGATCAGTTTGGCTTTTTGTCTGAATGCACTCTTAACCCCGCCAGGTTGCATATAAAACAAAAAGTCCCGACTCAACTGCACCTCGGTGCCGAACAACACCCGACATGCGTCCAAGAGTTCATTTTCGGCAAAAAGAGACATATTCGTTACCATGCAAAAAGATGAGCTTACCGGTTGGCGTAACCGGTAAGCCATAGAACGACCCCGGTTCACCTTGAAGTCAGATACGGGACCTTATATCACCGCACTGTCGGAGTAGCATACCTGTTTTTCAGATAAAAGCTACCCTAGAGAATGCCCCAACGAGATATCTCTCTACGGAATATCTCCTACACTACTATCGTGGTAGCCGTCGTTATCATCATCATTTTCCAGCCCAAGACTGCCACCAATCCTGGCTACGTGACCTGCACCGGTCAGGGCAAAACCCAGCATCACTTCGTGGTCATCGAGGCGATCGCGGTAGCTTACAAACAGGCTCCAGCACTGGGCACGGTATTCGAGATGCACCACGTTCTCCAAACGTTCCGACTCCATAATATCGTGGCGCTTTTCATAGATTAAATACACCGGTTTAAGAAGATCCAGCTCCACCTTCGCTGCGACGTACTCGGATGTTTCACGGTTGTAGCGATATTCCAGCGAAATACTCCTCTCCGGCGCAGCATTATACGAGGTGCGGGCGTTGAACTCCTCGAGTTTGTTCTCGTGCGGGTTATATGCCGAATCGAGATCAACTTTCCAGGATGTAAATGGGCGTAGAATCAATTCTCCCTCTATGTCGGAGAAGCGATCATAGTTGTAGCGTTCTTCGCGATCTCTGCGACTCACCCAAATATCGTATTCCTGCGACAGCTTAAAATACACCAGTTCACGGTAGGTGGGATTACCCAAACCATCCTCAAACTTCCCGGTCACGCGGTTTACCAGAGCATACTCCATCTTGTTCTGATGTTCGATCCGATCTTCACTGTCGAAATAGGGAAGATAATCCTGATCCTTACGTGCGGTATAGAAATAGGTGACTTCCGGCTCTATGCTGTGTTGAATCTTGCTCAGACCGGTATCCGCGAGATCAAAAACCCGCGAGACCATGGTTGCCATGCGTGTGGAGAAATCCCAGTTTTCCGTATGTTCATAGCCCTCATCCTCACTTGTGTAGCGATCCGCCGAGGTGGAGTAAATACGCTGGCGGTAACCCACCTCGGGTTCGATCTCAAATGCTCCCATGGGCATAAAAAATGCCGATAATGAAGGGCGGATATTGAAACGGGTTCCGGTCAGACCTTTGCGCCGCCAGAAATAGGTGCCGCTCGATTCAAGTTTGGCATAGAATGGGGTATCCGCTATACGGGTGCTCATATAGTCAAGTTGAACCTGGGGTAATCGTTGCAAGGTTCTGTCATTATCCGCACCCTCTAAGAGATCCTTGGTATACAGGAACTCTGAAGTCAGTGAAAGGTTACCCCATATACGGCTGAATGCCACGGTAGACTCCACCTCATCCTTATCATACTCTTCAGCTACAGTGCCAAAGTCTTCAAAATAATCGCGTTCACTAACATATTCGGTATCCGCACTGAAGCGCACTTTCCCCGGTAATGACCCCAGGTGATCCCAGCGCCACGCATAGCGATCCGACAGGTCATCGTAGTTGGAGTTGCCGTAGGTAGAAACATAGTAAAGATTTGCTTCCCCGGCATTGTCCTGACCGAATATATAGCGGTATTCCATTCCGGTCCCGATTCCCATGTTGGAGAAGTGATCGAGATACAGGGTGGCATCCTGGTTCTGTCCCAGAATTTGATAGTAGGCCAATGAAATCTGCGCGCCCCGGTCACTGGAATACCCGGCCATGGGAAGGAGGAATCCGGAACTGCGCTTGGTCTTCACCGGATACACTACATAGGGGAGATAAAAAACCGGCAGATCCTTTAGATAAAATCTCACGTTCTTTGCACGAGCAAAACCTTCGCGGGTAACATTTACGTTACTCGCACCGAATTTCCATGCCGGCACACGCCCCTCGCAGGTGGTAAAAAAACCATTCTCCACCCGGTAGCGCTCTTCCGAAAGCTTTTCTATCTCGCTCCCGCTTAGGCGAAAATCGTAGGCAGAGATGAAGCCACCTCCACTATAAGCCACCCCGGTGGCACTCTCCATATTGACCTGCATCTGCTCACCGTAGAGGTAGCCGTCGGAATCCTTAAGAAACACGTGCCCGCTGGCATCAGCTTTATCAGTAGCTGAATCGTAGCGCACAGAATCAGCCTCCAACTCGGCGCCCTTCTGTTTGATATGTACGTTACCCGTAGCGGTATATATCCCGGTGGTGCCATCCCTCTCCAGAGTATCGGCTTCAAGCGATACCGGTACCGATTCATACTCTGCCGCTAATGCGGAGTTTGAGATACTGATCAGGACACCGAAAGCCACACAGCCAGTGATCAGGCAGCTCATAAATATAAGTTGTTTAACTACTGGCATGTCTTTCCCCAGGTAACTATTCAGCTGAAAAGTTGGCAATACCCACTTCAATGGACCCAGGCTGTTACCAAATGCTGGCATCCACGAGTTTCATTGTCACCAGCCGTGGCGAGAAATGTCCCTTGAATGGGCACAGCTAAATCAATAAAAATTATGCTTAACGGTTTAATTAGCCAAGACGCGGCGCGCTTCAGCTATCAGAAACAGAGACCCGGCCACCAGCACTATTTCGCGGGGCTGACAATTTTTCAATGCCTGCGTAAGTGCACGTTCAACCTCAGAAAATGCCTGCGCTTCCATTCCGACAGACTGGCCTATACGAGCAAGATCCGATGGCTCCCAGGGGTCTTCCACCGGAACGGGAACGGTATAAACATTCTTCACATAATCACGCAACAGGGGAAACAACTCCGGGGCGTCTTTGTCACGCTTGAATCCACACACCCAGTGCACGGATTCCACGTCACATACTGCCAGATAATGCTGCAGCGCTATCAGACCCGCGTAGTTATGCGCTCCATCCAGCAGAACTTTACCGGGGGTCGCAGAAGCCGAACCAATCCATTCCAGTCGTCCCGGCCAGCTTGTTTGAACTACGGCTGCCCTAACCTGGGTCGGTTCTACATTAAGTCCGCGTTTTCCCATCACTTCAATCGCCATCAGAGCAATGGCAAGGTTTTCTCCCTGATGCTGCCCCCGCAGACCAGGTGTCAGCCCGCACCATGAGCGCTGTGGCGTAGCAATATCTAAATTAGACACCCCATCCACAGTACCATTCACCCTCTCAACACGGTAGTCAACTCCGTAGCGATAACAGGGCGCTTGTTGTGGAGTGGCAATAGCCTGCAGACAACTATCTACTTCCGGTGTCTGCACCCCCAGCACGAGCGGGACTCCAGATCTGATTATTCCACCTTTTTCGGCGGCAATAGCGCAAAGGGAGTCACCCAGATAGGCAGCATGGTCATATGCAATAGGGGTTATAATACTCAAGACAGGATCAACCACGTTGGTGGCATCCAAACGTCCTCCCATCCCCACTTCCAGCACCACAAGGTCAACCTTCTGGCGCGCAAAGTAGAGCAGAGCCATAGCGGTGGTAAACTCAAAAAAGGTGGGCTGGATATCGTGTGCTACAGCGCGTATTTCAGTGGTAAGACTCGCCACCTCCGACGTAGAGATAAACTCTGATCCGATACGAATCCGCTCATTGAACTGTTCTAGGTGAGGGGAAGTATAAATTCCGACCCGATATCCACCCTGGGTGTAGATCTGCCCCAGAAAGGCGCACACGGACCCCTTGCCGTTGGTTCCGGCTACGTGGATAATGGGATAGCGCGTGTGCGGATCACCCAGACGCTCAAGCAAACCCCGTACATTGTCAAGCCCGAGTTTGATTCCGAACATCCCGAGGCTGTAGAGATAATCCAGGGCGGCGTCACTGCGCATACGTATGAAACCGGATCAAGCAGCCATAAAGATGCGGAGTACCTGCGAGAGACGCGCCTTCATCTCCTGACGGGGGACAATCATATCCACCATTCCGTGTTCGAGGAGATACTCGGAGCGCTGGAACCCCTGCGGGAGCTTCTGGCGGATGGTCTGCTCAATTACGCGGGGACCGGCAAAACCGATGAGGGCTCGGGGCTCTGTCATATTGATATCGCCGAGCATGGCAAAGCTTGCAGTAACACCACCGGTTGTAGGATCGGTAAGGACAGAGACAAATGGAAGCCCTGCCTCTTTTAGTTTAGCCAGGGCTGCGCTGGTTTTTGCCATTTGCATCAGAGAAAGTATACTCTCCTGCATTCGCGCCCCGCCGGAGCAGGAAAAGATAATTACCGGTGATCTGGTTTCAAGTCCTTTTTCAATGGCTCGGGTTATTTTCTCACCTACCACGGACCCCATGCTGCCGCCCATGAAGCTGAAATCAAAAACGGAAACCACAACTGGCAGTCCTTCTATACTGCCTTCGCCGCATACCACGGCATCACCGCCTCCCGCCTTTGCCAGTGAAGCCTTGATGCGATCTTTATACTTTTTCGTGTCTTTAAAATCGAGGAAATCTGTCGATTGGATATCGGCGTCCATCTCTACGAAAGAGCCCTTGTCCAACACAAGTTCTATTCTCGCCTGGGCACTTATGCGAAAATGATAATCGCATTTAGGACATACATTGAGGTTACGCTCGATCTCTTTGGCGTAGATTATTTCAGCGCAGTTCTTACATTTGACCCACAGCCCCTCTGGCATCTGCACTGTTTTATTTTCTACCGCTTTTATCGGTGCCTTCGATTTTTTGAACCATGCCATAATAGATCCTCGCTCTATATGATTTGAAACTTGCTTTACTGTTCAAGTAATTATTCAACTAAAGAGTTGGCAACCCCCATTTCAAGGGGCGCATAAACCCAACCTTGGGGCTCATTGTCGCCATCTATGGCGACAGGTGATCCTTAAATGAACACAGCCAGCTCACGGATAATTCCGTTGAAATAGTTACCTTATCAAGAGCATCAATTTTAAGCCTGCTCAATCCCCTGCCTGAGATCTTTCACAAATTCACCTACCTGATCCAGCAATTCAGCACTACCACTATAGCGTTCAATCACCTTTACCAGGGCACTGCCTACCACGACTGCATCGGCAAAACCTGCGACCTGCCGGGCATCGTCACCAGTGGTAATTCCGAAACCCACCGCAACCGGGACCGGGCTCAGGGCGCGCAGATGGTTTACCCGCCGCTCAATTGAACTAGTATCTATGGACGCAGTACCGGTGACTCCGGTCATTGATACATAGTACACAAACCCCTCAGCCTGATTCAGTAGTTCGCGTATGCGTTCATCCAAAGTGGTTGGGGCCACAAGGGTTATATTGCGAATTAAATGCGGGTCCAGATACTCTCTGATTTCCCCCCGATGTTCATAAGGGACATCCACCAGCAAAAGCCCATCCACTCCGGCACTCGCGGCACGCGCAGCAAAACGCTCCATCCCGTATACATAAATGGGGTTATAGTAACCCATCAATACCACGGGTGTATCGGATACCCTCCTGAACCGCTCGACCAGCGTAAGGACATCATTAAGGGTAGTACCTGCGTCAAGGGCACGCTGGGAGGCAGCCTGGATGGTGGGTCCATCTGCAGCAGGATCTGAAAAAGGCATACCCAACTCAATAATATCCGCCCCCGCCTGTTCCAGGGTGCGCATAATCTCAAAGGTTGTATCAATATCGGGGTCCCCCGCAGTTATAAAGGGGATCAGACCTGCTCGGTTCCGCTGTTTAAGCTGTGTTAACGTATGTTCTATACGCCCCATATTTATCCTGCCTCACCACGCATCAAACAGCGCCGGAACCTGGGTAAAATTACGGCATAGTCGATGCGAACATCTATAAAAGTTGACATTTGAGTCTAATGTATTAACAGTGCCCCTTTCAACCGCTTTTTTACCCAAATTCAAAAAGGCGTTTCGGCAAAGGGCAGTGCCAATCCGGTTCGATACACACCACAAAGAACTATTGGCGCAGAAGGGCCTGTATCCTGGTGCACACATCCACAAACATCTGCGCTGTCATGCGCCCGGTCTGAATATTGTAGCGGCTGGTGTGATAACAGGGCACAAGCCACTGGTTTTCTCCAATCTTATATGCTTCTCCATGCACAAATGGATAGTCCGCGAGTCGCGTTACCAGCCCATGTTCCTTAAAAAAATGGAGCAAGCTGATAAAAGCCCCACGACCGAGAGCAAGAATGACTTTCACCTGCGTAAGCATGTGCCATTCCTGCACAAGCCAGTATCGGCACGCGGCAAACTCTGCCGCATTGGGTTTATTTTGCGGTGGTAAACACTTCACTGCATTGCTTATATACAGATCATAAAGTTCAAGCCCATCATCTGAGCGGATTTCCTCCATAGGCTCAGAGCAAAAACCTGTATGGTGCAACAATGGGTACATAAAATCGCCTGCACCGTCGCCGGTAAAAGGGCGCCCGGTGCGATTGGCGCCGTGGGCCCCGGGGGCAAGACCCACTAGCCACACATGCGCATCATGAGGGCCAAACCCGGGCACCGGCTGCCCCCAGTAATCCGACTTCTGCAACCCTTTGCGCGGCTTAAGTTCGTGCATAAAGGTGCGCAGGCGCTCGCAGCGTTGACACTCGAGTAAACCGGGCAAAACGTTCACACGGCTCATGTACGCGGCTCGTTGTCCTTAACGTTGCGCCGCCGTCTCGGTGCCGGTTTACGCCGTGGTCCTTTCTCCTGGCCTCCACTCGGAGCGCCGGACCCTTTTTTACCTCTGGGTGCAGGTGCTGGGCGGCGCTTTTTAGGGCGCGGTCTCTTGAAATCCCAACGGAACAACTCTTCCATGGGCACATCGTGGGGTATTTTGTGCCCGATACACTCTTCAATCGGAGGTAGATTATACACCAGTTCCTCATCAGCAAACATAATCGCAAGACCGGTAGCCCCTGCGCGCGCAGTGCGACCGATGCGATGCACATAATCCTCCGGGTCCTGGGGAACGTCGTAGTTGACCACGTGGGTTACATCATCAATATGAATCCCGCGCGAGGCAACATCTGTTGCAACGAGAACATCGAGCTTGGCGTCCTTGAAGTCCTGCAGAATCCGCATCCGCTTGGGCTGGCTGAGATCGCCAGAGATAAGTGCCGCACGGTGTCCGTTTTCACGCAACACAGAGGTGACATATTCGGTTTCGCGCTTGGTATTGGCAAAGACCATCACCTTTCCGTCGGCCATCTGACCCTGCAACAGCCCCAGCAGTAAGGGAATTTTTTCCGAACGCCCTACATGGTACACAACCTGTTCGATGTCGGCACCGGTCACCTGCTCCGGCTCAATCTGAATTTTGACCGGGTCATTCATAAAATCGTAAGCCAGCTCCATGACTCGCGGCGACAAGGTGGCGGAATAAAGCATAGTCTGGCGCTTATCATACGCGGGCAAGCGGCGCAGAATATATCGCAGGTCCTGGATGAAACCCATGTCGAACATACGATCTGCTTCATCTATCACCAGAATCTCTATCTTGCTGAAATTGAAAACTTTCTGCTTCGCATAGTCGATCAGGCGACCGGGGGTGGCAATGATCACATCTACCCCAGCCGCAAGAGCCTGGCGCTGTTTGTCGTAATCGACCCCGCCGTATACAGCCTTCATGGTTATGGGGCTATCTGCAGTGAGCCCTTCGGCATCGCTGGCAATTTGAGCCACCAGTTCGCGCGTCGGCGCGATCACCAGGGCACGTGGCTGTTTCCCGGTGTTGCTTGAGCTGTTCATCAGCCGCGTATACAGAGATATGATAAACGCGGCAGTCTTGCCGGTGCCGGTCTGAGCCTGAGCCGCAATATCCTTGCCTTCAAGAGCCAGAGGTATGGCGTGCTCCTGTACTTCGGTAAGTTCGGTAAAACCCTGCGCGTCAATACCGCGGCGCAGCTGTTCAGGTATATCCAGTTCTTCGAAACGCATCTATCCCCCTTAAAGGTTGACGCCAAAAGCGTCTGCTACTGTATGCATGTCCTTGTCTCCGCGACCGGAGAGGCACACAACTATATTCTGATCTTCATTCATCTGCGGCGCCATCTTGACAACCTCGGCGATGGCGTGGGCACTCTCCAGGGCGGGAATTATCCCCTCCAATTCACTGAGCAGCTTAAACCCTTCGATAGCCTCGTCATCAGTGATTGAAACATATTCGGCGCGCTTGAGTTCATGAAGCAACGCATGCTCCGGACCCACACCGGGGTAGTCGAGTCCTGCAGAGATGGAGTGAGCGTGCTCAATCTGTCCATCATCACTCTGGAGTAAAAAGGTCTTATTCCCATGCAATACTCCGATCCCTCCGGCACCGATACTCGCAGCATGTTTACCACTCTCGATTCCGTGCCCCGCAGCTTCAACCCCTACCATGCGTACCTCTTCATCGTTGACAAAGGGGTAAAACATCCCCATGGCATTCGAACCACCGCCAATGCACGCCAGCACCACTTCGGGCAGGCGCCCGATCTTCTCATGCAGCTGACTTCTGGTCTCGCGCCCGATAACGGCCTGGAAATCACGCACCATTTTCGGATACGGATGGGGTCCGGCAACGGTACCAATAACATAAAAGGTGTCGCGCACATTACTGACCCAGTAACGCAATGTATCATTCATGGCATCCTTCAGGGTCGCGGTACCACTCTTAACCGGATGCACCTCGGCTCCCAACAGCTTCATGCGGAACACATTGAGAGACTGACGCCGTATATCCTCTTCCCCCATGAACACGTCGCACTGCAGTCCGAAGCGTGCGGCCACGGTGGCGGTAGCTACACCGTGCTGGCCTGCCCCGGTTTCCGCAATAACCTTTTTCTTGCCCATGCGCCGCGCCAGGAGTATCTGTCCTACGGTGTTGTTGACCTTATGCGCTCCGGTGTGGTTGAGATCTTCTCGCTTCAGATATATCTGTGCCCCACCAAGGTGTTCACTCAGACGCTCCGCATGATACAGCGGGTTGGGGCGCCCCACATAGTTGTGAAGATAGTAGTCCAGTTCGCGGGCGAATTCGGGATCTGCGCATGCCGCCGCATAACCTTCTTCAAGTTCCAACAGGGCTGGCATAAGTGTTTCGGCCACGTAGCGCCCGCCAAAAGGACCAAAGTTCCCCAGTGCATCTGGATATGTATACATAAAAAACTCTCCTGTAAATTTTTCCGTGCCTGCGGATGTATCCCTCCTCGATTTTCGATGGGGAGGATTTCTTAAATGCGTAACACCACTACCTTTTTCAACTATTCCGACTTATTAAGGACATTGGCCACAAATGCGCGCACCTTTTCCGCATCTTTAATTCCGGCGCTCTGCTCAACCCCGCTGGATACATCCACGGCATAGGGCTTGACATACTCAATCGCAGTAGCCACATTGGCCGGATTCAAGCCCCCGGCAAGGATGATGTTATGCACACGCGCAAAGCGTGCGGCGGTATCCCAGGGGGCACATTTACCCGTGCCTCCATAAGCATCCTTTACCCAGGCATCGAGCAGAAAAGCCTCTACTCCGGCACTACGATATGACTCACATATGCCAATATCCGTATTTTCGCGCAGACGCAGAGCCTTTACCACCCGTACCCCGGGGATGGAACACTCTTTTGCATCTTCATCCCCATGTAACTGGGCGATATCCAGCCTACACCTGGCTACGGCTGTGCGAACAACCTCGGTATCTTCATTAACAAAAAGCCCCACGCGGGTGACAAAAGGGGGCAGTGCAGCACATATCCGGCGTGCCTGCTCCATATCTACATAGCGCTTGCTGCCAGAATAAAAAACCAGTCCGATGGCATCGACACCTGCAGCAACAGCTGTGTGGGCGTCCTCCACCGAGGTTATGCCGCAGATTTTTGTCCTTACTCTACGTTGTGCGTGTATAACATCCATGCCTATACTTTATATTTCACACAAACTGCATGCAGTTTTTTAACGTGGGCTGCCGCAGAGTTCGCTCAATTTGGCCTTGTAGTCATGCTCACGCATAAGGCTCTCCCCCACCAGAAAGGCTCGCGCTCCGGCGTCCTGGAGGTTTTCAATATCTATCCTGGAGTTGATACCGCTTTCCGACACCACCAATATATCAGCCCCAATCCGGGGGATGAGACGCTCGGTCACACCCAGATCGGTTACAAAAGAGTCCAAGCAACGATTGTTAATTCCTATCATGGTACACGGAGCCATCAATACCATATCCAGTTCGGACATATTATGTACTTCAATAAGAACATCCATCCCGAGTTGCTGTGCAAGCGCATGATACTCCTGTATTTGTGTGCTCTCAAGGGCAGCAGCGATGAGCAGCACCGCATCCGCGCCGTGCGCTCTGGCTTCATATATCTGATATGGATCGACAATGAAATCCTTGCGCAGCAGGGGTATGGCAACGTTCTGCGCGATCAGATCCAGATTATTCAGACTACCGAGAAAAAACTCGGAATCGGTCAATACTGACAGGCAGGCGGCCCCGGCATCCGCATACCCCCGCGCAATGTGCAGCGGATCAAAGTCCTCCCGAATCACACCTTTGGAGGGAGACCCTTTTTTGACCTCGGCAATTATAGCGGTACCGGTTTCTGCCACGTGGCGCAGACGTTGCTCAAATCCGCGACACGCCGAGAGTTCCTTACAGCGCTGTTCCAGTACATGCTGTGGTGTTTTTTCTTTTGCCGCGCCCACCTCTTGAACCTTATGCGCCAGAATCTTGCCCAGTATCATTTATTCGTGATCCTTATGAGTTCGGCGAGCTTTGCACGGGCATCTCCCAGATCGATTGCTTCCCGAGCCAGGCGAATACCATCTTCTACACTCCGGGCCTGCTGTGCAGCTACCAGCGCATACGCGCTATTTAACACCACGATATCACGCTTGGGGCCCGGTTCACCGGCGAGGATGTCATGGATAATACGGGCATTGCAGTCAGCATCTCCGCCTCTGATCTCTTCCATGCTGCAGCATTTGAGCCCCAGATCCTCCGGATTCAGGAGGGAGACATCGACCCGACCATCTTCAATACTTGCGATGCGGGTTTTGGTTGTCAGGGTTATCTCATCCATGCCATCCAGTCCATGAACAACAAACCCGCGCCGACATCCGAGGCGCAACAGCACCTGGGCGATGGGCTCAACGAGATCTTCGCGATATACCCCAAGAACCTGATGATTTGCTGAGGCCGGATTAGTCAGAGGGCCGAGAAGGTTGAAGATGGTACGAATCCCGATCTCGCGCCGCGGACCGATGGCGAACTTCATCGCTCCATGCAGAGCAGGAGCATATAGAAAGCCGACATTTATCTCATTTACCGCCTTTTCAACCGTTGCTACCGAGACATCGAGATTTACTCCAAGGTGTTCGAGAACGTCGGCACTCCCGCATGCGGAAGAAACGCTACGATTTCCATGCTTGGCTACCTTGACTCCGCACGCGGCGATAACAATGGCAACTGTGGTTGAAATATTAAAGGTCTTGGTTCCACTTCCACCTGTGCCACAGGTGTCGATAATAGTTTCGCGCTCCACGTTGATCTCTTCGCGATCTATATCGATGCCAGCTCCCACCTGAATAGGGGTAGCACGAGCGCGCATTACCCGCGCGGCTCCACTGATCTCCTCCACGGTTTCACCCTTCATACGTAAAGCGGTGATAAAGGATGCTATCTGGGCCGGGGTAGCTTCCCCGCCCATGATCTGGTGCATCACTTCAACCATAACCCCTTCAGAAAGGTTCTGCCCTTCTACCATCTGTGAAATCGCTTCCTTAATCATCTTCGTACTCCGTAAGCCTTGCCCAGGTTAAGAAAATTCTGCAACAGGTCATGCCCCGACTGGGAAATAATCGATTCTGGATGAAACTGCACCCCCCACAGGGGAAGTGATGTGTGCGCAAGCCCCATAATGGTTCCATCACCAGTGCGCGCGGTTATCTTCAGTTCCGGGGGCAGATTCTCACGACTAACCACCAGAGAGTGATAGCGGGTGGCTGCGAGTGGATTGGGCAGACCATGGAACAGATCAGTATCTTCGTGCATGACAGGGCTGGTTTTCCCGTGCATGAGCTCCGGGGCTCGTACAATGTCGCCGCCAAAAGCTCTTCCAATGGCCTGATGCCCGAGGCATACACCCAGAACGGGAATTTTACCCGCGAAGTTACGCACGACATCCAGGGAAATGCCGGCCTGATCCGGGTCACACGGCCCGGGAGAGATGACCAGAAGATCAGGATTAAGGGACTGAATTCCAGCTGAATCAATGGCATCGTTACGATACACTTTTACATCCTCACCTAATTCTCCGAAATACTGGACCAGATTATAGGTAAAAGAGTCATAATTATCAATCATGAGTAACATCAGTGCAGCCCCTCCTCAGCCTTACGGATGGCCTGCATCACACCGCGCGCTTTATTGACGGTCTCCTGGTATTCTGCCTTAGGGTCGGAATCAGCAACAATACCGGCTCCAGCCTGCAAAAATATTTTTCCATCCTGAATCACAAGGGTGCGAATTGCAATGGCCATATCCATATTACCCGTATAAGAAAAATACCCCACAGCTCCACCGTAAATACCGCGGCGTTGCGGCTCAAGTTCGTCAATTATTTCCATAGCACGAATCTTAGGTGCACCACTCAGGGTTCCTGTAGGAAATGTGGCACGCAGTGCATCAAAGGCGTTCAATTCCGTGAGTAATTCCCCCCGGACATTGGATACTATGTGCATTACATGTGAGTAGAGTTCAATGTTCTTGAATATGTCAACTTCAACCGTGCCTACCTTGCAAATGCGTCCGAGATCATTCCGTCCCAGGTCTACGAGCATAATATGTTCAGCAACCTCTTTAGGATCTGCCAGCAGTTCCTCTTCAAGGACGAAATCTTCCTCAGCAGTGGCACCACGCGGGCGTGTCCCTGCGATGGGACGAACAACAACGTGCTGATCTTCCTTACGCACAAGTACTTCAGGTGAGGCTCCCACCACTACCGTGTCCTGCATGCGCAAATAAAACATATATGGAGAGGGATTTATGGTACGCAAACTCCGATAGATATCAAAAGGGTCTACCTCTGAACATCCACTAAAACACTGGGACAGCACTACCTGAATAACATCACCACTGCGCACGTATTCCTTCGCCTTCAGAACTGCATTTTCAAAGGCCAGGGGGGTAAAGTTTGGCTGCAACTCTACCGGATGCGTGCTCGTGGTACTACTTACGGATGTAAGTGGTTTGTGCAGCATTGCGCAGGTTGATTCAATTTCAGCGCACGCGGATGCATATAGTGCCCCAAGGTCTGTGCCACTATCGTCTATGTGGGTGTTGTGTATAACCTTAACCTTGTGCTCTTTGTTATCAAAAATAAGCAAGGTATCAGAGAACACAAAACAACAGTCCCACGCATCATGTGCTGGAGGGTTGGAATCGGGAAGTCTTTCAAAAAAACGTACCATATCGTAGGCGCAATACCCTACAGCGCCGCCGAAAAACCGCGGTAATGCGGCGTTCACCACCGGTTCATAGCGCGAAAACATCTCTTCCAGCTCATCCAGGGGAGAGGCTGAGTATCCATGGCGAACTTCGGAATCATTTCGGAGAAGTTCGAAGTATTCACCACGTGAACGAAACACACTCGCATCCCCCGATCCGAGAATCGAATAACGTCCCCACTTCTCGCCACCCTCGACACTCTCAAGCAAATATGACCAACTGCCACGATCAATTTTTTTAAACGCTGACACCGGTGTTTCCATATCAGCAAGAATCTCGGCATACACGGGCACTATGTTACCCTGAGTAGCTAAATCCACAAACTCAGTAAAAGATGGATAAACAGTCATAATTGAACTACCCGAAACATGGAAATACAAAAAAAGGCAAGGGTCACCCCTCGCCTTTAATCGTTAATTTATGTGCATCTGAATTACTCAGCTGCTGCAACTGCTTGATCGTGCTCGACAAACTCAATGATGGAAACCGGTGCATTATCACCCGCACGATTACCAACTTTAATGATACGTGTGTATCCACCATTGCGCTCAGCATACCGCGGAGCAAGGCGATCAAAAAGTTTGGCCACGACCTTTTTGTCCTGAACTACAGAAAGTACCTGACGGCGCGCATGCAGGTCTCCCCTTTTGCCCAGAGTGATCATTTTCTCAGCGAGTTTACGCAGTTCCTTCGCTCTCGCATCGGTTGTAGTGATCTTCTCCTGATCAAGCAGAGATGTCACCATATTGCGCAACATCGCCTTCCGATGACTACTGTTACGCCCTAAACGTCTGCCGGTTTTATTGTGCCGCATATCAGTTCTTCCTTTCCTCTATCCGCAAAAGAGATCAGATCTCTTCACGTCCTTTCTGCAATACCTTAAGGTACTCGGGGTCAGGAAAATTATCCAGTTTCATTCCCAACGTGAGTCCCATATCGGCCAGAATATCTTTAATCTCATTTAACGATTTACGCCCGAAATTCTGAGTCTTGAGCATCTCAGCTTCTGATTTCTGTACCAGATCACCGATAAGGGAGATCTCGGCATTCTTAAGGCAGTTAGCACTGCGCACGGAAAGCTCAAGCTCCTCTACACTGCGGTAAAGATTTTCATTGATCTTATGAACCTCTTCCTCTTCCGGCTCTTCATCCGGAATCTGCTCTTCATCGAAATTGATGAACATCTGCAGATGCTCTTTCAGAATCTTGGCCGCATACGCAATGGAATCCTCAGGCTGGACACTTCCATCAGTCCATACTTCGAATGTAAGTTTGTCGTAGTCAGTAATCTGTCCTACACGTGCATTAGTTATTGTATAACTTGCTTTTTTGATGGGAGAAAATATCGCATCGATAGGGATTGTCCCCACCGGCGATTTTTCATCCCGATTTTTATCTGCAGTGACATAGCCTTTACCCATAGATACGACCATGTCGATCTCAACATCTGCTTCCTTAACGCAGGTAGCGATATGCTGCTCAGGGTTGAGAATCTCAACGTTGGAATCTGTAACGATATCTCCGGCGGTAATCTCCCCTGCTCCCTTTTTCACAATGCGGACATTGCGACTTTCATCACCTTCTAGACGAACCAGAACGGACTTAAGATTCAGGATAATATCTGTCACATCTTCGGTAACGCCGGGGATCGTTGAGAATTCATGCAGTACCCCTTTAATACGCACAGAGGTAATAGCAGCTCCTTGAAGCGAAGAAAGGAGTATCCTGCGCAGGGAGTTACCTATAGTTATACCAAACCCGCGTTCAAAAGGCTCTGCTGTAAACTTACCATATCGGTCAGTAAGGGTACGGCTGTCAACCTGCAATTGCTTGGGCTTGATAAAGTCGCGCCAATTTTTATACATGTATCAGCTCCGTTGAAAAGGGTTGTCGATTGCTTGAATTCAATTACTTAGAGTAAAGCTCAACAATCAACTGCTCTTCAATAGCTGGAGAAGTAAGCTCTTCACGTACCGGGGCGGTCTTTACTGTTCCCTTGAAAGCGTCCCGTTCCAATTCAAGCCATGAAGGGATTCCGCGACGCATAACGCCATCAAGAGCCTCTACAATCTTCTCAACTTTACGACTCTTTTCACGAACTTCAATAACATCACCCGGATTTACCAGCGCAGAAGGAATATTAACCTTACGCCCATTTACCAGGTAATGTCCGTGCTTCACAAATACACGCGCTTCTGCGCGCGTGGAGGCCATCCCAAGACGATAGACCATATTATCAAGCCTACGCTCAAGAAGTTCAAGCATGTTGTGCCCCGCTATCCCCTTCATCGACTTGGCTTTAGTGAAAACACGACGAAACTGCTTCTCACTTAACCCATAGCAAAAGCGCACTTTCTGTTTTTCCTGAAGTTGGCGCGAATAGTCCGAAGGCTTACCTTTTCTTCCGGCACCATGCTCACCGGGAGGGGTTGGGCGCCGTTCTAACAAACGATCGTACTTTGGATTACCATAAATATTGACGCCGAGACGGCGTACAATCTTGCCCTTGGGTGTGAAATTCTTTGCCATTTATATATCCTCTTATCTTTACCGTCAGTGTACCAGGTATCCTATTATACGCGGCGGCGTTTTGGTGGACGACATCCGTTGTGAGGAATTGGAGTAACGTCCTTAATCATAGTAACATTGAGGCCAGCAGCCTGTAGCGCTCGCAGTGCTGACTCACGCCCTGAACCAGGACCCTTAACACACACTTCCAAGCTACGAAGTCCATGCTCCTGGGCTTTTTTAGCTGCTGCCTCGGCGGCTACCTGCGCAGCAAAGGGAGTGCTCTTCCTAGATCCCTTAAAACCCATACCACCTGCAGTTGCCCAAGATACGACATTACCACTGACGTCGGCAATCGTTACAATTGTATTGTTAAATGTTGCTTGAATGTGCGCAACACCATTAACTACATTCTTTTTTACTTTAGCCTTACGTACGACTTTTTTACCCGGCTTAGCCATCGTTCCTCCAATTATTTCTTCTTACCTGCTACAGTTTTACGAGGTCCTTTGCGAGTACGCGCGTTGGTTTTGGTTTTCTGCCCACGAACTGGCAAGCCACGGCGATGTCGCAACCCACGGTAACATCCAAGATCCATCAAGCGCTTGATATTCATAGATACCTCACGCCGTAGATCACCTTCAACCTTGAAGTCACCGTCAATTGCCTTACGGATAAGACCGACTTCAGCTTCAGTCAAATCATCTGTACGCGTACCAGGGCTAACCCCTGCATGAGATAAAATCTCAAGTGCAGTCGTATGGCCAACACCGTAAATGTAGGTCAGCGCAATCTCAATACGTTTATTTTTAGGTAAATCTATTCCTGCTATACGTGCCAACGTTATATCCTCCCTGACCTAGCCCTGTTTCTGCTTATGCTTAGGATTATCACAAATCACACGCAAAACACCTTTACGCTTGATGAGCTTACATTTATCACAAATTTCTTTTACTGACGCGCGAACCTTCATAACTGCCCTCTAAATTGATATATATACAACTCAAATACTGAAATACTGCGTGCATATTCTCTCTACACGCGGGTCAATATCTCGTATCCGTCCTGGGTTACTGCAACGGTGTGCTCAAAATGAGCAGACGGTTTTCCATCTTTTGTTACTGCAGTCCAACCATCTTCAAGAATTTTGACATGTCTCGTACCGGCATTAATCATCGGTTCAACAGCAAGAACCATCCCTTTTTTTAGAATCGGACCAGTACCGGGTTTACCATAATTTGGAATCTGCGGATCTTCATGCAGTTCACGTCCGATACCATGGCCAACAAATTCACGCACAACTGAGAACCCGGCTCTCTCCGCAATCTGCTGAACCGCGGCGGAAATATCAGACAGATGTACTCCAGGCCGAATCTGATCAAGACCAGAGTCCAGTGATGCTTTTGTTACCTCTATAAGGTGCTGCTTTTGTGGGCTAATCTTCCCCACCGGGAAAGTTACTGCGGCATCGCCGTAAAACCCATCATATAGAACACCAAAATCTATACTCAGAATATCGCCATCACGTAACGGGGTGTCCGACGCAAACCCGTGGACAATTGCCTCATTCAAAGATGAACATATTGCAAAAGGGAACCCCCCGTAACCTTTGAAAGCCGGCACTGCTTTATTGTCATTACAATATTGTTCAGCCAGCTCATTGAGCTTCCGTGTGGTAACCCCGGGCTTCACGGTTTCTCGCATGATCTGATGAAACTCCGCCACCATACGACAGGGTACTCGCATGCGCTCAATTTCAGCTTGTGACTTAATTACTATCAAGACAGATTATCCAATGCCTCTTTGATAGCAGTACGGACTTCTTCAATGCCGTTCATTCCATCAACCTCAACCAGAACTCCGGCCTGAGAATAATAGTCGAGCAGAGGCTGGGTCTGCTCTGCATAAACCTTCATGCGATTGCGTACCGTATCTTCTTTATCATCATCACGCTGTACCAGCTTTGCGCCACACTTGGTACATATACCCTCTTCACGTGGCGGATCATATTTCAGATGGTAGCCAGCACCACACACAGGACAAGTCCGCCTTCCAGCCAAACGCTCTACAAGAGATTCGGTGTCAACGCTCAAAGCAATGGCAGCATCAATATCTTTGCCCAATTGCTGAAGAGTGTCATTCAAAGCATCTGCCTGCGGAACCGTCCGTGGAAACCCGTCCAGAATGAATCCCTTGGCACAATCTCCCTGCTGTAGACGTTCACGCACTATACCTACCACAACATCATCAGGAACTAGAGCTCCGTCATCCATGCACTCTTTGGCCTTAAGGCCCATGGGTGTTCCCTCTTTTACTGCAGCGCGCAACATATCTCCGGTGGAAATTTGCGGAATGGCATAATCTTCCATTAAGTACTGCGCCTGGGTACCCTTACCGGCCCCCGGAGGCCCCAACAAAATTAAATTCATATCAAAACCCTAACCGCGTCTACCTTTTATTGAGACCCCACGCATAAACCCTTCATAAGAACGTGAAATCATATGCGACTCAATCTGTGAGGCTGTATCCAGTCCGACACCTACCACTATAAGCAGCGCCGTACCCCCGAAATAAAACGGGACGTTAAACTGGCTGATCATTATTGAAGGGAGTACGCACACCGCTGAGACATATACTGCCCCGGCAAATGTCAGTCGGCTCAAAACCGTGTCAAGAAAATCGGACGTGGCCTTTCCCGGTCGGATACCGGGTATATACCCACCCTGATTTTTGACATTTTCCGCTACATCTACGGGGTTGAATGTCACAGCTGTGTAGAAGTAGCAAAAGAAAACAACAAAAGCAACAAAAAACACATTATAAAGCCAATGCGTCGGTGTCATCATTCCAGCAAGAGACTGCACCCACTCGACATCAACAAAATTAGCCACCGTTGCCGGGAACATAATAATTGAACTGGCAAATATGGGCGGGATAACACCGCTCATGTTTATTTTAAGTGGCAAATGACTCGACTGCCCCCCCATGTTGCGCATACCCACAACACGCTTAGCGTAATGTATCGGTACCCGGCGCTGGGCGCGCTCCATAAAGACAATAAACATAACCGCAGCAACCATGAGTATCAGGATAAACACTGCAGTAAACAACGGCATAGCTCCCGTCTTAACCAAGCGAAGTGAATTAACAATGGCTGCAGGCATATTGGCAATAATTCCGGCAAATATTATCAGAGAAATGCCATTACCAACTCCACGCTCTGTTATCTGCTCACCGATCCACATAATAAAGGCAGTACCTGCGGTCAGGGTGATAATTGTAAGAACAATAAATCCCGGCCCCTGGCTGGATACTACAGGATCACCGGCCGGACCACGCATTGACTGAAGGCCGACTGCAATACCTGCACCTTGGACAACTGAAAGAATAACAGTTCCATACCGTGTCCAGCGGGTTATAACCTTGCGACCCTGTGCACCCTCTTTTGAAAGTCGCTGCACCGGCTCTGATACTACGGTAAGCAGTTGCAGAATGATTGAAGCACTGATATATGGCATTATCCCAAGCGCGAATATGGTCATGCGCTCAAGTGCCCCGCCGGTAAACGCACTAACCAGCCCCAGAAGTGTTCCTTGCGAGCCTTCAAAAAAACTCGCGAGCACCTGGCTGTTCACCCCCGGGGTAGGGACATGACACCCGATGCGGTATACAGCCAGCATCATCAGGGTAAACAGAATGCGGTTCCGTAACTCGACAATACTGAATATGTTTTGAAGACTCTTAAGCAAGATTAAAGCACCTCTGTCTTACCACCAGCTGCGGCAATTTTATCCGCTGCGGCAGAGCTAAATTTATGTGCCTTTACGGTAAGTGATTTTGTCAAATCACCGTCACCCAGAATTTTCACGCCGTCGTTGGCTTTCTTGATAAATCCAGCTCGAACAAGCATATCCGGATCTATAGTAGACCCGTCTTCAAATGTTTCGAGGTCTTTCAGGTTAACGAGGCTGAAAATCTTCTTTTTCAAGGGAGTAAACCCACGCTTCGGCAGACGGCGCTGCAGAGGCATTTGCCCACCTTCGAAGCCGGGCTTGACTCCACCCCCGGAGCGCGCATTCTGGCCCTTATGACCTTTACCGGAAGTTTTTCCGAGGCCTGAACCTGCTCCACGCCCAAGGCGTTTCCTGTTTTTTACTGATCCCGGTGCGGGACTCAAATTGCTCAAATCCATTTGTATACCCTCTACTTGCATTCCTCTACAGCAACCATGTGGCTAACCTTGGCAATCATGCCTTTAATCTCGGGGGTTGCAGGAAGAACTACAGTTTTATGCAACTTAGTCAGTCCCAGGCCCTTAAGGACCCTGGTGAAATATTTATCACGCCCAATGGCACTCTTCTTTAGTGTTACCTTGATCTGTTCACTCATCTAACGTCTCCATTGTCCTTAGATCAAGCCTTGAGGCCACGACGTTCCATGATCTCTTCTCGGCTCTTAAGCTGTTCAAGGGCATTCATTGTCGCCCGGACAACATTATGTGGGTTGTTTGAACCCAGACACTTGGACAAAATATCCCCGACACCGGCTGATTCGAGCACAGCACGAACCGGACCTCCGGCAATAATTCCAGTACCTTTAGAGGCGGATTTCAGCAGCACACTTCCTGCACCGTAGCGCCCCAAACTGTCAAACGGAATAGTTGAGTCGCTTAAGGGTATTTCAATCATGCTCTTTTTAGCTTTATCAACCCCTTTTCTGATAGCTTCGGGTACCTCTTTGGCTTTGCCTTTGCCAAAACCTACCCGACCATTGCCATCACCAACAACTACTAGAGCTGAAAAGCTGAAACGCCGTCCACCTTTTACAACCTTGGAAGTGCGATTAATCTGTATTACACGATCAATCAGCTCTGTTTCATTCTGTTCATTATGTCGCAAAGGAACCTCCTACTAAAAATTAAAAATCCAGGCCCGCTTCACGAGCAGCATCTGCCACTGTCTTTACCCGGCCATGGTATACAAAACCATTACGGTCGAATACAACATTTTTAACGCCCTTCTCCTGGGCATTCTGGGCAATCTTCTCACCTACTGCTTTGGCCGCTTCAACATTACCTGTATAAGAAAGGCCATCAACTACGGACTTATCTCGTGTAGATGCTGAGGCGACAGTGACACCCTGTGAATCGTCAATAATCTGAGCATATATATGCTTTGAACTGCGGAACACACAGAGACGCGGCCTGTCAGCAGTACCAGTAACCTTGCGTCGCACGCGCGTTTGTCGTCTTTTCCTCGATTCCGCTCTTGAAATTACGCCAGCCACTATGGATCTCCTGTTATGAATTATTTCTTACCTGTTTTACCCGCTTTACGCAGGATACGTTCTTCCGCATATTTGATCCCTTTACCCTTGTACGGCTCAGGGGAACGGAATGAACGGATTTTGGCAGCCGTAGCACCCACAAGTTCTTTATCAATGCCCTTGACTGTCAGCTTTGTCTGCTTTTCCACTTCTATTTCAATCCCATCGGGGATAGCATACTCAATTGGATGGGAATAACCGAGGGCAAGATTCAGGGTTTTACCTTTAACATCACCACGGTAACCAACACCGTTTATTTCAAGTATCCTTTGAAACCCATTAGTTACACCCTCAATCATATTAATGATAAGAGCACGATATAATCCCTGCATGGAGGTATCAACACGCGCAGCTTCGATGGGCTTAACCGTAATAGAATCTGCTTCCATGGCCACATGAACCTGATCGGAAAGCTTCCGCTCAAGGCTGCCTTTGGGTCCCTGGACCTTAATCAATTCGGAGCTCAGATCGACCTTTACTCCGGCCGGTATAGTTACCGGTCTTTTTCCGACTCTTGACATTGCCTACACTCCTTACGTTATCTACCAGACGGTGCAGACGAGCTCGCCACCAACCTGAGCTTCACGGGCAGCGGCATCGGACAGAACACCTTTAGATGTTGAAATAATCGCACACCCGAGGCCGTTCTTGACCTGCGGAATCTCTCCATACCCAACATAAGTACGTCGACTCGGCTTGGAAACACGCGCAATTTCGTTGATTACAGGCTTACGTTTTGAGTCGTACTTCAGGTAGACAACCAGCGAGTCCTGTACGTCATCTGTAATTACTTTGTAATTTTTTATGTATCCCTGACTTTTCAGCACATCAGCTATCGCAACCTTCATTTTACTCGAAGGGATCGCGAGCTTGACATGCCTAGCCATACCCGCGTTGCGGATGCGGGTCAGCATATCCGAAATAGGATCAGTCATTGCCATGGAACAGCTCCTTGATTAGTTTACCAGCTTGATTTCAGCACGCCGGGCAGTTTGCCCTCGAGTGCCAGTTTACGTAAGCAGATACGACACATGTCGAACTTGCGGTAGTACGCACGTGAACGCCCACAGATAGGACAGCGGGTGTACTTACGTACTGCAAATTTCTGCGGTCGCTTTGCTTTTGCTATCATTGATTTCTTAGCCACATTTTCCTCCAATAAGACTGATTATTTTCTGAATGGCATTCCCAGCTCAGTCAGAAGGGCCCTGCCCTCTTCATCTGTCTGAGCTGTGGTTACAATGGAAATATTCAGCCCACCAATCTTTGCTATCTTATCGAGTTCAATCTCTGGAAAAATGATTTGCTCGTTGATGCCAAGGGTGTAATTCCCACGCCCGTCAAATGCTTTGGGAGAAATCCCCTTGAAGTCACGTACACGAGGCAGTGCAACATTAATTAACCGATCCAGAAACTCATACGCGCGGTTCTGCCGCAGCGTCACCATGCATCCAATCGGCATTCCCTCGCGCAATTTAAACCCAGCAATTGACTTCTTTGCCTTGGTTATAACAGGTTTTTGGCCAGTTATATTGCCGAGTTCTTCAACTGCAGACTCAAGCAATTTTGTATTCTGAATTGCCTCGCCTACACCCATATTTACGACAACCTTATCTACCTTGGGAACCCGCATGACATTGTCAAGTTGCAGGTCATTCAGCAGCTTAGGTGCCAGTTCTTTGTAGTATTTTTCCTTCAACCTGGCCATTTAGCTCTCCGTTACTTGTCTACGATCTCGTTGCATTTCTTGCAGAACCGGGCCTTCGACCCATCTTCAAGAACGCGAATCCCGGTACGCGAAGGCTGATTGCATGCACTGCAGACCAGCATCACGTTGGATGCTGACATTGCCGCTTCCTTCTCAACTATACCGCCTTCCTGATTCACCTGTGAAGGGCGCGTATGGCGTTTAACTATATTCAGGTTCTCCACAGTAAGCCGATTTTTGGCCGGAAAAACTCGCAGCACTTTACCCTGCTTACCGTTTTCCTTGCCCGCCATAACCTGAACGAGATCACCCTTTTTTACATGTAGCTTCTTTACTGCCATTTCGTTTAATCTCCAGCCTGCTATCAAAGCACCTCAGGTGCAAGGGATATGATCTTCATGTATTTGCGCGCACGTAATTCACGTGCAACCGGACCAAAAATTCGAGTTCCGCTAGGCTCTCCGGCACTATTAATAACTACCGCAGAGTTTTTGTCAAAACGGATGCGTGAACCATCCGGACGCGCAACTTCCTTCGCAGTGCGGACTATTACAGCGCGCACTACATCACCCTTCTTAACCTTTGAATTGGGCAGTGCCTCTTTTACAGAGCAGACAATTACATCGCCCAACCCCGCGTACGTGCGCTTTGAACCACCCAGTACTTTAATGCAGCACAGCTTTCTGGCTCCTGAATTATCTGCCACATCAAGTGTGGTTTGCATTTGAATCATTGTCTATCTCCCAGTCTATACAGACTTATCCAGTACCTGAGTGACACGCCAGCGCTTATCACGCGAAAGAGGACGTGTTTCAGTTATCAGAACCTTATCTCCAACAGAACAGCTGTTGGTCTCATCGTGCGCTTTATACTTCTTGCTGCGCTTCAGGTACTTCTTATATACCGGATGTTTAACAAGATCATCAGTTTTTACAACAACTGTTTTATCCATCTTGTCGCTAGTAACTACTCCAACAACTTTCTTTTTATTTCGACGCTCTGTGGTCATACGATCACCCTAATATTCCTAACCGGCAAGTTTCTGATGCAGAATTGTTTTAGTCCTTGCAATGTCCTTGCGCAACTGAGAAATCTTGGCTGTATTATCAAGATGTCCTGTATGCAGTTGGAACTTAAGGTTGAACAACTCCTGACTCAGTTCATCTGACTTCTTCTGCAGCTCATTTACACTATAGCCTTCAAGTTCCTTAGCTTTCATTGCTGCTACCCTCCCTGACAACAAACTTGGTCTTAATCGGCAGTTTATGTGCCGCAAGTCTGAACGCTTCACGCGCTACATCTTCAGGCACGCCCTGCATTTCGTACATGATCATGCCGGGACGAATTACAGCTACCCAGCTGTCAGGAGAACCTTTACCTTTACCCATGCGGGTTTCAGCAGCTTTTCGCGTCAGTGGCTTATCGGGAAATGCACGAATCCAGATTTTGCCGCCACGCTTGATGTAACGAGTCATGGCGCGACGCGCAGCCTCAATCTGGCGAGATGAAAGCCAGCCGCAGTTCAAAGCCTGCAGACCGTAATCACCGAAATTTATATCGGTAGCGCCTCGTGCAGCGCCTTTCATCCGCCCTTTAAATTGTTTCCTATGTTTAACCTTCTTGGGCATTAACATATCGTCATACTCCTATCTGGCTATCTATTTTTTCTCTACAGAGAGAACTTCGCCCTTGAAGATGAGAACCTGCACTCCGATGATGCCATAAGTGGTCTTGGCTTCTGCAAAGCCATAGTCGATATCGGCACGCAGAGTGTGCAGAGGAACCCTGCCCTCTCGATACCATTCGGTGCGACTCATCTCGGCACCGCCAAGTCGACCACTACATGTGATCTTTATCCCCTCGGCACCAAAGCGCAAGGCCTGACCTACACTGCGCTTCATGGCGCGTCGAAAGGCTACACGCCGCTCGAGCTGTAAAGCTACACTTTCAGCTACCAACTGCGCGTCAACTTCAGGCTTACGTACTTCCTGGATATTGAGAAAGACCTCCTTATCGGTGAGTTTGGCCAGTTCAAGCTTGAGTACTTCAACCTCGGAACCGCGCTTACCGATAATGATACCCGGACGTGCAGCAAAGATGTTCAATTTCATCTTACCTGCAGCGCGCTCAATCTCTATCTTGGAAATCCCTGCATGATAAAGACGCTTTTTTAAGTAATTTCTAAGTTTAAGATCCTCATGCACAAAGCGTGAGTAATCTTCATCTGCATACCATTTCGATTCCCAGGTCTTAATGATCCCCAGGCGAAACCCTATTGGATGAACTTTCTGGCCCAAACTATCACCTCCCTGATGGCTATTTCTCGTCCAGGACTACCTGAACATGACTGGTTGGCTTACGAATCCTACTGGCACGACCCTGCGCTCTGGGTATAAACCGCTTAAGCGCAGGCCCCTGATCTACAGTGATTGCCTTGATAAACAAGTTATCTACATCGGCAACACCGGCCTGCTCGGCATTAGCTACGGCAGACTTGACCACGCCCGAAACGATTGCTGCGGGCTTCTGAGGGGAAAAACGCAAAATATTCAGAGCTTCCTGCACATTTTTGCCGCGTACCATATCCACAACCAGGCGAGCCTTCTGCGGCGACATGCGGACATATCTTAATTTAGCTTTAGCTTCCATTCTGGTACTCCGTAGCTATTATTTTCTCTTGGATTTCTTATCTGCCCCGTGACCGTAATATGTACGGGTAGGAGCAAATTCACCAAGCTTGTGTCCTACCATGTTTTCGGAAATGTAAACCGGCAGAAACTTCTTACCATTGTGAACCGCAAATGTATGCCCAACAAACTCAGGAATGATAGTGCTGCGGCGGGACCAGGTTTTGATCACTTTACTAGAGGTGGATCCTCCTTCAAGGTCAACCTTGCGCAACAGCGAATCCTGGACATAAGGTCCTTTTTTAATTGATCTTGGCACAACTGCCTCCTTTACTTGTTCTTACGGCGCACAATAAAGCGATCAGTACGCTTATTGGTGCGTGTCTTATACCCTTTGGTCGGAACACCCCAGGGAGTAACCGGATGACGCCCACCTGAACTCTTGCCTTCACCACCACCGTGGGGATGATCAATCGGGTTCATCGCGACACCACGTGACTGAGGGCGTTTGCCCAGCCAGCGATTTCGTCCGGCCTTGCCGAGTTTTACATTTTCGTGATCAATGTTTCCGACCTGGCCAATAGTTGCGCAACACTCCTGAAAGACCAGACGCACCTCACCGGAAGGGAGGCGCAACTGAGCATACTTGCCTTCCTTAGCAGCGATCATCGCATACGCGCCAGCACTACGTGCCAGCTGACCACCCTTACCTACCTTGAGTTCTACATTGTGTACCCAGGTACCAAGGGGAATAGAGCGAATCTGCATCGCATTACCAGGTTTAATATCAGCACTATTGCTCGCCAGGATACTGTTTCCTACCTCTAAACCCTGAGGAGCAAGAATATAGCGCTTTTCGCCATCCGCATAGTTGAGCAGGGCAATTCTGGCTGAACGATTCGGGTCGTACTCTATAGAGACAACCTTGGCCGGAATCTCTTTCTTATCCCGCTTGAAATCAATAATACGGTACTTACGCTTATGACCGCCACCGGTATGACGCTTTGTGATCCGTCCGTTGTTATTACGCCCGCCACTTTTGGTCAAAGGCTCTAAAAGTGACTTTTCCGGTGTCGATTTTGTAACCTCCTCAAAAGACGAGGCCGTCATATGACGCCGCCCTGGCGAGGTTGGCTTAAACTTTTTTATCGCCATTATCCTACTCCGTATTCCTTAAACTGTCATTACACGCCAAAGAAATCAATGTTGCTGCCTTCAGCGAGAGTAATATATGCCTTCTTCCGATTGGGACGCTTACCAAACTGCCGCCCGACACGTTTGATCTTACCTGCGATAATCATGGTATTGACGTCGTCAACCTTGACATCAAAGGCTTTCTCAATAGCCTGTTTGATCTCAATTTTATTGGCATCCCGGGCCACTTCAAACACAACCACGCGGCTGTCTTCTTTCTGCATGGTCGTTTTCTCGGTGAGGAGTGGCTTCCTAATGATCTGATGCAAAGGTCTCATTGCGCTAACGCTCCTTCCAGTACTTCTACAGCACCCTCAGTCAACACGAGGTTACGATACTTCATAACGTCGTAGACATTAATGCCTTCTGCGCGCAGCACCTTGACGTTGTGCAAATTGCGCGCAGAGAGTTCGACTTCAGGGTTTGCACCTGCAATCACAACCAGAGCGTTTTCAAGCTCAAGTTTATTCATAACCTGCGCGAAGGTTTTAGTACTGATCTTGTCAAGCTTCATGTCTGACAAAACCAGCATTTCGTTCCCCTGGAAACGAGCAGAGAGTGCTGAACAAAGCGCAGACTTCTTAACCTTTTTGTTGAGTTTGAAGCCATACTGGCGCGGAGAAGGGCCGAAAGCTGCGCCACCACCCACATAATGAGGCGCGCGGATACAGCCCTGGCGGGCATTACCCGTACCCTTCTGTTTATAAGGTTTTTTGCCCCCGCCTGCCACCATTCCTCTTGACTTGGTCGCCGCACTTCCCTGACGCCGGGCAGCCAACTGGCTACGCACAACATCATGGACAAGGTAACCCTTAACCGGTGTATCAAAAACGCTGTCGGATATTTCGCGTTCCGACAACGGATTTTTTTGCATATCGTATATAGTTACTTTAGCCATTGTACTTCTCCCGTATCACCTTGGCCTAGGCCTTCGCCTTCACCGCTTTGCGAATTGCGACCAGACCATTTTTCGGACCAGGGATCGCACCCTTAACCAGAACCACATTCTGATCGGCACGCACGCCAACAATTTCGAGGTTTTGAACGGTCACCTTCTCATTACCCATCTGGCCGGCCATTTTCTTACCCTTAAAAACCTTGGCAGGCCATGCACTGGCACCTATTGCACCTGCACCGCGATGGAACTTCGAGCCATGGGTACTACGACCACCTGAGAAATTCCAGCGTTTCATAACACCCTGAAACCCCTTACCTTTACTCATGCCTGCCACATCTACAATATCGCCAGCACTGAAGACCTCATCACACTTGATCTGAGCTCCTAATTCATACTCGGCAACGTCACCGCCAACTTCTTGCAGAAACCTGAAAACACCCTGTCCTGCTTTAGCATAGTGGCCGGTGAGAGGTTTATTTACGCGCTGGGCCTTCTGTGTTCCAAACCCGAGCTGTACCGCAGTGTACCCGTCGGTCTCGGCAAGCTTTTTCTGCACAACAGTGCAGGGGCCTGCTTCAATAACCGTAACCGGTATACGCGCACCGCTCTCGGTAAATATCTGGGTCATCCCCAGTTTTTTTCCAAGAATACCGTCTACCATCTCTCTATCCTCATCTTCTCTATAGTAACTTGTACTGCGCTTACAGCTTAATTTCGACAAATACGCCCGCAGAAAGGTCTAACTTCATCAGCGCATCTACTGTCTGCTGGGTCGGCTCGAGTATATCAAGCAGACGCTTATGCGTGCGGATCTCAAATTGCTCGCGGCTCTTCTTGTCCACGTGCGGACCACGCAGTACACAGTACTTATTAATAACCGTGGGAAGCGGAATCGGTCCTGCCAAGCGGGAACCTGTGCGCTTCACCGTATCTACAATCTCATTTACTGCCATATCAAGCAGTGTATGGTCATACGCCTTGAGGCGAATTCTTATCTTCTGACTAGCCATCTGAATCCTCTACTACTCAATAATTTCGCTTACAACACCAGCGCCAACGGTACGACCACCTTCGCGGATCGCGAAGCGAAGCTCTTTGTCCATGGCGATGGGGGTGATCAGCTCTGCGCTCATAGCGATGTTGTCGCCGGGCATTACCATCTCTACTCCCTCGGGAAGCTCTACGATTCCGGTCACGTCAGTGGTGCGGAAGTAGAACTGAGGACGATATCCTTTGAAGAACGGGGTGTGACGTCCACCTTC
>JAWOFA010000038.1:0-23346 GCA_046482505.1 Desulfuromonadaceae bacterium | reverse complement strand
CTGGATGAGATAGGCGATCTCCCCCTTGCAGCACAGGCAAAGCTTCTCCGCGTTATTCAGGAACGCGCGGTTCAGCCCCTCGGAGGTAGAAAAGAGGTTATGCTTGATGTGCGCATTGTGGCAGCTACCAACCATATCTTATCAGACGATGTCGCCCATGGGCGTTTCCGCGAAGACCTGTTCTACCGTCTTAATGTGATCCACCTTGAAGTGCCACCACTGCGCGAACGGCGCGAAGATATTGTCCCGCTGGCGCAGATGTTTCTGGAGAAGTTTTCTGCACGCATGGGCAAACCGATGCGAACCTTGTCCCAGGAGGCACTTAAGGTTCTCATGGGGTATCATTTCCCCGGTAATATCCGTCAGCTGGAACATGCTGTTGAGCGCGCTGTAGCTCTGAGCAGCGGTGAGTTGATTCTCCCTGACGATCTCCCCCCAGATCTTCTGCACGCTTCTGCACCTGCTACATTTCCTGCGGCGGATATGACACGCGATACCCCCCTTAAAGAGGCACTTGCGGCCTTCGAACGCGAATACATTGCCCAGACCCTGAAGCGCTGCGGCCACAAGAAAACCCGGGCAGCTGCAGAACTGATGATATCACGTAAAAATCTATGGGAGAAAATGCAGCGCTATAACCTGAACCACCCTGATGTTACATGATGGTAACTTTCGGGTGGCTATACTGTAACGCCAAGGTAACGTTTGCCCCCTTCGAAATCACTGCCTTTACCCTGAATCTATCCCGAGAAAAACATTAAATGCTTGTCTTATCAGTGTTTTTCAGTTTCTTTCTCCACTTTGGCACATAACGTGTAAAACCACACCTGCAAAAGACGCTGGTGCGCACTTGACAAGTGCGTGGTTGATATTACGCTATGGGTGTACGTTTACATGTCTACAGGTACCCCGAGGAAAGGAGAGGCAATGATAAGATGTACCATGGTATGGGGATTGGCCCTTTGTATATGCCTGAGCACCACAACGCTCTCAAGGGCATCAGTCCTGGATGATTTAAATGCTGCGATGCAGGGAGGTTCTGCAGACGTGGGGGTGTTGACGAGTTTTGAGTATAAAAATCGGGATGACAGCACCAGCCCCGGGAAACAGTTAAGTGTGCGCACCCGGATCGGCTACGAGACCGGGGCTTTCCACGGGGTAAAACTCTATGCTCAGTTCCACAATCTGACCAATGCATGGGAAGAGTTCCGCCACGCTGAAGGGGGCGAGGCAGACCGTGATCTGATTGCAGATCCCGATGGAAACCGTCTCTACAAGGCATACGCTGACTACATTGGTCTGCCCGAGAGTGTTGTTCGCCTGGGACGTCAGGAGATTATTCTCGATGACGCACGTCTGCTCGGGAATATAGGCTGGCGCCTGAATGGGCAGTCATTCGATGCCCTTACTCTGACCAACAAGAGCATTAAAGATCTCACCCTGTTTGCGGGGTACGTAAATCAGGTTAATACCATCAACCTGACCCACAATGATCTGGATGACTTTTACCTTGTCAATGCCCGCTACGCGGGGATAGAGGATCACAGCATTGCGGTGTATGCATACCTGCTGGATACCGAAAGCACCGCAGATGACTCCCGCGACAGTGCCACCTACGGTGTGCGTGTGGAAGGGGATCCGGGTGCGCTGCACTATTACGTGGACTACACCCTGCAACGTGACTTTGCCGATGGAGAGAACCACAGTGCGGATATGCTCAATACCTTTTTAGGGGCGCAGATTTCACCCTTTGAAGTAGGTGCCGGTTACTCGTATATCTCTGGTCAGGACGGTGATGATCGCCCATTTGACACATTGTTCAGTACCGCACATAAGTTTAACGGTTTTGCGGATGTGTTCCTTGCAACCAATGGCGGTGGTCTGGTTGGCGGCCTGCAGGACTACTATGCGCAGGCCTCTGCGAAGGGGCTGGGATGTAAGCTTACTTTTGTATATCACTACTTTGACACCGCTGACGATGCGGCGTTTGATGGAGTGTACGGCGACGAAATTGACGTGGTGCTTGCGCGCCCGATCAATGAAAACCTCAGCGTACTGTTCAAGTACGCCAATTTTATGCAGGACGAAACTTCGAGCAACGGTTTTGCCAATCCCGCAGTAGATACCGAAATCTTTACGGCGCGGGTGGCATATAAGTTTTGATGTTAGATAACCGATTCATATCCCACTAAACCAAAAGGCTGCTTATGAAAAACAGTAATGTGATGACGTATGTAGCAACCGGTTGTGCTGTGATGGTGGTCGTGGTTTTTGTAACCCTGATTTACGAATCGAGGGCGCTTTCGTATCTTTCCTCCGATCCGAAGGTGTGCATAACCTGCCATACCATGAACACACACTATGCCACATGGCAGCACAGCTCGCACCGGGAGCAGGCGACTTGTGTCGACTGTCACCTCCCGCGTGATTCCTTCGTCAAAAAAATGTTTGCTAAAACGAT
Organism: Desulfuromonadaceae bacterium; assembly: GCA_046482505.1. Lineage (GTDB taxonomy): Bacteria > Desulfobacterota > Desulfuromonadia > Desulfuromonadales > Desulfuromonadaceae > JAIVHC01. The sequence continues at coordinate 20,885 of JAWOFA010000038.1, read as the reverse complement.
TGACGGCTACAATCACTCGGTAGCCATGACCTTTGGAACCTACGGCAAGAATCTGCGCGTTACTGCGAATGCCGCAGAGCGGATTCAGAATAACTGTATTTCATGCCATGAAGCGGCAGTTTCACAGATGCATGAGAACAGCGAACACTACGCCAAATTCGATGATGAAGTGAGCATGGGGCGACGTTGTTGGGACTGCCACCGCATGGTTCCCCACGGACGCACCAAAAGCCTGTTGTCAACGCCGGATAACCTGGGTGTCAAAGAGCGCTAAAATCCCTAGTCAGAATATTCAGGAGAGAAATGTATGAACAAATCGATGATTGTAATAGTTGTTTCCGTAGTAGCCACTGTGCTGATGCTGTTGCTCCTCGGTTCCATAATGAGCAACAAAGCGGATCAGGAGATGATCAACAAAGTACCCGATATCAAGGAGCTTGAGCCCAGAAGCTCAGAGTGGGGTAAGTACTTCCCGCGTCAATACGATTCGTATATGGCAACAAAGGAGAGTGACGAAATTAAGGACATCCTGAAAAAAGATCCGAACCTGGTGGTACTCTGGGCCGGGTATGGCTTTTCCAAGGACTACAATGAGCCGCGCGGGCACTTTTACATGCTAGAGGATAACATCAATACCCTGCGCACCGGTGCCCCGGTTGACAAAAAGACCGGTCCCATGCCCACTGCGTGCTGGACGTGTAAATCCCCCGATGTGCCGCGCCTGATGGAAGAGAAGGGTGAACTCGATTTCTTTACCGGCAAGTGGGCACGCTGGGGAGATGAGGTTGTTAATCCCGTTGGCTGTGCCGACTGTCACGACAACGAGACCATGCAGCTCAGCGTAAAGCGTGATTTCCTTGCGCGTGCCCTGGACGCGGAGGGTAGCGAGCCCTTTGACGAAGCATCCCATCAGGATATGCGCACCCTGGTATGTGTCCAGTGTCATGCGGAGTACTACTTCAAAAAGACCGACTGGGAAGACCCCGATGGCAAAGAGCACACGGCCGCTGTGGTTACCTTCCCCTGGGATAATGGTCTCGCCGTTGAAGATATCGAGCAGTACTACGATGAGCGCAAATTTACCGACTGGACGCATAAACTGAGTAAAACCCCGATGCTGAAAGCGCAGCACCCCGGTTACGAGACCTTCAAAACCGGCATCCACGGGCAGAACAACCTCGCCTGTGCGGATTGTCATATGCCCTATGTACGTGAAGGTGGGGTAAAATACTCCGACCATAAGATCGGCAGCCCGCTGGATAACATCAGCAACACCTGCCTCAATTGCCACGGCGAGAGTGAAGAGCAGTTCAAGCAGATTGTAGAACGCAAGCTGGAGCGCAAGGAAGAGTTGGCCGCGGCCGCTACCGATATCCTCGCCAAGGCTCACTTCGAAGCCGCCAAGGCATGGGAGCTCGGAGCTACCGAAGCGGAGATGGAGCCTGTACTCATGGATATCCGTCACGGCCAGTGGCGCTGGGATTTTGCCGTGGCTGCCCATGGCGGATTCTTCCACGCTCCTGAAGAGACACTGCGCATCCTGGGCACCGCCATTGACAAAGGGCATGATGCACGCCTGAAGCTGCGCATGATTCTGGCGAAACACGGTGCGCCTGGGTACGAGGGGCCTGCATTCAGTACCAAGGAAAAAGCGCAGGAGCTGATCGGTCTGCAGATGGAGAATCTGGTGGATGAGAAGATCACCTTCCTCAACACCCTGCGTGAAGAGTGGATCCAGAAGGCTTCCCACTCCGGTAAAGAGATCTATGATCCGAAGACCGAAGTGAAGGAGTTCAAGACGTCATACGCGGATGAGAAGTAAAACGCGTATAACATAAAGTAACATCCCAACCGCCCTGGATGCCGCGTGTATTCAGGGCGGTTTTGCACGTACTTGGCACATCAGGAGATGCACCATGTCATATGCGCTTCTAAAAGGTCAGCTGATAAAGGTGCTGGCAGATTTTTTTGAAACGGACTATCAGCGCATTACCCATGCGGTTGAAGTGATGCAGCAGGCGGAGTTGCTCCAGCACCATTATACTGATGTGGATACAGAGGTACTCCTCACGAGTGCGCTTCTCCACGATGTGGGGATAAAACCTTCAGAAAAAGAGCTCGGGTATAACGACGCCACCACCCAGGAACAGTACGGCCCTGCGGTGGTGCAGAGGTTACTCGAAGAGATAGGCTTTGACCAGGAGAAAACCCGAAAAGTAATGCAGATTGTTGGCAATCACCACTCCCGTTCGAGATACGACTATGTGGAATTGGAGATCCTGAAACTAGCGGATTTGATCGTAAATCGTCTTGAAGTGCACTATTCGGAGAGTTCCTCTTCCGCAGAGGCGCATGCTATCTGATTGCGCCCGCGCTGTTTGGCGCGGTACATCGCCACATCCGCGGCGCGCATGAGGGAGGCAGCATCGGGGATAGAAGCGTCAGACTCAAGCACTGTATCAGCGCCGGAAAAACTGCTTATGCCGATGCTTAAGGTCGGGGTCGGATAGTTATGTGGACTTTCGGAGTGGCGCAGGGCTTCCTGCAGACGCTCTGCGAGATGCATAGCGGCATCGGTATCGGCCTTGGGCAGAAGGATGGCAAACTCGTCCCCACCAAGACGCGCGAACAGATCATCCTTGCGGGTTATGGTCGCGGCAACTTCGGCGACATGACACAGAATGGCGTCCCCCGCTGCATGACCGAGGGAATCATTGATCTCCTTGAACTTATCCAGATCAAATTCGATTAAGCTCAGGTGCTCCCGATGTTCTACAGCGTGCTGTACTGCACGCTCGAATACAGCATCAAAGGTTCGCCGGTTCGCGGCGCCAGTTAGAGGGTCACAGCTAGCCTGCTTTACCAGTTCCGTGCGCTCCTCCATATCGCGGGTAATGTCGAGAATAAAGCCCTGAATTACAAAACTGTCCTCCGCACGCGGAGCTGCTATATGTGCGGTTATGGAAACCCACATATATGCGCCACTCTTGGTGCATAGCTGGGCCTTGAAGTTCTGTACTTCTCCGTGCTCATCCAGTCGCGCGATAAAGTCCGTGCGCGTTTCAGGGGTCAGATATACTTCTTCAATAGAGGATATATGCGCAAGGATATCCTCCAGATCACGGTAGCCGAGCATATGGATAAACTGCGGATTGAGGTAGATAATCTCGCCACTGCGGTCTGTGCGGAAAAAGCCGATGGGGGCACGTTCCACCAGAAAGCGTGAGGCCTGCTCGCGAGCAAGCTTTTCCCGGTGTAGTTTGCGCACCACCTCTACCGCTTGATTGAAATGGTGATTCAGATAGGAGAATTCATCTTTGCCGGTGAAAATCTCCTTCAGGGCGTGCTCCTCCTCCATGGTGGAGCGAAAGTATTCTGCGAGCCGATGGGTGCGTGCTGTCATGCGCCAGACCGATATCAGGGATGCAATGACCGCAAAAATAATTAGAGCAGCAGCCCCGTAAAGAACCGGCTGGCGCAGTTGGGCAAAATTCTGCACCAGGGCGGTGCGCGGTAACACCACACCGACCTGCCAGCCGTTGCTTAAGGGGTCGCTGTAGTTTACCAGGGTGTTTCTGCTGTTACCGGGCAGGGTTTGAGGGAGGTCTGTAGCGCCGGACTCAGCATGCGAAGCAATAAACGGTTGCCCTTCAGTATCTACGAGGTAGATGGAGCCGCCATCAGGGAGGGACATCCCCCTGAACATATCCTCAAGACCTGCGAGGGTGATATCCATAGAGAAAACCCCGCCGGGGTCAGAACCCTGTGTAGCTGGTTCGCTCTGTGGATACAGAGGTACAACAGCACTGACCACCATATCTCCGGTGATTATTTCGGCGTATGGAGCGGTCCAGGCCGGAGTCTTGGTGGCACTGATACCGGTGCGGTACCAGGGACGCTTGCGTGGATCATAGTTGTGTGGCAGCGGGTCTGGCGGATAGAGTTCTATACTTCCATCCTGCAGGGCGTAGTAGATATAAAAGCAACCCTGGGTGCTGCGTTGGACTTGGCGCCAATCCTGCGCGAGATCTGCAAAAGGAACTTCACCGCGGATGCGCTTATGCAGGGTCGTGCTGCGGGCAAGAACGGTGGCGGCATGATTGCGTGGTTCAATCCACAGCTGTTCCACTGCGCTCGCGGCAAAGTTAACCAAATCCTCGATATCCTGCTCCTGCGCAGCACTGACCCGATTCTCGGCTATGTTGAACGTCATTACCACGAGGGAAAACAGCAGAATACTCACCGCCAGAGGCAGGAGAATGCTCAGCAGTAGAGTTCTCGAAGGCTTTATGGATCTGGGTAGAGGCATAGACGCTCCAGAAGGTGTGTCTAAGTCGGAATTACTCGCGGAGTGCAGGATCTCAAATGTGGTGCATGACTAAATATACCTTTAATGGTAACAAAAACCAGTGCTAATATCTATCAGGAACATCTTTTTCACAGGGTGGAGAGATGTTTGGAGTATAGTCGTACTTCAGGGTTGCTGCGCCCTGTGCGCCTCCAGTTGCTGAATGCGCCACAGGCGGGCATAGCGTCCCTGAGCCGCCATTAACTCCTGATGTGTACCCTGCTCGCACACCCGCCCGTGATGGAGAACCACGATGTGATCCGCTTCGGCCGCGAGACGCAGGTGATGCACAATCATCAGAGTGGTGCGCCCTCCGGCGACATTATGCATGCCGGCATAAATCATCTCTTCACTGTCGCCGTCGAGGTGGCTGGTGGCTTCGTCGAGGATGATGATGGGTGGGGCGAGGATCTGGGCGCGTGTAAGGCACAGCAGCTGTCTTTCGCCGCTGGAGAGGTTCTTGCCGTGTTCCACTAATTTTCCTTCGAGGCCGCCGAGTCTTGCCACCACCTCTCCGGCGCCGGTGGTTTCAATTGCGTCCAGCAGGGCGGCGTCGTCGAGATTTTCGTGCGGGTCGAGATTGGCGCGCACCGAGCCGGAAAACAGAAACGGCTCCTGCGAGACCCATCCCACCATGCGCCGCAGCACCTCTTTGTCCATATGCGTAACATCGATACCGTTGACCCGCACCTGCCCCTGATCCGCCGCATAAAAGCCGAGGAGAAGCTGGGTAAGGGTGCTCTTGCCGCTTCCGGTCTCGCCCACGAGCGCGACGCACTGCCCCGGATCGAGGGTAAAACTCACATCTTTGAGTACTGATTCACCCGGGAGGTAAGCGAAGGTGACGTTGTCGAACTCCACCCGCCCTTCACCGGGAGCTTCACGCCATCCGTGCTGGGGCTCATCCTCCTCATCCAGGATGTCAAAGATCCGCTCCAGGGATGCATTGCTGGTCTGAAGGACGGAGAATTTCGACGCCAGATCGGTCAGGGGCATGAAGAACTTGCGTGAGTATTCGATAAACGCCACCAAAGTACCGAAGGTGGCCGTCTGCTGTATCACTTCACCACCGCCTTTCCACAGGATCGCCGCCACGGCAAGGCTCCCGAATATATGCACACTTGCGTAGAACACCGCCTCCAGCGTGACCCAGTTCAGCGCACTTTTCCGATATTGATCCTGCAGGGCATCGAACTCCCTGCTGCTGCGCGCCTCCTGGCTGAAGGTCTGCACCTCGGCAATGCCGCTGGTGCGCTCGGAGATAAATGCGTTTAATGTCGCCTGGCGTGCACGCAGCTGGCGCATCACCCGGCGCATGGGTCTGCGCAGGAGGATAATCAGCACCACCATGAACGGGACCACCCCGAACGCTACCAGCGACAGGGGGACATTGATGGAGAGCATGATGGCGAAGATCAGCACAATGGTGGCGATATCGCCGATGGCGGAGATGATGCCGGAGCCGAACAGATCACCCACGTGCTCGATATCCGTAGTGAGGCGCGTAAGGATGCGCCCCGAAGGCTGCCAGTCGTACCAGGAGCGTGGCAGGCGCATGAGCTTGGCAAACCCGATGCGGCGCAGATCGGCCATGATGTACTGCCCCACAATCTGCACGCACCAGCCCTGGCCGAACACCAAACCCGCTTCCACACACAGCACCGCCACGAGCATCGCGGCGATGGGGAGGAGACCGTGGAGGTTGCCGGGGACGATGCAGTCATCAATTGCGGTCTTTATCAGCAGCGGGGAGGCAATGCGTGCCACCGAGATAAGCGGCAAAAGCAGCAATCCCGTGAGGGCAAGTTTGCGGTACGGACGGATAAAGGGGAGGAAGCGTTTCAGGAGCTGCCCGTCGAAGTGGCGCCCGCGGATTTCATCGCTCGAACCCGGATTCATAGCCCCTCCATTTCGCGGTGGAGCTGCTCGCGCTCCCACAGACGTGCGTATTCTCCTTCAATCTCCATAAGCCCGGAATGATTGCCCTGTTCAATAATTTTTCCGCTTTTTAACACTATAATATGATCCGCTTTTTGCAGAATAGAAACCCGACTCGAGGCAAACAGCAGGGTGCGTTCTTTAATCTGCTCCTGCAATGCTTCCCACACCTTGTTTGAGGTGACCGTGTCGAGGTGGCTGAAAGGATCATCGAGCAGCCACAGGCCGCGGTCACGCGCGAGGGCGCGTGCAATTCCGACGCGCTGGCGCTGTCCGCCCGAGAGGGTCAACCCCCCTTCGCCGATGCGGGTGTCGAGCCTGTGGCGAAACTGTTCAATCTCGCTCTCCAGCGCCACCTGTTGTGTGATCCGGGCCAGGCTGGCCTCATCCAGATCAGGGGCGGCAAAGCGCAGGTTATCCGCAAGGGTGCCGCTGAAGAGCTTCCCTTCCTGCAACACCGCACACAGGCGCTGGCTGTGGCGCTGGGTGTCGAGGTGGGTGAGATCATTTCCATCGATAAACACATGCCCTTCTGCCACCGGATAGCGCCCGCTTAACAGGTGGAGCAGGGCGCTCTTGCCGCTTGCCACACCGCCGGTGATCCCGAGGGTGGAACCTGCGGGGATATCGAGATTGAGATGGTGGAGCACGGGCTGTTCAGCATTGAAGCCGAAACTCGCATCGCGCAGGGTTATGTGCGGCGGCGTAGTGGCCTCCGGCGGGGCTTCCAGGCGCGGCTGAGGCGCATCGAGGTCGAGTAGGAGGCTGATCCGTTCCATCCCCACCGAAGCGCGCTGCACCAGGGTGAGTATCCAGCCCAGAAGCATGGTGGGCATTGTGAGCTGCACCAGATAGGCGTTGAACGCCACCAGATCACCGAGTTGCAACGTACCATCGATAACCTGACGCCCGCCGAAGTACAGCACCAGCAGAATCCCCATGGGGGTAACCACACTCATAATGGGGCCGATCAGGGCGCGCATCTTTGCCATCCCTATCGCCGCATCCAGGTAATGGGCATTGAGGTTGTCAAACTGCGCACAACGCACCTGCTGAAACCCGCTGCTGCGCAGGCTCAGCTGGCCGCGGATCGATTCCTCCACCATGTCGCTGATGCTCCCGAGGCGCTCCTGCACCTGGCCCGAATAGTGGAGCAGGCGCCGACTGACCTTTTTGATCCCAAGCAGCAGGAGGGGGAACGGCAACAGTGCCACCACGGTCAGGGAGGGGGACATCCACAGCATCAGACTGATGGAGATGGCGTACACCACCGCCGCATTCACCAGGGACACCAGGCCGAACCCCGTCACCATGCGCACGTTGGTGAGGTCGTTGGTGAAGCGCGACACCAGATCTCCGATGCGATGCTGGTTGAAGAACGGCCCCGGCTGATACAGGAGGCGCTCAAACATCGCGCGGCGCAGATCAACCTCCACACGCCGTCCGGTGTGGAGAAAGTGCAGGCGCGAGATGATACGGATAGCGCCTCCGGCGAGGGTGGCAATTACAATCATCCCCGCATAGAACTGCACATCCCCCCATTGCCCCTCCTCAATCGCGTCAACCCCGAGGCGCAGCAGTTGCGGGATCATGAGGAGCAGAGCATTGGTGATGATGATCCATACGAAACCCAGCAGCAACACGCGCCGGTAAGGACGCAGCCAGGGGATGAGGCGACGGAGGGACTTCAAAGCGCAGCTCCGTGAAGCAAAATATTTTGACACAGAAGGGGAAAATACATAGGGGCTATCACAACCTATTTTGGCCGGAATTTCCATACCTAAATTTTGCATGCGGGTAGATTCATGTGGTGTATTATACGTAGGGTGGGCATTGCCCACCATGTTTGAAACGGAGCAGGTCATGTGGTGGGCGGTGCCTGAGAAATCAGTGAGTTCCAAATATGGTCTCAGGGACAGGGATATGCAGACCATTACGGATATCTTTACCCGCTATCCACACATAAAAACCGTTCACCTGTTTGGAAGTCGCGCCAAAGGCACATTTCACTCCGGCAGTGATATTGACCTAGCCGTTATGAATAAAGATGTGCCGCCAAAGAGCATGCTTCAGCTTCAAAATGAATTTTCAGAGAGTTCTCTGCCCTACTTTGTTGATCTGGTGTATTACCCGGATATTGAATCTGCTACGTTCAGGGAGCATATCGAGCGTGTCGGGGTCGTAATATATTCAGCAGAAGATTAGATAGGGGCGGATCGATGTGTCCGCCCATGATCGGTACGCAATCGACGTATGCATAGGCATATTTGCGCAGATTCAATTCCATGCTAATCTGGGAAAATATCCCGATTTTATTCCATTATCAGATGGAGGCCACAATGAACACGAAAGAACTGATAGATCAGGCGGTATCTCTTCCCGTAGAGGAAAGAGCCCAGGTTGTTGACTCCCTTCTGCGCAGTTTGAACCAACCTGAATCGGATATCGACAAGAGATGGGCTCGTGAAGCACAGCGGCGTTTGGCTGAACACAGATCAGGACGTGTTAAGGCTGTTTCTGGTGAAGAGGTTTTTGAAAAAATCTGGGATCGATTGGAAAGGTGAGTTTTTCTTTTCATCCTGAAGCAGAAGCGGAATTGAATCAGGCCATAGACTATTATGAAAAGATAGACCAGGGTCTTGGTTACGATTTTGCTGTAGAGGTCTATACAACCATCAGCCGCTCTCTAGCATTCCCCCAAGCCTGGGGAACGTTGGAAGAGGACGTCAGAAGATCCTTTGTGCGGCGTTTCCCATATGCTGTTCTGTATTCAATAGAACGGGAAGGCATATTTGTTATTGCGGTAATGAATCTCCATCGCGAACCGGGATATTGGAAATATCGCACCAAAGGCAGATAATGGCACAGACTCAGGGCGCCCGCAGGGGGAAGTCCCCCCTACGATCGTACGCCACCATCACCGCAATCCCCCCACCAACCGCATCAACCCGCTTAGGGGCACGGCACGCCGTGCCCCTAAAGTTTACCACCTAACTATCTGCTCCCTTGGAGCGCCTTTTCTCCGTGTACATATACAGCACCGGGAGAACAAACAGGGTCAGGAGTGTTGAAGTGAGCACCCCGCCCACCACTACGGTGGCGAGGGGGCGTTGCACCTCAGCGCCGGCCCCGGTGGAGATCGCCATGGGGAGGAACCCCACGGCATCGGTTACTGCGGTCGCGAGTACCGGGATGAGGCGCTGCCTGGCTGCGGATGTAACCGCTTCATACAGAGGTTTTCCCTGCTCCCTGATGCTGCGGATCGTTCCCACCAGCACCTGCCCATTGAGGACCGCAATCCCCGCGAGGGCGATAAAGCCGATGGCGGCGCTGACGCTGAAGGGGATGGAGCGCATACTCAAGGCCACCACTCCGCCGATGGCAGCGAGGGGGATGCCGGTGTAGATGATCGCCACATCGCGCAGGCGCTTGAGGCTCAAATAGAGCAAGACAAAGATCAGGAGCAGCACCAGCGGCACCACGAAGGCGAGGCGCTGCTGCGCCGCTTCGAGGTTTTCAAACTGACCGCCCCACTCGATGCTGTAGCCCTCGGGTAGTTCTAACCCGGCAGCGATTTTCTCTTTTGCCTCCGCTACATATGAGGCGATGTCGCGCTCGCCGATACTCACCTGCACCTTGACCAGGCGCTGGCCCCATTCGCGGTTGATGGTGGAAGGGCGGTCCACTACGTGCAGAGTAGCGAGATCGTGCAGGGGCACCAGCGCCCCGCCCGCCGTAGGGATCAGGGTGGAGCCCAACACCTCGGGATCGTGACGCTGCGCATCCGGGAGGCGCAACACCAGGGGAAAGGAACGCTCCCCTTCGTACACCTTCCCCACCTTCGGGGTACCCACCGCCGCTACAATTTCCAGCACCTCCTTCGCGGCAACCCCGTGGCGCGCAAGGGCATCCCGATCGACCTCAATCTGGAGGGTGGGCTGGCCGGTGAGCTGTTCCATCGCCGCTTCCGCCGTGCCGGGAACGTCAGCGAGGAGGTGTTCCACCTCCTGCCCGAGTTCCTCCAGACGCGCAAAGTCGGGGCCGAATATCTTGATCCCCACATCGCCGCGAATCCCGGAGAGCATCTCATTGACACGCAGCTCGATAGGCTGTGACATTACGGTGCGGATTCCGGGGAGCCCGTGGAGCGCCTCTTCCACCTGCGCACTCAGCTCCGCCTGGTTGGAGGCGCGGCTCCACTCGGAGCGGGGATGCAGGGTGATGAAGATATCGGTCAATTCCGTCCCCATGGGATCGGTGGCAATCTCCGCGCTTCCAAGGCGACTCCACACATGGCGGATCTCATCGGGGAACTCCTCCAGGAGTATCTCCTCCATGCTGGTGTTGTACGCCACCGACTCCGGCACCGAAACCCCGGCAAGGCGCACCACGCTCACCACCAGGGAACCCTCGGAGAGGCGCGGGATGAACTCTCCCCCCATGCGGGTGCCGAGGATACCCGTACCCACCAGCAGGAGCACCACCAGGGCGAGAAAAGCGCGGCGCCACTGGAGCACCAGCCCGAGGGCGGCAGTGTAGAGACGTTTGAGCCCCGCTTCGAGACGGTTCTGCCTGGGCTTGAAGGTGCGCGGCAGGGCGTAGTAGGACAGCACCGGAGTGAGAAAGATCGCCACTGCAAGGGCACCGAGGAGGGCGAACACAAAGGTCCACGCCATGGGCTTGAACATTTTGCCCTCGATCCCATCCAGGGTGAGAACCGGGATGAACACCAGGACAATGATCCCCATGCCGAAGATTACCGGGCGCACCACCTCGCGGCTCGAAAGCCGAATGGTCTCGAGACGTTCCGCCGCACTCAGGGGGCGCTCCAGTCTGCGCTGGCGTTCACTCAGATGGCGCAGGTTCGCTTCGGTCATCACCACCGACCCATCTACGAGGATGCCGAAGTCCACCGCCCCGAGGGAGAGCAGACTCGCAGCAATCCCCAGATGCTGCATCCCGAACGCGGCAAAGAGCATGGCGATGGGGATGGTGGCTGCGACCAGGAGCCCGGCGCGCAGATTACCCAGGAGGACAAACAGAATCGCCACCACCAGCAGGGCGCCGGCACCCAGGTTTTCCTTCACGGTGGTGATAACCTGATCTACCAGCTCGGTGCGGTCGTACACGGTTTCGATAATCACATCGTCGGGCAGGGTGTGCTGCACCCGCTCCAGCGCCTGCTTGAGCCCGGCGGTGACCTCACGGCTGTTTTCCCCCATGAGCATAAAACCCAGCCCCAGAACCACCTCACCATGCCCATCGGCAGATACCGCCCCGCGGCGCAGTTCATGCCCGATCTCCACCTCGGCAACATCTTCAATCAGCACCGGGGCTCCATCCTCCGCGAAGAGGACGATCGCGCCGATATCCGCCCGGTTTTCCACGCGCCCGAGGCCGTGCACCAGGAGGGTCTGGCCGCCGGTGGTTACCTGCCCACCTCCGACGTTGAGGTTGTTGTCGCGCAGAGCATCGGCGACATCGGCGTAGGTGAGGCCGTACTTAATGAGTTTCTGCGGCTCGACAACGACATGGTACTGCTTCTCGAGCCCGCCCCAGGAATTCACCTCCGCAACCCCCGCAACCTTGCGCAATTCCGGTTTGACTACCCAGTCGTGCAGGGTACGCAGCTCATCCAGGCCGCGTTCGGGGTCGGAGGAGCGCACGGTGTAGTGGAACACCTCCCCCAGGCCGGTAGAGATGGGACCGAGTTGGGGACGTTCAATCCCCTCGGGCAGATCGACACCGGCGAGACGTTCCATGATGAGCTGGCGCGAATCGAGAATGGCCATCTCATCTTCAAAGATAGCCACTACCTGCGAGAGGCCGAACTTCGAGATAGAGCGCACATGCACCAGCCCCGGAAGACCGGAGATGGAGAGCTCAACCGGGAGGGATATCTGTTTTTCGATCTCCTCCGGTCCTAGAGCAGGGGCGGTGGTGTTGATCTGGACCTGAACCGGCGTGGTATCGGGGAACGCATCCACGGGCAGACGCAGCAGCGACCAGAGCCCGATCCCACATGCGATGGCAAAGGTGAGCAGAACAATAATGCGATTGCGCAGGGCGCTATCAATCAGTTTTTCCAGCATGTAGCCTCCTGGAGATGATACTTTTGAAAAAAGTATTAATTTAGATGGCTAAGCAAAAAGCGCCAAATGCAAGGCGCGTGATTGTCTCTGTAGAGACGTTGCAAGCAACGTCTCATACGTACGTCGAAACAGCGAGACAATTACGACTGGTTCTGTAATGGCGCCGCAGTTGGTGAGTTTTTGCGCCGCCATTAGTGGTCTGCACATGAGGCGCCGAGCCGCGCGCGCAGCACTTCAGATTTAAGCGCAAATCCCCGCGCACTCACTACGCGGGTTGTAGCGCTATGTTCAGGATCGAGACCGGCCCTGATCCCCACGCGACCATCCTGCAGGGCGCTGGTGGTGACGCGGCGTAGTTCAAACAGGTCGGGTTCACGCTGGATAAAGATATAGCTCTGGCCATCAATGTGGTGCACCGCGTCTGCGGGGAGGCTCACTCCTGCACTGGAACCGGTGCGCAACAGGGTGGCTTGCGCAAACATCCCTGCTTTCAGGCGCCCTTCAGGATTGGGGATCTGTGCCAGGGCACGCAGGGTGCGACTTTGCGAGTCCAGGGAGGGATCCACATGAAACAGTTCTGTTTCAAGAGGTTTCCCTTTTGAACCATCGAATGAAATCTGCACCGGAGTATGCGGCACCACACTCGCGGCGTGGGTTGCAGGAATCGAAAGTTCAAGCCAGAGTATGTCGGGGTCTGCGAGGGTAAGGAGGGCAGATGAAGATGAGACAACTTCTCCGCCGGATGTTTCGAGGCGCGTGACTACCCCGGCAAACGGGGCACGCAGCGGCACCAGGTTTGAGTCTTTTATATGCTTTGCATCAAGGCCGAAACTCTTAAGTTCGAGGCGGTACTGCTCTACATCACTGCGGCTTGAACTCCATGCAGCGCGCGCCTGTTGCACCTCTTCTTCTGCACTGATCCCACGCGCACGCAGATCCTCTTCGCGTTCCAGCGCAGCGGCGTTCTGTTTGTGGCGCGCCACGGCGGCAGTGTAGCTTGCATGGAGGCGTGCAATTTCCGGCGTAGCAATCTCGAGTAATAAATCCCCTCTGTCTACCCGGGTCCCGGGGCGCACATGTACTTTATGCACCGTGCCGGGAGCGATGGGGGTGATGGTGGCAAGGCGTTCGCGTGCAAAGGTCAGGCGTGCCGGCACCTGGAGGGGCTTGCTCAGATGTGCTGCCTGAGGGGTAGTAGTGCGGATTCCTGCACGCGCGCCCACCTCTGGAGATGCAAGGCGTACCAGCATCCCTGCGCCGGGGGGCAGCTCGCCGATATGCTCGGAAAGGCACAGGGCATCTTCAGCTGCCGGCACCTGATGTTCAGGGCAGATGCCGTCCTCTGCTTCAGCATGAGCATGCCCCGCATGGGGGTCGATATCAGAGGAGTCCTCTTTGTCTTGTGCTTCAGCGTGTGCATGACCGGAATGAGGGTCCTGGACGTGAACGTCATCCCCTTCTGCATCTTCAGCATGCGCATCTTCCTCTGCGGCATGTGCATGGCCCGAGTGGTCTTCTCCCGTACACTGAGGCTCAGGGTCTTCGTGTGCACCGTGCTCTGAAACGGGATCCACTGCATCTCCTCCATGCTCACACGTATCTTTTTCTGTGTGTGCTGTATCGGATACATGGGAGTTGTCCCGCTGTGTCACCGGTTCATTATGTTCAGGTTCCGCAGTGGTGTGTGACTCATGGCCGTGATCACACTCAGTGTGGGAAGCCTCTGTTTCCGCGTGTACCGGTGGCGGAGCCACCGGCAGGGTGCGGCTGATGAGCAAGCCGGCTGCGAATACGCTTAAAATCAATACGCTTAACCAGGTATATGCTTTCATTGTTTTTCTCCGGCATCCGTTACGGACATAAGTTCAGGTGTCGTTTCATGGAGTTCTCTAGAAGCTTTAGGTTGAAGGCCGCCACAGATGCGCTCGAGTTCGATATGTCTGCGATGCGCGACCCCCAGCGCGTCTACATGGCGGCGACGCAGCTCAAACAGATTCTGCTGCGCGTCCAGGACGCGCTCGTAGGTGTATTTGCCGGCACGGTAGGCATAGGTTACGGCATCGAAATGTTTCTGTGCCGCAGGCAGGAGCTCGGAGCGCAGCATGTGTGCTTCCTGGCGTGCAGTTGTGAGTGCATGCCAGCCCTCCTGCAGCTGACTGCGCTGCTCTACCACGCTGGCACGCAACGTGGCTTCCGCACGATTCTGGCGCGCGCGTGCGGCGGCAACGCCGTCCTGGTTGCGTTCAAACAGGGGAATCTCTACCGATACCCCTGCCAGAAGGGCGTGATCCCCTGTGGCACGTTCCTCTCTGGCGCCAAAACTCAGGTTCAGATCGGGCATACGCCGAGCCTTTTCCAGTCCCAAAGCATGTGCCGCGCGTTCAGTGCGGGTGCGGGCGAGGTCGGTAGCAGGGGTATGAGGCAGAGCGGTATATAATGCCTCGATCTCCTGCAGCGCGGGCAACGGTTCCAGTTTCAGCGCTACGGCGTTGAACGCAGGGGAAGATTCGTCCCACAGCGCCGCAAGGGCGTGTTTGGCGCGCTCCACTTCGGTTTGTGCCTGGCGCGTTTTGAGGTTGGATTCACTCAGTTGCATCTCAAATGCAATCTGCTCAATGTCTGCCGCTTTGCCCGCATCAATGCGCTCGCGCACCATGGCAAGGAGAGTACGGCTGAGCTCTGCCTGCGCGTGCGCAAGTTCCTGTTGTTTCTGCGCCACCGCGAGGTCAACTGCACGGGTGTGCACCAGCGCCTGCAGCTCTGCGATATAGGTGCGCTGTTGCGTTTCCTCTACCTGCATCACGCTGCGGGCTACATCTATACGCCGCTGGCGTTTCCCCCCGAGTTCCAGCTTTTGCTGCAGGCGCACACTCGCTTCCGCATTGGAGCCACCGCGGAATTCTCCGCTACCACCGAAGTTCTCCAGCTCAAGCTCCACCCCCGGGTTGGGGAGGCGTCCGCTCTTGTGCATCTCATGAGTACGTGCTTCGATAGAACCGGCAAAGGTTTCGAGGCGCGGATTATGCTGCAGAGCAAGCTCCAGGGCGCGCTCCGGGGTTAAGTATCCCCCTGCGTGTTCACTCAAATGATTCCCCGCCGTGGAGGGGGAAGAGGGTGTATCAAGGGTATTATCGGGGATAGCTTCAGCCTGGACTTGTGGCGCACTCCAGCACGGGAGTGTCGCACCGCTCAGACAGATCCCCCATATGGCACCCAGGGCAATCAGAACCTTGGTGGACATGGTTGAATCTCCATCATGTTTGACTTGTTGATTTTGGTGTTTCTTACACTGGTGCCGGATCACATAACGCCAGAAGACGCTCAGATCTCAGCCGTGGGGGGATAACGTAGGAAGGTATCAAATAATGAGAACAGTGGTGCGCTGCACCAGCAGGGAGGTGCTGATATGTGGCGGTGGATGGGGAAGATGTGTACAGGTTAGCTGAGGCGTGACGGTGCGCAGCAACTGTAATTCGCGCCACTGGGGCGGATGCAGCGCGGGAGAGATTTTTTTGAACTGGGGTGTAGGTGCTTTAGAGAACTCTGTATCCAGCGGGACATCGATACACAGCTCGCAGTTGTCTTCGTGCTCATGGGTGGAGGTACTGCAGTCCTCCGGCGCATGTCCGGAGTGGGAGTGATGCGCGGATTGTGAAGAGTGAGATTGAGATTGAGATTGAGTACACGCACTGTGTGCACCTATTTCGAGCGCACTGCTCCCCTCCTCCTTAATGCACCACACATACGCCTGCAGTCCGGGGACGGTACTGAGAAGAAATACACCCATGAGAAAAAGGGCGAGCATATGTCGAACAGACATTCGATACATGCGGACTATATTGCTGAAGGGCCGGATAAATTGCAATAGCGATTTTAAATAAAAAAGAAAAACCCGCCTGCAGGGAGGCGGGTAATACTGCAAAGGCCAGTAGCTGTTGAGTGGGTTGACGTAGGCAGAAGAGCCAGAGTCAGGCGTTGAAGTTTCCCATCACCTCTTCCTTAAAGGCATCAAAACCCATCTCAGCTACGAATTTGCCGAGGCGCCCTTTGCGGTTGTTTTTAACAAACCAGTCGACAATGTGGTCTGCTAAGGCCAGAGCCTGCTCGTCGCTGAGCTGATCAGCGAGAAGATGAGAAAGGCGGGCACCGGCACCGCCGTTGCCCCCAACCATCACTTTCCACCCTTTGGGGGTGCCGATGAGGCCCAGATCCTTGATGCACACTTCGGAACAGTCGTTGGCGCAGCCGGAGACCCCCATCTTGAATTTCCACGGCAACTCCTTGCCATGGTAGCGTTTGTCCATCTCCAGCCCCAGGGTAACGGAATCCTGTTGCCCGCGCTTGCAGAAGGTGGTGCCGGGACACACCTTTACCGAGCGTACACACATGCCGATGGCGGCTCCTGCAGGCTCGTCGAGCTCCGTCCATATCTGGTCAAGTTGCTCCTCTTCGAGCCCCACGATCGCAATGCGTTGTGCGCTCGTGAGCTTCAGCGCCTTGGCATTGAATTTCTCGGCCACATTTGCAATTTTGCGCAGCTGATCAGGGCTGGTCAGACCGCCGGGTATGTGAGGAGCGACGGCGTAGGTTTCCTTGTCCCGCTGTATGATAGCGCCTTTGGCCAGAATGTCTTTTTTCATGCTGTCAAATCTCCGTTTTGTGCGTTGGTAATAAGTGAGCTGTTGTGATCTGCTTCTTCCGGTCTTTATCCACTATGCGTGTATTCCACCAATACATGCGCACATATTCGATGTCAGCTCGCTAATATATGAAATTGTCGCCTAAAGTGCAAATAGAGGTTTGTCACAGGTGGGGATGATGCCACGCTCTTCGGCCTGCTGCAGGAGGTAGCGCACCGCATGTTCCCCCTCAGGCCCCAGATCGAGGGAGAAATCGTTGACGTAGAGGTCGATGTGTTTAGCGGTTACCTCTTCAGAGAGTTCCTGTGCATGGGTGCGGATATATGCCGCTACCATTTCCGGATGCTCCTGCGCAAACTCCAGACTCGCGCAAATCCCCTGTTCCACGCGTGCGACCAATTCCGGATCCAGATCGCGGCGTGCGAGAATTCCCCCCAGGGGGATCGGAAGACCGGTGGACTCTTCCCACCACTGTCCCAGATCAATCACCTGATGGAGAGCGTAATCGGCAAAAGTAAAGCGCGATTCGTGAATGATCACCCCCGCCGCTGCTTCGCCCCGCTGAAGCGCCGGCATGATCTCATTGAACGGAATGCTGCGCAGATCGGTGATGCCGCTCTCGCACAGCTGAAGCAGGAGGCTCGCCGTGGTCATCTCCCCGGGGATCAGGACGGTACTGTTGCGCAGATCCGCCATGGTGCATGGAGATGCAGCTACCACGAGAGGACCGCAACCCCGTCCCAGGGCACTGCCAGAACGCAGCAGGGTGTACTGTTCGCGCACATGCCCGAAAGCGTGATAGGAGATCTTGGTGAGATCGAGGGTGGTGTTGAGTGCAAGGCGATTGAGGGTCTCCACATCTTCGAGACGCTCCTGAAAACGCAAGCCGCCGCACGGCACCAGGTTGTGAACCAGGGCGGCAAAGATGAAGGTATCGTTGGGGCAGGGGGAGTATCCCAGGGTGAGTGTATGTGACATCAGATCTCCTGTGGTGTGGATGTTTCCGCATCGGAGTTACACAGCCAGTGCAGTACCGCTTCCTGCGCCCGGAGCATGGCCCCGGGGAGATCCCAGTGTGCCATATTGCGTGCTTCAACCATGTTGGAGATGGCACGTATCTCGACAAAAGGGGTATCAAACATACAGCACATGTGCGCTACTGCGGCACCTTCCATGTTTTCACAAATCCCGCTGGTGGCTCTTTCAACGGCAGTGGCACGTGCGTCCGTGCCGCTGCAGGTAGCAACCGTTACAAAATCGCCCTGCGCCAGAGCGCAGCCGTCTTGAGCGGCAAATTCTCTCATCTTAAGGGCAGCATCCTGTGTAAGAGACCCGCATACGGGAAAGCGGTTGTAGTAGGTCGTGTGCTTGTGGTGCAACAACGGCAGGTTGAGCTCCCGCATGGAGAGAAAGCCGTTCGGGGTGATTGCCCCGGCCTCGGCATAGATCTCGGCGCGCGCCAGGGCCAGATCACCGACCTTGAGCCCGCTGCCGTGGTATGCCCCCCCGCAGCCGCACACAATTACCGCCCGGGGCTTAAGCTGTTGCAGGAGGATGGCGCAACTCCCGGCTGCGTTGGCGGCGCCGATCCCGGTGGTGGCTATGCCGACCTTATGCGCTCCCAGAGTACCGCAGTGATATTCAAGGGGACCGCAGGTGCGGGTTTCCGGGTTGTGCAACCGGGCACGCAGATGGGTGCCCTCCTGTGCTACTGCACTCAGAAGTAAAATCATGAGCAGTTCTGGTACCAGCCGATACGGATCAGATCGCGTCGCATTTCTACCCCGTATTCGCGTGGGATGCCCCAGTGCCAGAAGTGCAGATTGCGGGGGTGCTTGGTGCAGCGACTCTTGAACGGGCATTTGCCGGTATCGGTCAGCATATGTTTGAAGGTTTTATCCGCCTCGGCGATATACTGCAGCAGTTTGTGGCGCAACTGGCTGTTGCTTTGCGCGCATACGCTCGCAATGCAGTCGCGTATTTTCAGCCCTTCGAGGTAATCACCCAGTCCGCCATCAAAGCCCATTTTGCAAATTTCCACAAAATCCTTCCAGTCGAGCAGGAGGTTGATAAACTCCTCCTCCTCGTCCCATTCAATCTCCTGCTGTTTGAACATAATCTCCGCAATCTGATCCTGTTCCGTAGCAGAGAGGAAGAAATTGTCCGCATCGCAGGTGGGGGTCATAAAGAACATCTCCACCAGTTCGTCACAGTAGTTGACGTAGTCGAGTTCAGTGCGGTCGTAGTTGCGCAGTTCCGCAGGTAACTGTGCTTCCGGCACGCTGCACAGCGCCAGGTGGTTGTGGGCAAAATCCGCCGGGAACAGGATCTCCTCGCGGTGATGCAGGCCGTAGCGGTTTAGAATATCCATAGTGCGAATATGGTTGGCGGTGAAAAAGGTGAGAGCCTTCTCTTCGGAGAAAAAGATCTCCGCGCCGAGGCGGTTGTTCGCAAGCCCGAAGCCCACAAAGCCATCGTGAATCAGACGGCTAAGATAGGGTTCGAGTATCTCCAGAATTTCTGCGGTAGGCAGGTACGGGGAGTAAAATACCGTGGGTTCGATCTGCCCCTCATCGTATTCCCCTTCGATCTCGTCCGGGTAGTACTCGAGGATAAAAAAGCTTTCGTCTGAAACCAGGGTGCTGCAGTCGCGCAGTAAAGCGGGGAGGGTACTGATGTCGGTGAGAACGATAAAGCGGAATGCGCCCTCACAGTCTTCCAGCTGGGCGTAATAGTAACCCGGCTCGATGCAGAAGTCCGGGCGCTGCATCTCACTGGGCCACAGATTGAGTCCGCAGGGCTGTCTGAGGGGCGCACCGTTTGAACCACGTGTAATATTCACAGTTTCCTCAAAGATGGAAGGGGGTTAAACGGCGTAAGGATATGCACTGGAGCAGCCAAAGTCAATAGGCGAGCCAATGACCTGAACAGTATCACACCGTGTTCTCCCATAAATTGTAGCAGGGGCGCACACATCTGTGCGCCCGGGTGACTGCAGCAGTGCGAAGTGGAAAAGGGAAAATGCAGGCCCGGCTATAAATTGAGAAGCAGGGATCAATGACGCCGGAAGCGCTCGAGCAGGCGGCGGCTCGCCGCTGCGGGGGTGGTACGTCCTTCGATGACGCTCTGTTCCACCTGGGGAAGCATGGGGGCGACATTTTTATCATGGATGAACAGCTCCTTCAGGTCGTCCTGCAGCAGGCTCCACATCCACTCGCGCGCCTGCTGACGCCGCTTCTCCTCAAACTCGCCGCTCGCCTTCATGCAGGTGCGGTATTCATCCAGAGTTTTCCAGATGGCGTCGATGCCGATATCCTTCAGGGCGCTGCATGTCAACACGGGTACGCTCCAGTTCGGGCTCTTGGGGCGCATGATGTGAAGGGCGTTGAGATACTGCTGGCGTGCGAGTTCTGCGGCGGGTTTATTGCTCCCATCAGCCTTGTTGATCACGATGGCGTCCGCGATCTCCATCACTCCCTTTTTGATCCCCTGCAGTTCATCTCCGGCACCGGCGAGCTGCATAAGAACAAACACATCCACCATGGCGGCTACGGCGATTTCAGATTGCCCAACACCTACGGTCTCCACAATGATTACATCGTAGCCCGCGGCTTCGCACAGTAGCATGGTCTCACGCGTTTTGCGCGCCACGCCGCCCAGAGTTTCCCCCGCAGGGGAGGGGCGGATGAAGGCGTTCTCCTCGCGTGCGAGCTGCTCCATGCGGGTTTTATCCCCGAGGATACTCCCGCCGGAGATCTGCGAAGAGGGATCCACCGCCAGCACCGCGACCTTGTACCCCTTCTGCAGCAGACTCAGACCAAAGGCTTCGATAAAGGTGCTCTTCCCCACGCCGGGGACGCCGGAGAT
>JAWOFA010000159.1:0-7387 GCA_046482505.1 Desulfuromonadaceae bacterium | reverse complement strand
GTTTTTTCTCTTTATTGTGCATTTAGATCATTTTGTGCACAGCGGATAAACAGGAGGTGGAAGGATGGTTAATGGCGTAGTACCAATTACTGCCACCTGTCTGGGAAAGCCTTTTCAGGTTTATTTTTTCCCCTTTGTCTGAGGCTTGAGATGTATTCCATCTCCCTTAAGATCTATTTTCCCCTCTTTGTAGAGGATGCCCACAGCGCGCTTGAACGCTTTTTTGCTCAGCCCCAACGCCGCTTCGATCTCTGCAGGGGTGCTGCCGTCGTGCAGAGGGAGATGCGGATCTTTTTTGAGCTCGAGCAGGATACGTTCAACCGCCTGTTCACGCGCCACTTTACCCACCGGAGTCAGGGAAACATCCACCCCCCCATCTTCGCGCACCCGCTGGATGTAAACCTGCAGGCTATCGCCGCGCTTCAACCCGGGGGGAATTTCGCTACGATACAGCAGCCCCGTCCAGGTGTTATCCAGGATGAGCTTGGCGCCGAGGTCGGTAAACTCCCATACCAGCGCCGCAACCTCCTGGCCGGGGACAAGGGCACTGGGGTCGGGGTTTAAAAAGCGCTCCACCTTGGCACTGCCGATAAGGCGCCCGGTATTGTCTACCCCTACGTGGATGATGTAGTGCCGATCCAACTGCATCTTTTCGGGCTGCTGGGCAAAGGGGACGAGCAGGTCCTTATCCAGCCCCCAGTCCATAAAGGCGCCGTACTGATTGGTGTGTTTTACCCGCATCAGGGCGAATTCGCCGCTCTGGGCAATGGGGGGAGTCAGGGTGGCAATCAGAGCCTCCTTGCGTCCGCGATATACAAACACCTGTAGATGTTGACCCGGCGCGGCCTGTGCCGGCACCTGACTCTGAGGCAGGAGGACGTTTTGTCCTTCGTTCCAGGCCAGGGTCGCCCCGCGTTCATCAATGTGGAGAATTTCAAGATTATGGGTTGTACCGATTTCTAGCATAACGATTGTTTTTCCCTTACAGATATTGTGAAAATGTAGGGACGAAAAATTTTTCGCCCATTGAAGGCGGGAGATGTGCTTGTAGACCTAAATCTGCTGGTATTCCACCCGGGTTTTCTCCACCTCTTCTGCATAGTGCGCCAGCACCGCCCGACGCGACAACATATATTTTACGCGCCGATTGTCCTCCGCTTCTACCACAGGTATCTCCTCCAGGTTGAGAGAGGTAATTTTTTTCATCACCTCGGTCAGATGATCGTTCGGGGTGGCGCTGATAACCTGCTCCGTTGCAAGATCGCGTGCGATGATGAGTCCCGCAGGCAGATCTTCGTTGAGGATGCGGCGGATATCGTTAAGGGAGAAAATCCCCACCATATTGCCTTTGCTGTCAACTACGGGAAAATAGGCGCACTTGGCATCGGAGACCAAGCGCAGAATTGCGGGTAAGGGCATCTCCTCGGGCACCAGCAGAGGTTTCTCACCTTTCGCCACAAGCTCTCCCACGGTGATTCCCTCAAGCACATCGATGACAAAATCGCCGAAATGTGCCTGGGAGTCAATCCGTCCCTTCACCTGTTTTTCGTAGATGCTGTTATCCCGCATTACCAGCATCGACACCACACATACAAGCATCAGGGGTGCGAGCAAACCATAGTTGCCGGTTAATTCGCTCACCATGATAAGGGTGGCGATGGGGGCATTGGCAACCCCGGAGAAAAAGCCCGCCATGCCGATGAGAACATACGCCTGTGGATTCTGGGTCAGAGTGGGGAACAGGATCTCCGCCGAAGCCCCGAACGCACCGCCGAGCATCGCTCCGATCACCAGACTGGGGGCGAACACCCCGCCCGAGCCGCCGGAGGAGATGGTGAGGCTGGTGGCGAGGATCTTGGCGAGCGCAATCACCACCATCACCCACAGCGCCATCTTGCCGTAGAGTGCGGTCTGCACCCAGCCGTAGCCGGAGCCCAGTACCTGAGGCACCATCATGGCGAGGATGCCGAGGAGTAGACCCCCGACGGCAGGCTTGAGCCATACCGGAATATTGTGGCGTCTGAAACGATCCCGAATGCCATAGAAGGTTTTTACATATCCCACTCCGAGGAGAGCACAGGAAAAACCGAGCACCAGAAACAGGATCAGCTCTGCAGGCTGTTCAAAACGAAAATCAGGTGTGGCGAGCAGAGGTTCCCACCCGGTAACGGAACCGAAGAGGGAAAACGCCACGATTGAAGAGATAATGCAGGGGATCAGCCCCTCATGTTCAAATTCAGGGTCGCGGTACAGCACCTCCACCGCAAAGAGCGCCCCTCCCAGAGGAGAGCGGAACGTTGCCCCTACCCCGCCGGCAATCCCCGCAAGGAGGAGGATGCGTCGATCTGCCGTACTCAGACGCAGCTTGCTCGCTACAAACGAGCCGAATCCTGCGCCGATCTGGGCGATGGGGCCTTCACGACCGGCGGAACCGCCGGTGCCGATGGTGGCGATAGAGGCGAGGGTCTTTACGATGGGAACACGTCCGCGAATCACCCCGCCGCGCTGGTGGAACGCGTCAATAGCGCCATCGGTGCCGTGCCCCTCGGCTTCAGGGGCGTAGGTAAATACGAGCCAGCCACTGAAGAGCCCGCCCAGAGCGGGGAGGAGAAACAGCAGCCAACTCGAATCCATGTGGAGCGAGGTGACTTCAGCCACCTGTGCGGCATCCTGAACCCCTTCATGAGCGGGATGGTAGTTACCTCCTAGACCCAGTGCCACATGTTCGAGCGTATTGGTGGCAAAGTAGAACAGGAGGGCACCACAACCGGAGACCACGCCGACAATGGCGGCAAGAAACAACAGACGAAAGCCCGACCCACCGATCAGTGTTTGCCAACCGGCTTTGGGCTTCAGACGTGAAGGGAAAGAGAATCCCACGGGTTAAACCTTTCAGTGCATGTGGCATGCACTCGGCCTTATTTAAGTCCTAACAGTAAAGCCTCTTGCAAAAAGCCGAAAATCCAGTGCCCGTCATTCCCGCGAAGGCGGGAATCCAGAAGTTCTCAGGTCTGACCCAAAAACTGGGCCCCCGTTTTCACGAGGATGATGACTTTTGCAAGAGCCTAAGTAGACAGCAGAGCTGTTTCATTATGGGTGCATCGGTTGCACCTTCGCCTTATAGCGGCAATGGATATCACATGTCGGAGGAATATGCCAGACATGCCCCTGCATCAATAATCATTGCGTCTAAAACACCGCATCCCGCTCCATGGTATTTACTCCGTTCGGCTCTGTACTGGGCTGATACCGAGGCGGGGGAAAGCTGCCCGGCGTGCCGGAGTTCTCCACATTAAACTGATGGCGCTTGATGCTGCGCACATGGAGCATCTTTGCGAGGCCGGTGCGCATCTCACTCGAGAGCATCCACGCTTCCCCCGGGGAATCGGCCCAGGCCGCGAGCCAGCAACACGTACCCTCTTTGTCCAGTTGCATCACCCAGAAGCTCGGATCCTCCCGCGGGGCAAAGTGTTCGCACTCCATCGCCATGGACACGGATTCTTTGCGGATCAGTTCCAGGTCTGCCGCAGGCTCTACCCAGAACTCCACATACGCCCAGCGGAAGGTGTCGTTGAGGGATAAGCTCACAAATTCCTTCGCCAGCATGTGCGAATTGGGCACAATGTAGCGGCGCCAGTCCCACGATTTAATTACCGTGTAAATCAGGGTAATATCTTCGATGGTACCGTAGTGTTCGTCAATCTGTACCGTATCCCCGATGCGCAGATGGCGGGAGAAGGTGATGACAACCCCGGCGATGAGGTTTTCTATAAATGGGCGCGCGGCAATACCGATCAACACCCCCGAAGATGCGATAATAACCGATAAAAGCGCGGCGGGGATGTTGTTCAGCATGGGGAAGATTGCAATAATGCCGATGATCGCAATCATCCCGATGGTGGAGACGCGCCGGATGATACTGAAACGCGAGCGCACACTGCGCTTGCGTGTTTCGCGCGCTTTTTTCTGCGGGCGGGTGTGGGGCGTGGTGGTAGGAACCGCAGCATCGTAGTCATCTTCGATGATGTCGATATAGCGCTTTTTTTCCGTGCGCTTTAATAACCAGCGCAACAGGAACAACAACACCAGAAGGATCGTTGCCGGAATTATAAAGTGCAGGGATAAATAATAAAATTCGGGCATGGCTCCCCCGTTACCGGAACAACTGCCCGGCAATTAATTCATACAGATTGAAATACATGATCATGAACACCCGCAATGGGATATCCCTACAGTTCTTCCGGAGGCGCCTTGTGATCCAGGGGTGGCGAAGGATAGCGCTGTTCGCGCCATTCGTAACGCAACCCCAGCCACAGACAGTAACACAACAGCAGCATAATAAAATTAAACGGCAGTGCTGCGGTAATTGCCATACGTTGCAGCCCTTCAAGCCCCCCCCGAGAAAGGAGAGTGGAGGCCGTGGCTGAAATAGTCACTCCCCAGACTATCTTTTTACTGTTCGGTGGACGCAGCATGCCGTTCGAGGTCAGCATGGATAGAACATAGGTCGCGGAATCTGCTGAAGTGATAAAGAATACCAGCAATAGCACCATCGCTACCAGGGTGAGCGCCTCCCCCATGGGGTAGTAGGAAAAGAGCTCAAACATTGCAGTAGAGCTGTTTTCTACCGCTTTACCGGCAATGTCAACCCCTTCTTCGAGTTGCAGGTGTAATGCGGAGCCGCCGAACACGCTGAACCAGATAAAGGTAAGGCAGGTAGGAACCAGCATCGCTCCCAGGATAAACTCCCGAATAGTGCGCCCACGCGAGATACTCGCGACAAATATCCCCACAAAGGGGGCCCACGAAATCCACCACGCCCAGTAAAACAGTGTCCAGTTCTTGGTCCACTCATGCCCCTGAAAAGGGTTGGTGGACAAACTCATTGTGAGGAGGGAGGAGAAATAGCCCCCCACAGTTGTAGTCAGGATGTTAAGAATATATGTAGTAGGCCCTACGCTGAACATGAAGAGCAACAGGGCAAAAGCGAGCAACAGATTCATCTTGCTCAGGAGCTGAATGCCGCGATCAAGCCCAGTCATGCTTGAAAAGAGAAACAGTACCGTCACCACCGCAATGATGGTGATGGTGGTAGAAAATCCATCCGGGATGGGGCTGATACTCGCGAGACCGCTGGTTATCTGCAACGCCCCCAGACCCAGCGAGGTAACAATACCGAACAGGGTTGCAATCACCGCAAATATATCGATGGCAATCCCTATGGGGCCGAATATTTTGTCCCCCAGGATGGGATAGAAGCAGCTCGAAATCAACGGCGCCATCTTGCGCCGGAAGGAGAAATACGCCACCGCCAGACTCATCACTATATAGATCGCCCATGGATGCAGGCCCCAGTGGAAAAAGCTGTGCTGCATGGCAAATGACGCCGAATCTCCGGAGGAAGGGGTTATCCTCGACGGAGGATTGGCGTAGTGATGCAACGGCTCGGCAACACTCCAGAACAACAGGCCGATCCCCATCCCGGCAGCAAACAGCATACCGAACCACGCCAGATAGCTGTACTGGGGCTTCTCATGATCATTCCCCAGCTTGATAGTACCGAAGCGACTGAACGCGAGCCCGAGACAGAAGACCAGAAAAAACAGGGAGGAAAGGAGATACGCCCAGCCGAAGTGTTCGAGGATCAGATTCTGGATCAGGATCGAATGCCGATCCAGCGCAGCGGGGAACACGAGGCCAAAGAGGATAACCCCCAGCGCAATCGCCAGTGACAGAACAAAGACAGCATGTTTAAGTAATAAGGTTTTCATATCAATCCAGGCGCGGAACTACCAGCAGCGAACACGGACTGCTGCGGTGCAGAGAATCAACCATGGAACCGGACATGGTGCCGGGCCACAGGCGATGATCGAGTTTGCCTGCAATGAGAAGATCCGCTTTATGTTTGCGCGCCTCACGCACGATCTTTCTCTCCTTGCGCAACCCCACCACTTCAAGTTGCTCGATATGTTCAAACGAATCCGCACACTTTTCCGCCAGCTGCTGCATATACGTCATAATAGAGCGGTGGCGCTTTTTTTCCGCTTCGGGATCGGGGGCACGCAGTCCTACATGGAGGAAGATGAGATGATTAGCGGCAAACACATTATGGTTCAGATATTTCAGACAGGTGGAATCGGCGTACTTGAGATTGGTGGCATACATAAGCGTTGCAGGATGGGGATTCTCTGCCTGCAGTAGCTTGGTCTTGTGTACCAGAACCGCCTGATCACTCAGGCGGAGCACATCACTGGTAACACTCCCGGCCAGCGCCGTACGCAAAGGATTATCACGCCGCTTCACAAAGCAGATAACGCTCGAGGTCTGGGAGGCAAACGAAGTGATCTGACTCGCCACATGCCCGTGACGATACACCTGTTCTACCGCACATCCCTGCTGTTCAAGATACTCTGCAACCTTCTCCATAAGCAGGTTGCGCCTTACCTTGTCTCCCGTGTACACATACAGAAGATTGACCTTCTCAGGCTTGAAGGTGACAATAAAATCCGCCAACTGAAACAGCTTCTGACGCGGGGTGCGTGGATGGACAGGGAGAACAAAAGAGCGCAACATGGGATACTCAGACAATTTGAGGGGCACAGGAGGTTGACATCAACGATAGTGCTCAAGGGCAGGATAAATGTCAAGCATGATGGCGTCGCAAAAAGTCCGCCCTACGGCGTTACGGCGTTTTTTTCAGGACCTCGGCATACCAGATGTATGCCTTCGCCCCTGAAAAGCCACCAGGCCTTGTAGGTCGAAATTTTTGCTTAGCCATCTTATGATTTTTTGCGAAAGCATCAAGCATGGAGCACCATCAAAACGAGATCCGCGGGTAATTATCGCAGAGATGATCTGAGCATAAACCAGCTGTAGAGGAGAGTGTGGATTTCAATTCACCCGTTGGTTATTCTTTCAGCATGGCCGGGGTAATAAAATGGCGAGTGAGGCCGGAACCCTGCACCACCCCTTCCCATGAAGATACAGCGAAATCAATGGTGCAGATGGTTGCCGGAGGGAATTCAGGGTGCTTGTCGGAGCTCAAAAGATCGATGAGGTCGGCAATGCCTGGGTTGTGACCTACCAGTGCCAGATGCTTAATCTCTGGCGAAGCTTTATGAATTAGAGTAAAAATGTCGCTTGCATCGGCCAGATACAGCTTTTTACGCACCCGCAGACTGCTTAGGGGGGCATTGATATAATCCAGGATAATCCTGGCACTCATATGGGTACGCACTGCAGGGCTGGACCAAATCAGGTCGGGATGAAAATCGCTGGCTTTAAGCCATAGCCCCAGGCGCGCTGCCTGCTTTTCTCCCTTTTGCTTAAGGGGGCGATCTATATCCGACATCCCCTTCCCGGCTTGTTCGGCTTTAGCGTGGCGGAT
>JAWOFA010000150.1:0-44279 GCA_046482505.1 Desulfuromonadaceae bacterium | reverse complement strand
CATGTTTTGAATCGCCTGCCCCGCTGCCCCTTTAACCAGATTATCTATGGCGCTCACCACAATAACTCGCCCGGTTCTAGAATCTACAACCAAACCAAGATCAACAAAATTGCTCCCCTGGATATAGGCAGTATTAGGCAGCTGACCCTCAGGGCATATTCGGACAAAGGGCTCTTCAGCGTAAATATCATGAAAGGATTGAACTATTCGAGCAGGTGTAACGTTTTCAGCAACAGAGGCATAACATGTAGAAAGTATCCCACGGTTTACCGGCAGCAGATGGGGGGTAAAATTAACTTTTATGTCAGAATCACTCACCTCGCTCAAAACCTGTTCGATCTCGGGCGTATGCCTGTGACTGCCAACTGCATAAGCCTTAAATCCTTCATTGACTTCACTGAAAAGTGTTGCAGTTTTAGCACTACGCCCTGCGCCGGTTGCCCCTGACTTACAGTCAAGAATAAGTGTATCAGGATCTACAAGGTTCTCTTTCAACAGGGGGGCGAGGGCAACGGCAATACCGGTAGGATAACAGCCGGGGTTTGCCACAAGATTTGCACTTTTAATCTGATCCCTATACAACTCAGGTAAGCCGTAAACCGCGTCCTTGATCAATTCAGGACATGAATGTTCCTGATACCAGTGTTGATAAACATCAACGTCATGTAGACGGAAATCTGCTGAAAGATCAACTACGCGGACGCCGCGCTTTAAAAGGCCGGGAACTATATCCATCGCGGTTTTGTGCGGCACAGCAGTAAACACAACATCCGCATTTTCAGTGAGCGCATCCAGGTCGATTTCATCACAAACGATATCGATCTGATCAGCCAGGGAGGGAAAGATATGAGCAATATTTTGATCGGCATACTGCCGCGAACTCAATGTAGTTATTTTGGCCTGGGGGTGACGCAGAAGTAAACGGACAAGCTCAGCGCCGGCATACCCGGTAGCTCCAACAACAGCTGCCTTCAACATAATAAATCTTCTCCGATAATATAAAAATAAGGCAATATTTAAGGGTAAGCACTAAGAATCCAACAAATTCTGAATTAATCCCTTTTTGAGAAGTGTAACAAAAATAATATTTTAATTCATATCAAAGTTACCGACCGTGCCACGACTAACAAAAAAAGGTGACCCGCAGGCCACCTTTTTTTGTAACTAAACATATCTATACAAATGCTGCTATAGACAATATTAACGCTTCGAAAACTGGAAACTGCGTCGAGCTGCAGCGCGACCGTATTTCTTACGTTCTTTTATGCGGCTGTCGCGGGTGATAAATCCAGCTTGCTTAAGTACCGGACGCAACTGCCCATCAATTTCCAGCAGAGCTTTAGTGATACCGTGCTTGATAGCACCGGCCTGCCCGGAGGGGCCGCCACCTCGAACATTGACAAGCACATCGTACTTGCCGAGGGTGTCAGTCAACTCGAGAGGTTGACGGATAACCATCTTAGAGGTTTCACGTCCGAAATAATCATTATAGTCCTGCTTGTTTACTACGATACTGCCATTGCCCGGCTTCATCCGTACGCGTGCAACGGATGTTTTGCGTTTGCCGGTGGCACTAAAACACTGTTCAGCCATATTCTGTCAATCTCCTGCGCTATTGAATTTCAAGTACGTTGGGTTTCTGAGCTGCGTGCGGATGCTCAGATCCGGCATAAACCTTCAGCTTCTTCAGCATCTGGCGCCCCAGTCTGTTTTTGGGCAGCATGCCTCTCACGGCCTTGAAAACCAAATCTTCCGGCTTTTTCTCCAGTTGCTGCGCGGCATTAATGGAACGGATGCCACCCGGATATCCAGTGTGATGGTAGTACATTTTGTCATTGATCTTATTGCCGGTCAGGAGCAGCTTCTCGGCATTAATAACAATAACAAAATCTCCCGCATCAACGCTGGGGGAAAAAGTCGGCTTATGCTTACCACGGAGTATCCGCGCAATCTCAGTGGCGGTACGGCCAAGTACTTTGCCATCCAGATCGATGACATACCAGTTGCGTTCGATCTCTTTTAACTTAACTGTCTGCGTGCTCATTGTTATCCTCTCGTATTTATATAAATTCTGCGTAGCTGTACGGGGCTCACAGAAGGGCAAAGACTAGCCGATCTATACATTTACGTCAAGTGTTTTGCCTGCGCCCTATAAGGTTTTTTTGTAATCGACCCGCATCAGGCACAATCCGGCCGCAGGAGCAGTAAGTACCTGGCGCGGACGTAGTTGCTTGGCAAGCATCTGTTGCGCAGCTTCGTGGGCAATCTTCCCCTTGCCCACGGCCACAAGCAATCCCATAATAATTCGCACCATGTTTTTCAAAAACCCGTCGCCATAGACATCGACTGTTATAAACTCGCCCTTTTGTTTGATTTGAATTGAATGAAGTGTACGGATTGTTGTTTGTGCAGCACACGAAGAGGAGCGAAAAGCGGCAAAGTCGTGTCTTCCCTCCAGAAGAGAGGCAACCTGTTGCATGGCTTTCATATCAAGTGTGTGCCGCATATGCCAGGCGTATAAACGCTGCAAGGGTGAACGTACGGAGGCAGTATATATGGTGTAGCGGTAGAGTTTTCCCTGGGCGCTGAAGCGGGCATGAAAATCTTCTGTTACGAAAACAGCGTCTTTAATGGCAATATCTCTGGGGAGCCGTGCATTAACCCCTTCACAATAGGCAGCCTCGGGCAATCGGGTTGAGGTATCGAAATGAGCTTTCATCCCCAGAGCATGCACACCGGCATCGGTTCGTCCGGATGAATGCAGACGGACTGGATGTTTAACAATCGTCTCCAGAGCAGATTCAACCACGCCTTGAATAGTATCTCCATGCCCCTCTGGTTGAATCTGCCAGCCATGATAAGCAGTACCATCGTACTCAATGGTTAAACATACTCGCGCCATCAGATAGCGATCTCCAAATCAAGGTGTGAAGATAATCCAAATAAACTAATTCAGGCTGCACTTTACCTACACTTTTCAACCTGCAATATACAATTCAGCAATCTGAACGGCATTGAGGGCGCTGCCTTTGCGCAAGTTGTCAATAACACACCAAATATTGAGACGTCCATTCTGCCCTATCTGCGTAATGCACACAGGAACCGTGTCATATTCCGGCGCAACGTTGATTCCACATGAATCATGTTGCATAGAACTCATCAGCTCGAGTCCCTTCTGTTTCTGCAATACACTGAGCAAACGAGCTTCATCCACATCTGATCCGAGCTGACATGCCAAACTTAGACCGTTGGCGTAAAACACCGGGGCCTGAACCACCTCCACTTGCACTATAGCATTAGCATTGGCAATCACTCGCTCTAATGAGTCGCCTATTTCGTGCGCGCCTGAATAGGAATCTACTCCTGGATTAACCGGGGAGAGATTAAATGCCATTTGCGTTGGAGCACCAGCAACTTCGAGATCACCTTCCAGAGGACGTCCATTGAGTAAACCCCCGCTTTGTTTACGCAGCACCTCAACCCCCTTTTTCCCCAAAGTCGAGGCGCTTTGCAATACCGTAAGCGATACCTGCTTAAGTGCAAATTCTTCCTGTAAAGGAGCCAGAACCAGTGCGGCCTGAATCGCAGCTACGGGAGGGTTGGCAACGGCATTCAGCGACTTAAGCAATGATTTTGAAGACAATTCAGGCACTATGCATGGAATTGAGCTATCATCCAGACTCGACCGGCTCAGGTCGATACAGAAAGCCCCGGCCTGTGATGCTATGGGCAGATATTCTCTGGTAACATGCGCAGGGGTACAGAAAAACACGATATCAGCACCTTCAAAGGCGTTACTCTCGAGCGCCTGGACAGCGATATCCTCACCAAGAAACTCGACACTTTCAGCGATTGAATCCTTCGATGCAAAAGCAAGTAACTGCTTAACCGGAAAGCTACGCGCTTCAAGTTCTTTTACTACCTGGCCCCCGACCTGACCACTGGCACCGACAACGACAATATTGTATTCCATCTGTGTTTAGTATCCTGAATAATTTGTGTTAAACGCACTGCGGGCCGGCCTTTCGGCCGACCCGCAGTGTTCTTCCAAAAGGGCATATTAAGGCGATACACTATCCATCGAGCAGGACGCGCAGCATGCGACGCAATGGTTCAGCCGCACCCCAAAGCAATTGATCACCGCAGGTGAAAGCGGAGAGATACTCGGGTCCCATTTTCATCTTACGCACTCGCCCTACCGGAATCTCGAGGCTGCCGGAAACCGCAGCCGGAGTTAGACCTGCAAGAGTATCCGCCTTGGTATTGGGGATAAGCTTCGCCCAGTCATTGTCGGTGGCAATCATCTGCTCTACTTCGTCAATGGGGATGTCGCGTTTCAACTTGATCGTAAGCCCCTGAGCGTGGCAGCGCATCGCTCCGATACGCACACATACACCATCAATGGGGATATCTGACTCTGCGCCCAAAATCTTGTTGGTTTCTGCGTATCCTTTCCACTCTTCTCGGCTCTGGCCGTCTTCAACTTCTCGATCGATCCAGGGAAGGACACTGCCCGCTAGGGGATATCCGAACTCTGCTACCGGGAACTGATCCCCACGCAGAGTTGCAGTAACTTTTCGATCTATATCAAGAATCGCAGAGCCGGGATCTTCGAGCAGATCGGATACAGAGTTATTGAGTGCTCCCATCTGGTTCAAAAGCTCACGCATATTGGGTGCACCTGCTCCCGATGCCGCCTGATAGGTCATGGAAGATATCCACTCTACGGCTCCGGCACGAAACAGCCCACCAAGAGCCATCAACATAAGGCTCACGGTACAGTTACCGCCGATAAAATCCTTATACCCGTCATTAAGGGCCTTGTCTATAACCGGTCGATTAACCGGATCCAGAATAATTATTCCATTGGGATCCATGCGCAGGGAACTAGCTGCATCGATCCAGTACCCGTTCCAGCCACTCTGACGCAATTTGGGGTGTATATCCTTGGTATAGTCACCACCCTGACAGGTAACAACCGCATCCAACTCTTTGAGAGCATCAATATCGGATGCATCCTGGAGCGTACCAGCATCGAAGGGAGCCTTCCCACCCGCCTGAGAAGTGGAGAAAAACACCGGTTCCAGGGCAGCAAAATCATTCTCTTCCTGCATTCTCTGCATCAGAACTGAACCAACCATTCCTCGCCAGCCAACAAATCCTACTTTCATAAACATATCCTTTACAGTCAGTTGGCGGTAACCGGATGCAGAGCGGCAAAACAGCACTCTGCATATCCGAAACCGCCATTGTTAATGGATAAAAAACGGTCTGATACTAAGCATTCAGGGCTTTAAGGATAGCATCTCCCATCTGGACTGTATTGACCTTTGTCTCACTGTCCGTACCCTGGTGGATATCACCGGTACGATAGCCCTTATCCAGAACTTCTTCTACCGCTTTCTCTACAGCATCGGCTGCATCCTTCATGTCAAATGAATAGCGTAGCATCATCGCAGCAGAGAGTATCTGAGCAATGGGGTTAGCTATCCCCTGCCCGGCGATATCCGGAGCGCTACCACCGGAGGGCTCATACATACCGAAGCTTCCTTCAGCGAGGGATGCGGAAGGAAGCATCCCCAGAGATCCGGTAAGCATAGCTGCTTCATCAGAGATGATATCCCCGAACATATTTCCACACAGCATAACGTCAAACTGCTTGGGCCAGCGCACCAGCTGCATCGCGGCGTTATCTACATACATGTGACTCAGCTCAACATCGGGGTATTCCTTTGCTACGCGCACGACAACCTCGCGCCAGAGGACTGAGGTGGAAAGTACATTGGCTTTATCGATACTGCATACCTTTTTGCCCCGTTTTCTAGCTACATCAAATGCTACCCTGGTAATGCGCTCAATCTCAGGCTCGGTATAAAGCATGGTATCGTAACCACGCCGTACGCCATCCTTTTCGTCGACACCTTTGGGTTCAGAGAAGTAAATCCCACCTGTGAGCTCTCGAACCACAAGAATGTTAAAACCACCCTCAATAACAGTTTCCTTGAGGGATGAACTGCCGGTCAGGGCGGGGAAAACAATCGCCGGACGTAGATTGCAGAACAATCCAAAGATCTTACGCAACGGTAACAGTGCGCCTCGCTCGGGCTGTTCATCCGGAGGGAGTGATTCCCATTTGGGGCCACCCACGCTACCGAATAAAATAGCATCAGACTTTTTGCATGTATTTACAGTTGTTTCAGGCAGAGCCTTGCCTTCATTATCGATCCCGGCACCACCCACATTAGCATGGGTATAATTGAATTTAGTATCAAATTTTTCGCCTACTGCATCCAACACCTTCAGTGCTTCCGTCATAACTTCGGGACCTATGCCATCTCCCGAAAGTACAGCTACATTCCATGATTTATCAGCCACGTATCTCTCCTAATCAGTAATAAAAGATCTATGTAATCCGCATTATCCAGTTACAACACGGATAAAATAGTGTTGCGCAGGAGAATAAATGTCAATTATTTTTGCTCAGGCTGCTCCCACCCAACGCCAATATGTGCCACATACGACACGACAGCTGTGCCAATCAAGACACAACTGTCGCGGGATTTTATCTACTATCTATGCTCATCTTCAAAGGGTAGCTATTACCCGATTAATAGCGCGCATCTGCAAATTCGACCCACCCACCTGCTTTAACCAGGGCTTTATCGAATTCAGAAATTTCGAAGGGAAACTCACTTTTATTTCCAGCTACGCTTGCATGTATAACCTGCTCATCCACATCGACGTTGAGGGTAACAGTGCCCTGCTTGCCCAGTTCAAACAGGGCATCAATTTCCTGCTGGGGCAGTTCAATGGCGAGCATCCCGCCATTAAACATATTCTGGCGGAAGATACGCGCATAACTCTGCGCTATAATGGTATGAACCCCATTAACTTCAAATACCCACGGCGCATGTTCGCGCGATGAGCCACAGCCGAAATTCTCTCGTGTAACGATTGCACGTGCATTTTTAAGTTCTTCGCCGTTAGGATCGAAACCATCCAAATTAAGATCTTCAAGCATATAGGGCTGCAGTGCTTCTTTCGTCACTTCAGTAAGATATTTGGCCGGGATAATTTCATCCGTGTTGATATCGTTACGATCGAGAAAAATTGCCGGTCCTTTGAAAATTTTTTCCATAATTCCATCCATAAACTTAGGTTGCATCGTTCCGAAAACTGCTCAGATCACATATTACAGAGTGCGCGCGTCGGTTATAACTCCGGTTACAGCTGTTGCTGCGGCCGTTGCCGGACTCATTAGGTGAACCATGCCGCCTTTCCCCATACGCCCATTAAAATTTCGGTTACTCGTTGAAGCACAGACCTCATCGGGAGCCAACACACCGTTGCTCATTCCCAGGCAGGCGCCACAGGTTGGATTGGTAACGCAAAAACCGGACTGCATAAAAATCTCAATCAGCCCTTCATCGAGAGCCTGACGGAAAATCTTAGGGGTAGCGGGAGACACTACTCCGCGCACTGAATCAGCAATAGTGCGTCCATCAAGGATTTCAGCTGCTACGCGCAGATCTTCAATACGCCCATTAGTGCAGGTACCGATGTAGACCTGATCAACCTTTGCACCTACCATTTCACTCACCGGCTTAACACAGTCAGGCTTGTAATCGTAGCTGACCTGGGGTTCCAGCTCTGATAGATCAAAGTCCAGAATCTCTTTGTATTCGGCATCCTGGTCGGAATGCCATTTCTTAAAATCCTCTACAGCGGCCTCTTTACTCGAATATTCATCCTGTATGAAGGGCCATAGATACTCTGCGGTAACTTTATCCGGCATGCAAATTCCGCATGTACCGCCAGCCTCAATCGCCATGTTGCACAGAGTCATGCGCGCTTCCATGCTCATACCCTCTACGACCGGACCGGCAAACTCCAGCACAGCATCTGTAGCTCCATTTACACCGAGCTTCCCAATTACATGCAGAATAACATCTTTGGAATATACTCCGGGCTGCAGATTACCACGCAGGTTAACTCGTATAGTGGCAGGGTGGCGAAAGGCACATACACCTTTCAATATGCCAACCTCCAGGTCTGTAGTACCAACTCCGGCAGCGAATGCTCCAAAGGCGCCATGGGTGCACGTGTGACTATCCCCCATAATTACCGTAAACCCTGGGCGGATATATCCCTTTTCAGGAAAGAGCGCGTGGCAAACGCCGTTTCGCCCTACATCGAAGAAATCTTCCAGTTCATGGCGGCGAGCCCACTCTCGAATCATCTTCGCCTGCACAGCGGTTTTGGTATCTTTTGAAGGGGTTACGTGATCAATAACCGCCTTGATTTTACTTTTATCGAATACCCGGTCCTTACCCCGCCATTCAAGGTCGGCAATAGCGACCGGTGTAGTAATTTCATGGCACAACACACGATCGAGATTGAGCACTTTGGTACCCTCGAATGGTTCATCCCGCAAGTGTGAGGAAAATATTTTATCCGCGATTGTCTTGCCCATATTCTCTCCTGCATTTGCTTATACACGTTAATATTCCGGGAAGACCCGGACAAACACAAGGCAGGACGTAACCTTGATCTTAATCGGCTGCGTCCTGCCTTACCGTGACGTTATTATAGCGAAAATCTGCAACAAAATATATCCTGAACTGCACTCGGTTCAGGTTGCTCGTCAAGAAATTATACATTCACCTGTGTACGATTCCGGATAGAGACGATTTTATTCAAAGCGTTGATGTACGCCTTAGCTGCTGCAACAATTATATCTGAATGCGCACCCTGACCCAACTGCTCGCGCCCATCTTTTTCCAGGCGCACGGTGCACTCACCCTGGGCATCGGTTCCGCCGGTAATGGCCCCTACAGAAAAGTGAAGCAGATGGGCGTCGGTTCCGGTAAGAGATTTAATGGCCTTGAATGTCGCATCAACGGGGCCATCACCCATCTCGGCTCGCTTGACCACTTCACCATCCACCTCCATCTGTACAGTTGCTGTAGGAGCGGCAAAGGAGCCGGAAGACACGCTGATCTGAAGCAACTTGTAACATTCGGGCACTCGGATTATTTCGTCGGCGATAATCGCATCGAGATCTTCATCGAAGATCTCTTTTTTCATATCCGCCAGGTCTTTAAAACGTACAAAGGCCTTCTTGATATCCTCAGGGGGCAGGTTATAACCAAGATCCTGGAGGCGCATTGTAAATGCATGGCGCCCGGAATGTTTGCCCAACACCAGCTTGTTCTGATTCAGGCCGATAGATTCGGGTGTCATAATTTCATAGGTGGATTTGTCCATCAATACCCCATGCTGGTGAATACCCGCTTCATGAGCGAAGGCATTGGCTCCCACAACGGCTTTATTGGCCTGCACCTGCAGACCGGTTACCGTACTCAAGAGACGGCTGGTAGCATAGATATGCTCAGTGACAACGTCGGTACTGAAAGGCAGAATATCCTGGCGTGTGCGCAGGGTCATCACAATCTCCTCCAGAGAACAATTACCCGCACGCTCACCGATACCGTTAATGGTGCATTCAACCTGCCCGGCACCGGCCTGAAGCGCAGCAAGAGAATTGGCTACAGCCAACCCCAGGTCGTTGTGGCAATGGACAGAGATAACAGCCTCATCGATATTGGGAACATTTTCATTCAGGTACGTAATGATCTCATGGTATTCTGATGGAATGGTATACCCAACTGTATCCGGGATATTAACCGTCTTAGCTCCGGCTGTGATTACCGCCTCAACCACACGCGCCAGAAAAGGCAACCGGGTACGTACCGCATCTTCAGCTGAAAACTCTACATTATTTGTATATCCCGCAGCGCGCTGTACCGCCTTTACTGCAGCATCAACAACCTCGTCCTCACTCATTTTGAGTTTGTACTTCATATGGATGTCGCTAGTGGCAATAAAAGTGTGAATACGTCCACGGTCTCCCGCATACTGCAGCGCTTCCCAAGCCCGATCAATGTCGGAGTCACTCGCACGGGCAAGGCCGGAGATCTGCGGCCCCTTTATGCTCTGTGCAATGCGTTTTACCGCCTCGAAATCTCCCTGCGACGCAATGGGGAACCCTGCTTCCATTACATCAACGTTCATCTTTTCGAGTTGTGCGGCGATGCGCAATTTTTCATCAATATTCATACTCGCGCCCGGAGACTGTTCTCCATCGCGCAACGTGGTATCAAAAATTATGATTTTTTTTCTGTCGCTCATTTTATCTCTCCCGATTTATTGCCCTTGCCATGGCAATGGGCGGTTTATGAAATTCATTTCTGACACTCTAACACAACAACACTTAAGAGCCAGATCACCTAGGTCCGATTCCACAGAACCACCCCCTTTCCCCTTTCGCAGAATTGACTGGGTACTAATATCTGACATTAACACAAATAAAAAAGCTCTCACCTCTGTATATTTTATATACAGGGGCGAGAGCTTTGAAGCTTCGCGGTACCACCCTGATTCCATCCTTCTGAAGTCCAAGGATGCTCACTTCGCCGGTTACGTCAGCGTTACGTTGACCACTAATATCAACCCCCCAAAAGGGATAGAGTTCATAGTCACGGCTCCAAGGCGAGTTCAATGCTGTTCTGTACCGACTCACACCGACCGTCGGCTCTCTCGACAGAACATAGACACCTACTACTCCTTTTCAATGCCTTTATGCTTTTCTTAGAAAATGCCTGTTTTAGCGGTATCAGTCAATGGTTTATGTGACAGCCTTACAACTCAAAGTTATTTTTTAATTGTCCACAAACCCTGTTCTGAATGGCTAAACTTTCGCCTTGGATTTTCGGTATTTGCGTAATTGAGCCAATCCTGCCAATACAGGAGTAAACAGGGTGTAAATGAGACAGAGGATAAAAATCATCACCTCTGGACGGGCGACAATTACAAGGATGGCAAATACAGCCAGGACCAGATTCCAGAACGGCCGTCGTTTAAACAGCGCCGGGTCTTTAAAGGAATGAAAGGTGATATTGCTTACCATCAGGAAAGCAAGGGCGTAGATAAGGATCACCACGGAGACCATGCGTATATTTCCAGATCCTCCAAGGTAGTAAAACAGCAGCACACATGAAGCCACCGTACATGCTGCTGCAGGGATGGGAAGACCTATAAAGTTCTTTGATTCGACCGTTTCAGCCTGCACGTTGAAGCGTGCCAGGCGTAACGCTCCGCATACCACATACAAAAAGGCCGCAAGCCATCCTAAGCGCCCGAACGGTTCCAGCGCCCATGAATACATGAGAATTCCCGGTGCAACACCAAAAGCTACGAGGTCGGAGAGAGAATCGTACTCCACCCCAAAGCGGCTGGTAGTACCTGTCATGCGTGCTACTTTTCCGTCCAGCACATCAAATACTGCAGAGATGAGAATAAACCAGGCTGCGATGTGGAATGACTCCTGAATAGTCGCAATTATCCCGTAAAACCCTGCAAACAATCCCCCCGTGGTTATGAGGTTCGGAAGGATATAAACCCCTTTACGCAGGTTACCCCGCTTTGTGTCTATATCTTCTATCATCCTAACCTGCTCAGAACAGTTTCACCACCGACACAGCGATCACCGAGGCTTACCTGAAGCTGAGCCTCTGCCGGCATAAACACATCCACGCGGGAGCCGAAACGGATAAGTCCGTAGCGCTGCCCGCGCTCGAGCATATCGCCAATTACCGGATAGGTAACAATCCGGCGCGCAACCAGGCCGGCTATCTGGACAACGAGGAATCTATTTTTATTCCTATCTTCTATGATAATGCCAGCCTGTTCATTTTCAGTGCTGGCTTTATCCAGAGAAGCATTCATGAAACTTCCCTTGGAGTAAAATTGATCTACTACCGTCCCTGAGACAGGCAAGCGGTTGACATGTACATCAAACACCGACATGAAGATACTAACCTTATATACTTCTCCGTGCAGGAACCTGTCTTCATTCACCTTCCCCACATACACAACCTTACCATCGGCCGGTGCGACTACAACCTCATCTCCCTGGGGAACGGTGCGATCCGGATTGCGGAAGAAATACACAGTGAACAGAGTCAGAAACAGGAAAATGAGCGCCACAAAACTCCATTCCAGCAACGAAAATACCAGGGTTATGAACGCAAACAATGCAATAAAGGGGTAACCCTCTACCGCTACGGGCTGGTTCTGATTTCGCATACATTCCATCCTGTAAGGTTTGATGTAACTATTCAGTATGATTATAAGTGAGTTTGCTGTGCCCATTAAAAGGACATCTGTCGACACGGATGGCGTCAATGAGCCCCAAGAATAGGTTTATGTGCTCCTTGAAATAGGCATTGCCAACTTTTCAGCTGAATAGTTACGGTTTGATAAACTAAATCTTAGCTAACAGAGCTATTATATACACCATTGCATAGGATACAGCAAAATATTTAGCGATCCTTAAAAAATAGATTTAACCACAACCCTCCCGATGCAGCCGGGAGGGGCGGTCAATAGCAACTTCTGTGTCTGATATATACGGCTTAAAACTTATTTTTCTCAGTCCTCGTTACGCCATGCCTTAGGCCCACGTCCTAAGACCACAGGCCCTGAGCGCACAATCTCTTTAAGTCCCATGGGGCGCAGAAGTTCAATCATAGCGTCAATTTTACCCGGGGCACCGGTAACCTCTATGGAGTAGGATCGGGGAGTAACATCGACAACTTTGGCTCGAAAAATGTCCACAATACGCAGAATTTCCGCACGTGCCTGCATATCCGCAGCAATTTTTATCATTGCCATTTCACGTTCGACAAAAGGCTGCGCGGTAAAGTCGATCACCTTGATTACGTCAACCAGCTTATTGAGCTGTTTTGTAATCTGTTCCAGAATGCGGTCGTCACCACTGGTTACAATGGTCATGCGCGAGATGGTTTCGTCCAGAGTTGGAGCCACAGAGAGGCTCTCAATATTAAATCCGCGACCGGAGAAGAGCCCGGAAACCCTTGGAAGTACGCCGAATTCATTTTCTACCAGAATGGAAATTGTATGTTTCATACTAAAGCTCCCAGCTTAATATAACTACGCTTTGGCGTATACGTATTCAAATCCAGAGGTGATTTAAATCCTGATCAGGATGCAAGCACCATCTCGTTCAACCCGGCTCCTGCGGGAACCATGGGTAAAACATTTTCTTCGCGTGCTACCTTGAACTCCATGATTACCGGACCTGGGGTTTCAAGCCCCTGACGCAGAACTTTTTCTACATCTTCCGGCTTAGTGGCTCTGAATCCTTCAGCCCCATATGCCTGCGCGAGTTTTATAAAATCTATGGGCAATTCCATACAGGTCTGGCTGTAGCGCTTATCAAAGAAAAGTTGCTGCCACTGACGCACCATCCCTAGAAAATTGTTATTGAGAATGATAATTTTAACCGGGAGACGGTACTGTACAAGGGTTGCAAGTTCCTGCGAGTTCATCTGAAATGAACCGTCTCCAGAGATATCTATTACCTGCCGTTTAGGAAAGGCGGCCTGCGCGCCCAGGGCGGCAGGAAGGCCGAACCCCATGGTACCAAGTCCGCCTGAGGTTATAAATGTGCGCGGCATGGAGAAATCATAGAACTGTGCGGTCCACATCTGGTGCTGCCCTACCTCGGTGGTAATAATGGCATCTTCATCGGTAAGTTCGCATAGTTTTTCAATCACGTACTGTGGCTTAATGGTGGTCTTGGTGTTTTTGTATGTCATCGGGTGCTGCTCTTTCCATTCATTCACCTGATCGCGCCAGCCCTGGGTAGCAGCTAGAGTCTCTTGCAGTTCTCCGGTTTTCTTTTTCAAACCTTCAACTAACGCAGGGAGTACTTTTGGCAATACCCCGACTACAGGCAGATCAACGCGGACATTTTTCTTGATCGAGGTTGGATCCACATCTACATGAATAATTTTGGCGGTGGGGGCAAATGTATCAATCTTTCCCGTAACGCGATCGTCAAAGCGGGCCCCGAGAGCAATAAGCAGATCAGAATTGGTTATCGCCATATTGGCATAGAAAGTGCCGTGCATACCCAACATACCCATAGAGAGTGGATGTTTTTTAGGGAAACTGGACATCCCCATCAGGGTTGTAGTAACCGGGGCCTGAATTGCTTCCGCAAGTTCGAGCAGATCCTTATCCACATCCGATAGCGTTGCACCACCACCTACATAAATTACCGGCTTTCGTGCCTCCAGCATCATCTCCACCGCTTTTTCCAACTGGCGCGGGTTCGGAGTTATGGTGGGTTTATAGCCGCGCATCTCAACTTTATCCGGATAGCTGAATTCAGTACTGGCTACCTGGATATCCTTAGGCAGATCTATCAATACCGGTCCGGGGCGTCCGGTACGGGCAATGTAAAAGGCCTGCTTTATAATGCGCGCGAGATCATTGATGTCACGTACGAGATAGTTGTGCTTGGTTATGGGCCGGGTAATCCCCACCATGTCAGCTTCCTGGAATGCATCGTTGCCGATCAGAGGAGTGGGAACCTGTCCGGTAATAACAACCATGGGGATCGAATCCATATATGCCGTGGCGATCCCGGTTACGGTGTTTGTAGCACCGGGGCCGCTGGTCGCAAAAGCAACTCCGACATTCCCGGTTGAACGTGCAAATGCATCGGCAGCATGGACAGCGGCCTGCTCATGGCGAGTGAGAATATGGTTTATGGGCGAATCCATCAAATCGTTGTACAGATTGATCACGGTACCGCCCGGGTAACCAAAGATGGTTTCAACTCCTTCGAGTCGCAAGCATTCGAGCGTTATCTGGGACCCTGTCTTCTTCACTGCTTCACCTCCCGTAAAACTAACAGATATGTAACCAAGTCTAATTGATTAACTCAATTTTCAATGGCGCAGTTATTTGCGCTACCGATTCTAACGATTATACAGCTGGGTGACGTCACGTACCGCACCCTGGGCTGCACTGGTTGTTGTCGCGGCGTAGGCCTGCAGTGCCCTGCTGACTTCTCGATTTCGCCCAACTGGACACCAGGCTTCGGTTCCGCGCTGTTGCATGCGTGCCCGCCTCTGCTCAAGATCCTGAGCTTCGAGGCGGATATTGATTGCTCTTGCCGGAATGTCTATATCTACAATATCCCCCTCTTCCAGCAATGCGATAGGCCCTTGTTCGGCCGCTTCAGGTGATACATGACCAATAGAAAGACCGGAAGTTCCTCCCGAAAAGCGCCCATCTGTCACCAGGGCACACGCTTTACCCAGACCTCTGGATTTAAGATAACTGGTGGGATAGAGCATCTCCTGCATTCCGGGTCCCCCCTTCGGGCCCTCATAGCGGATAATAACGACATCCCCCTCCACTACCTTATCACCCAAAATAGCGTTAATGGACTCCTCCTGGCTCTCGTAGATTTTTACGGGGCCGGAAAAGGTAAGAATAGACTCATCCACCCCGGCAGTTTTCACAATACATCCATCAGGAGCGAGGTTCCCGTACAGAATCGCCAACCCCCCATCTTTACTATAGGCATGCTCGAAAGTGCGAATACATCCGCTCTTACGATCAAGGTCCGCATCAGGCCAGCGCTTATCCTGACTGAATGGCTCCAGGTTGCGCTTTCTCCCCGGTGCCGCAAGATACATTTGTTTCACTTCAACTGAATCGCTCCGGCGCAGATCCCAGGCATCTATTGCCTCGCCCATGCTGTTGGCATGAATGACGGGAACTTCACGTTTA
Organism: Desulfuromonadaceae bacterium; assembly: GCA_046482505.1. GTDB lineage: Bacteria > Desulfobacterota > Desulfuromonadia > Desulfuromonadales > Desulfuromonadaceae > JAIVHC01. The sequence goes on along the minus strand of JAWOFA010000150.1, from coordinate 28,607 downwards.
ATAAGACCGGCCCGATCAAGCTCACCCAGAATAGAAAAAATTCCTCCGGCGCGATGCACATCTTCTATGTGGTAATGCTGTACCGCCGGCGCCACCTTACACAGATTGGGGGTCTGGCGCGAAAGGGTATTGATATCTTCCATGCCAAAATCTACTTCGGCCTCGCGTGCAACGGCAAGAAGGTGCAACACCGTATTGGTGGAGCCACCCATGGCTATATCAAGGCGCATAGCGTTTTCAAATGCGTCAAAAGTAGCTATAGAGCGCGGCAGAACAGTCTGGTCATCATTTTCATACCAGCGCTTAGCCAAGGCTACGATATCCTTACCTGCACGCAAGAACAGTTGTTTGCGATCGGCGTGGGTCGCAAGCAAGGTACCATTGCCGGGATAACCCAGCCCCAGGGCTTCGGTAAGACAATTCATGGAGTTAGCGGTAAACATACCGGAACAGGAACCACATGTGGGGCATGAATGCTCTTCATACAGGTCTACATGTTCATCGCTCACATTGGAATCCGCTGCGGCAACCATAGCATCGACCAGATCAAGAGCGGCTTCCTTGTCCCCGATACGACTGTGCCCGGCTTCCATCGGCCCACCAGTAACAAAGATGGTGGGGATATTAAGACGCATGGAGGCCATCAGCATACCAGGTGTAACCTTGTCACAGTTAGAAATGCACACCATGGCATCAACGCAGTGAGCATTTACCATGTACTCAACGGTATCCGCAATAAGTTCACGTGAAGGGAGGCTGTAGAGCATGCCTCCATGCCCCATGGCTATGCCATCGCAGATGGCCATGGTATTAAATTCTTTCGCGATCCCACCGTGGGCATCAATCTGCGTGGCCACAAGTTGCCCCAGTTCCTTGAGGTGCACGTGACCGGGGACAAACTGGGTAAAAGAGTTTACCACTGCTACAACCGGTTTGCCAAAATCACCTTTTTTTACTCCGGTCGCCTGCCACAGAGCCCTGGCTCCAGCCATATTCCTCCCTGACACAGAAACCTCTGATCGATATTTACCCATTTTCCCTCACCTTGAATCCTTACTTAAGATATGTACATTCTATGTTTAAATGTGCGCTGTAAAGGCACATATAGCTTCTCAAACATGGATAACCCCCCCCTTGTTTGACACAAAAACACAAAGTTTCGATATGGCGGAAAAGCCACCATAGTACAAAAAGGGTTTGGGAACTCCCAAACCCTTTTCTATATAAACTGAGAAAACAGCGCTGAAAAACGTTACTGACCTCTGGCGTTGGCGAGAATATGATTCATTTCATCCTTGCCTGCAAGCTTAAGTTTTTGAATTTTTTTGCGCTCCAGTTCATCGTCCGCCGATACATAGGTACTGTCATCGTATTTTTTCAGTTGCTTTTCATAAATCCGGTGCTGTTCATAAAGCATCCTGAAGTGGGGATTATCTGAAGCTAATTGAGTTATATCTTCCTGGCTAATATCCATCTAAGACACCTCCCGCGTTAGAGTAACCCAAACGATCTTATTGTTCGAATACAGATTACCCAAGGGGCAGGTATATTGTCAACTCTGTTGATGAAAACGCTAAACATTGTTTTACATCTCAACCAGATTGATCAGCCGTACCGTTGGAGTTCTGCATCAGAAGGACGAACATACAGAGCATTTACTTCATGCACCTTCACAGGATGGAACATCTCCGGCCACTGCAGAAGCATCTGGGCAGCACATGCTGCTGCAGGTAGATGGGATGCGGCTCCACCAAAGCACAACTCTGCATCACATTCTCGCAAAAACAACTCTCGATACAATTCTGCTCCGGATCCTACCAGCACCACCCTCTGGGATGGATACACTCTATTAATATGCTCACAGATCGAAGATGGCGGAAGAACAAACATCTGTTCGATATCGGGGCGGTTCTCCTTCCAATGCAAAACAGCTCCATACAGTTCACGCTTTCTTGCATCAATGAGCGAATACTGTGCGCATGGAGCATTGCCATACATAAATCCGATAACAAGAAGAGATGAAACTTGATACACCGGGAGCCCCAGGCTCTGAGACAACCCCTGAATCGTGGCGAGACCCACCCGTAGTCCGGTAAAGGAGCCAGGTCCATTTACTACACATAGTCCCGTAAGATCTGCCAGGGTGGTCCCACTCTCCTGCAATAGAAATTGAGCATGGCGCAGCAGATAGTCTGAGTGGGGTCGGTGTTTTACATCGAGACATATCTCTCCCACTACCCGTGTGTCACTTACGAGTGCAACGCTACCTCTGGGGGTCGATGTATCAACGCTTAACAGCAGTTTAGTCATCAATTCCTCGATGCATAAATTTGCACGCGTTACTGTAAAAACAGGCGCATGATATCATTATAGAATGCCAGCAGCATCAGCAACAATAATAGCCCGAGCCCTGCCTGCTGCGCAATCTCGCGCGCGCGCAGCGACAAAGGACGGCGGAAGATAAGTTCGTATAAGAAAAATATGAGGTGCCCGCCATCAAGAACAGGGACCGGGAGTAAATTAAGGATACCCAGTTGGATACTGATAAATGCAAGCACGGTCAGGATAGTGCTCAAATCGGTCTGCGCTGCCTGGCCCGCAATCTGCATTACCATAATCGGACCGCCAATATTGTCGGTGGCCACATCGCCGGCAACCATTTTGCGGATGAATGTTACCGTAAGTGAAACCAGCTCTTTAGTGCGCTCATAGCCTGCCTTAATCGACCCCACCATGGTATAGCTCTGCTGAACACTCTGCTGCTCAGGGGTTATCCCCACGAGCCACATATCACGTTGCGAATTGTATTTTGGGCTGAACTCAAACGCTAGGGATGCCCCGTTGCGCTCCACAACAAACGTGGTCTCAGCGCCTTCAAGATTCTGGATGGCATTGTGCAGATCATACCATGAATCGATCGACTCACTGCCGATACTTACAATAGTATCGCCCTGCTCCATACCAGCCCTGGCAGCGGGCATATCCGAATTCAGAGAACCCACAGTAGGCGGTTGAGGAGGTAAAATCCCCAAAGATTGAAGCCCCTCAAGGCTGTTATTATCCGCATCGATGCGCAGGTGAAGGGTTTCGCTGTCACGTTGAACCTTAAACACCAGTTCATCGCCAGCGGCAGGGATAAGAGACTTATTGGTCTCGTTCCAGCTTGGCAGCTCTTTGCCGTTAAGGGCCTCAATACAATCCCCCTGCTGGAATCCAGCTTTAGCCGCATCTGAATCTTCCACCACATAACCAACACAGGGGGGCTGTTCCAGGTATGCAGGGACGTTTACCCCGATAAAGTAGGCCCACGGAAGTAAAAACAGCGGCAAAAGCAGATTCATCAGCGGCCCCGCTGCTACGATTGCCATGCGCTGACCTACAGGTTTATGAGCGAAGCTGCGCTCACGCTCAGAGGGGCTTAGCTCGCGCTCTTCCCCTTCTGCCCCGCCACCTTCACCGAGCATCTGCACATATCCACCCAGAGGGATAAGACTGATCTGATACTCTGTTTCACCCCAGGTGCGCCCCACTATTTTCCGGCCAAACCCCAGGGAAAAACGCAGCACCTTTACCCCGGTAAATTTTGCCACAGCAAAATGGCCCAGTTCGTGTACAAACACCAGCACACCCAGCATAAGGATGCCGGCAAATATGGTAGTCATTAATTACTCCGCTTAAAATTTGATGTCTGAATAAGATTGAAGGCCTTGTTACGCGCCACAGCATTCAGGGTGAGAACATCGTCCAGGGTGGCTATAGATTGGCTCGGTATCTGTTGCAATACTTCTTGAATAAGGCGTGGAATATCCAAAAAACCTATGTGCTCACGCAAAAAAGCCGCCACAGCGATTTCGTTTGCTGCATTCATTACCACCGGAGCCCCACCACCAGCCTGCATAACCTGATATGCAAGGTAGAGACAGGGGAAACGCTCATTGTCAGGGGGATGAAAAGTAAGCCCGGAAAGTTTACACAAGTCCAGCGGATCGAGTTCAAGAGGAAGACGCTCAGGCCAGGCCAGAGCGTAGGCTATGGGAGCCTTCATGTCAGGGATCCCCAACTGCGCAAGTACAGCACCATCGATATATTCAACCATAGAGTGGACAATACTCTGAGGATGTATATGTACGTCAATATTCGCAACCGGCATATCAAACAACCATGACGCCTCTATGACTTCAAGCCCCTTGTTCATCATGGTTGCCGAGTCTACACTGATTTTACGCCCCATATCCCAATTGGGATGAGCAAGAGCCTGCTGCGGGACAACGTTGCGCAACTGCTGTCTGTCACAATGCCACAATGACCCTCCGGAAGCGGTGAGGATGATACGGCGAATATCTTCATTGCGCTGTCCGGCCATTGCCTGAAATACCGCTGAATGTTCACTGTCAACCGGAAGTAGAAGCACCCCCTTTTTTTTGACCGCGCGCATCACCAATTCTCCAGCAGCGACAAGTACCTCTTTGTTTGCTAGAGCAATATCTTTACCTGCTTCTATTGCTGCCAGTGTAGGTACCAATCCTGCAGCTCCAACAATGGCTGATACAATCATATGAGTACCAGGACAGACGGCACATGCACGAGCCCCATCAACTCCGCTTAAGACCTCAATATCCAGATCAGCAACCCGGTGGCGCAGGACGCTGGCAACCTCTTCTTTCTCTACTGCCACCATACGCGGTCTGAATTCGCGCATCTGGCACTCCAATGCATCAATATTGTTGCCGGCAACCAGAGCATCAACAGCGTAACGATCCGGATAGGCGCGCACGATATCGAGGGTACTGGCTCCTATGGAACCGGTAGAGCCAAGTACAGCAATCCGTTTAGCCTCCATCAAAGCACCATCTTTACGTAAAGATATGCGAGTGGGAAAGCAAACAGCAGGCTGTCAAGACGATCCAGCATCCCGCCATGACCCGGAAATAACTGCCCGGAATCCTTTACCTGGGCAGAACGCTTGAGTAAAGACTCAAACAAATCCCCCACCTGGGCAAATACGCCAATCACTATACCGAATCCCACTACAGCCATAATGCTGAATTCGGGTAGATAAATCCATCTTGATGCCAAAGCAGCAATAATTGCACCGCAGATGCCACCTACTGCGCCTTCAATACTTTTCTTGGGACTTACAGCAGGATAAAGCCGGTGCTTACCCCAGCGGGTGCCGGCAAAATATGCACTCGAATCACACACCATCGTCATAAGCAGGACCAAAAACACCAACTTATGTCCATCCGGGAGGGCATGTAGTAACACGATATAACTGAACAGAACCGGCACATATGCCCAAACGAGTAGGACAACGGCACAGTCATGGATAACCAGGATAACATCTCTGAAGCGCAGCAGATAGAAGGTCCCCAGGAGCAAAAAACAGACGCTGAACACCTGGGCAAACGAAGCGGGATACCAGCATATCGCTGTGTAAACCCCAAGGCCACCGGCTAACACCAACCCCTTGAGGGGCATATCTGCCCGTGGGCGAAATACGTGTAAAGCTTCAAGCACAGCCAGCGCTACAACCACAAGGGTGACAGCAAAAAACAAGCCTGTACTCGCAAACAAAGTCAGCACCACTATCAGTGGCAGGGCAATCAAAGCGGTAATAATTCTGTCCCTAAGCACAATATCCCTTTAATGCGTTTGAGTAATTATTGATGGCGTCGCAAAAACCCACCAACTGCGGCGTTGCTGCAATTATCTAGCTGCTTCGACGTACGGAAGTACGCCTCATTGCTCGACAATCACGCGCCTTGCATTTGGCGCTTTTTGCTTAGCCATTTAAATCAATACTTTCTTCGAAAGCATCATTATTGAGGAAAGATTTCGCTACTTACGCGCCCGAAACGCCGGCAACGGCTCTGATACTCTTTTATTATGCCTTCGAGATGATCAAGACCGAATTCTGGCCAGAAACAAGAGCAAAAAAACAGCTCGGTATATGCAATCTGCCAGAGTAGAAAATTACTTACGCGCTGCTCGCCGCTGGTACGGATGAGAATATCCGGGTCAGGCATGCTTGCAGTATCCAGATAAGTTGAAAAAGTCTGTTCATCGAGATGATCCGGGTTAATTATACCTTTCGCCGCATCTGAACACACATGGGATACGGCACGCATCAATTCGTTCCGTGCCCCATAAGAAAGCGCAAGTGTAAGGGTCATAGCAGAATTGTTCCGGGTCTGGTATACCTTATCTTGAACCTTCTCACGTAAATGTACAGGTAAACGGGCAAGATCACCAATGACATTAAGGCGAATATCGTTTTGCTGCAGCAGGGAAATTTCACTAGCCAGATATGTATCAAGCAGGCTCATGAGCGCCTGCACCTCCTGCTCCGGGCGATGCCAGTTCTCTGAACTGAACGCATACAGGGTAAGAAACCTGATCTGCAAACGAGAACATTCCCGCACAACCTTTCGTACGGTGTTAACCCCCTCCTGATGCCCGGAGAAGCGTGGCAGGCCGTTCTGGCGCGCCCAGCGTCCGTTTCCATCCATGATAATGGCTATATGTTCGGGGTTCTCCATACGAATTTCACCTGTAACAGATTCAAAAGTTCGAGGGGTAAATGCCTCTAAGCTTTTAACATGTTCATACTTAAGTGAGCAAGCATTCAACTCGGGGATAACACCTAAAGCACAGATTTATATCGCCGATATACGGTTCATCCACATCCCGTTCACAGGATTAGATCCCCATACCAAAAAAGAGGGGCTAAAAGCCCCCCTTCCGGGTTTACAGTATGCGGATAAGAACCAGCGTTTATACCTCCATCAGTTCCTCTTCTTTAGCGGTAAACACTTCATCGACCTTCTTTACATAGGAATCAGTGAGATCCTGGATCTGCTTCTCCGCACGCTTCTGATCATCTTCGGTTATTTCTTTGTCCTTTTCCAGCTTCTTAAGAGCGGAATTTGCTTCATGACGTGCAGCTCGGATACTGATTCTGGCATCCTCCGTTTTTCCCTTAATCTGTTTAACCATCTCCTTACGCCGCTCTTCGGTGAGCGGGGGGATAGGAATACGAACCATATTGCTATCTGATGAAGGTGTTAAACCCAGATCAGATTTGAAGATCGCTTTTTCAATGTCGGGAATGATGCTTTTCTCCCACGGCTGGATAGTGATCAGACGCGCTTCAGGAACCGATACAGTTCCAACCTGGCTCAAAGGAACAGGTGAGCCGTAGTACTCTACGCGCACCTCATCCAGGATATCGGCTGAGGCTCGCCCGGTACGTACACGGCGAAATTCACGCTGAAGTGCATCTATCGCCTTATCCATTGACTTTTTTGCCTGTTTCTCAATGTCCTGGACCATTACCTAATCTCCTTTGACTATTGTTCCGATATCCTCGCCCATAACCGCCCTCTTGATATTACCCTCATGGGTCAGATTGAATACCAAAATGGGCAACTTATTATCCATACATAGCGATGTAGCTGTTGAATCCATGACCTGCAATCCCAACTTGAGTACATCCAGATATGAGAGTGAATTGTACTTAACAGCATCGGAATCTAACGCCGGATCCGCATTAAAAACACCATCAACCTTGGTGGCTTTAAGGATAATTTCCGCTCCGATTTCCATGGCACGCAAACTTGCCGCAGTATCTGTAGTAAAATAAGGATTGCCGGTTCCGGCCGCAAAAATAACCACACGCCCTTTTTCCAGATGCCTTACAGCGCGCCTGCGAATATAGGGCTCTGCAATTTCACGCATCTCTATAGCTGATTGAACCCTGGTCTTTACCCCTTGCTTTTCCAGAGCATCCTGCATGGCAAGGCTGTTCATTACAGTTGCCAGCATCCCCATGTAGTCAGCACTGGAACGATCCATACCTGCAGCCGACGCTGCAAGACCTCGAAAAATATTGCCACCACCAATCACCAGGGAAACATGTACACCCAGATCAATAACATCTTTGATTTCTGAGGCAATTCCACTGATAGTCTGTGGATCTATGCCATAACCATGCTCACCTGCCAGAGCTTCACCGCTGAGTTTGAGAAGTATCGTTTTATAGTACGGTTCGGGATGAGTCATGGCGTCCTCAATAATGTTTGGATCGTTAAATCTTAGACAAAACCGGCACCTGCCAGATCGGCAAACATCAACTGGTCAGGTGCCCGGTTTTACAAAAATACAAAATCAAGTAATCTTCGTACAGACTTATTTGGTCATTGACGCAACTTCTGCAGCAAAATCATCCTGCTTCTTCTCAATACCTTCGCCAAGCTGGTAGCGTACATAGTCGACAAGCTTAAGCTCTGCACCAACGTCTTTAGCAGTATTCTCGAGCAATTTATTTACCTTGAGATCAGGATCCACAACAAATGCCTGTTCGAGTAGACAAATCTCGCCAAAGTACTTGTTGATCTGACCGTCAATTATTTTCTCTACGATATTCTCGGGCTTACCGCTTTCAATAGCCTTGGTGCGCATGATCTCTTTTTCATTTTCCACCACGTCGGCAGGCACATTTTCGCGGCACATGTACTGAGGAGCTATTGCGGCAACATGCATAGCTAGTTGCTTGGCCACAGCTTTCACCTCGTCACTGTCGGGCTTATCGGTCTGAAGTTCGACCATAACCCCGATCTTACCACCGCCGTGCACATAAGATTCGATGAGCCCATTATTTGTCTCACGACGTTCAAAACGACGGATGTTGATATTTTCCCCAATAGTCGCAATCTGATGGATCTGTTCCTCTTCCACGGTTCGACCAGTCCCAGGGAAAGGCAGAGCGAGGAGAGCTGCCATATCGGCTGGAGCATCAGAGACAACAAGATCGGCAATTTTGGTAGCAAAACTTACAAAGGCATCATTTTTGGCAACAAAGTCTGTCTCGGCATTAACCTCAACCATAGCCCCGATTTTTTCTGACCCCGATACAACTACAAGGCCTTCAGCTGCAGCACGTCCTGATTTTTTCGCTGCTGCAGACAACCCTTTCTTACGTAAAAAGTCCACTGCCTGATCTACATCACCATCAGTCTCTGTAAGAGCCTTTTTACAATCCATCATACCTGCGCCAGTTTTGCTGCGAAGTTGTGATACCAAAGATGCAGTAATTTTAGCCATAGATCAAATCTCCTGTGCTTCTATATATTTATGCAGGGGTAAGTACCCCGACTATTCAGACATTCAATATACTAACACACTAAAAGCGACCAGGCTTGATGCTCTGGTCGCTTTTAGGTGCGATTCAGCTTTTATCAGGCTTCCTGAGCCAGTTTTTCCTGCTCTTCAACCGGATCAGCGCCTTCATTTTCGGATGCAGCAGCAGCCTGTGCCGCCTGCTTACCATCAAGACATGCATCGGCCATGGTGGAAACAAAAAGACGGATAGCGCGGATAGCATCATCATTTCCAGGAATAATATAGTCGATGTCATCAGGGTCGCAGTTGGTATCCACGACTGCCACGACAGGAATACCCAGCTTCCTGGCTTCCTTGACTGCGATCGCTTCTTTCTTAGGGTCAATTACAAACATGGCGCCGGGAAGTTTTGTCATCCCCTTGATACCACCGAGACTACGCTCAAGCTTAAGGCGCTCACGCTCAAGTTCCAGCACTTCTTTCTTGGTCAGCAGTTCGAATGTACCATCCTCTGCCATCGCCTCAATTTTTTTCAGGCGATCGATGCTGCCTTTAATAGTAGCGAAGTTGGTAAGCATTCCGCCAAGCCAGCGGTTATTCACATAAAACTGGCCTGCACGTACAGTCTCTTCGCGGATTGCCTCCTGTGCCTGCTTTTTAGTTCCAACAAAGAGCACATTGTCACCACTTTCAACTACATCTTTGATGAAGTCGTACGCAGTGCGGAAGTAACGCACGGTACGCTGGAGATCAATAATATAAATTCCATTTCTGGCGCCAAAAATGTAGGGTTTCATTTTCGGGTTCCAACGTTTGGTCTGATGACCGAAATGTACACCTGCCTCGAGCAATTGCTTCATTGATACTTTTGCCATCTCTTTGCCTTTCCATGTTACGTAAAGTGGTTTAGTCCTCCGCCGCTTGTGTTAGCAACTGCGCCATTTGCCGAAGCAATAACCGGGGCGCAAATCCACAAGGGCGTGCGTATTTGCACATCAGGGCTAGATAACATAACACCCCAACCCAGTGCAAGGAAATTAAGCCAGAACCGATTTACAAGCCGCCCCGATTGTAATACTATCCGCACACGATGAGTGCATTAAGAATTAAAACATATATAGCGCGCGAGATCCTGGTCAACTTTCTCCTGAGCCTGACACTTTTCACCTTCATTGTGCTCTTGAGCCGGCTGTTGAAACTCACCGACCTGGTTATCGGTAGCGGTGTTTCCCTTAGGTCAGTGGCGGCCCTCTTTCTGGCCATGATGCCTTCATTTATGCTCATAACCATGCCACTTTCGTTCCTCCTGGCGGTTCTTTTAACCTTTGCGCGCATGTCGGCAGATAGTGAAATAGTAGCTATGAAGGCATGCGGCATCAGCGTATACAAGATGGCGCATCCGGTTATTTTTTTAGCCCTGTTTGCATGCTGTGCTACTGCCTATCTATCCGCCTATGCAGAGCCTACGGGACGCCGTGCAATGCGCGACATAGCGATAAATGTAGCCATGGACAAGGCATCGGGTGCTGTGAGGGCGCAGGTCTTTAATGATGAATTCCCTGGACTTACAATTTTTGCTGACACGGTATTCAAAGATTCCAATCAGCTTGAGGGGGTCTTCATAAGCGACACCCGCATTGGGGGGAAACAAACAATTGTCACCGCTAAAAGTGGAAAACTGGTAACGAACGAGGGTAGCAACAGCATGTTGCTCCATTTAAAAGATGGGGCAATCCATCGTGATGCTGAGGACACGCAAAAAGGCAATCTGCAGATCATTAACTTTTCTACCTACGATATCAACATATCTATGGAGGACTCAACTGCCACTGAAAGCGGTATCTCCAACATGCGACCTAAAATGCAGACCCTGTTTCAATTACTTGATTCACTGGAACAGGCTTCCGCCCCTAAACAGCTACAGAAGCAGCAGGCACTGCGCGCAGAGATTCACGAACGTTTGATAATGCCCATCTCACCAATACTATTCAGCCTGATTGCCATTCCCCTGGGAATCAGCTCACACCGTTCCAACAAAGGGGCCGGGTTCGCTCTTTCACTCACTGTTTTCATGATCTATTATATGTTTTTGAGTATCACAAAAACCCTGGTCATAGAACAGGGATGGCCCGCAGGTGTAACCATGTGGGCTCCAAGCTTCTTTTTTGCTCTTTGTGGAAGTTTTTTACTTATTACCACCGCTAAAGAGCGCTCTTTCAATCCCATCAACAGCGGATTAGCCTACCTCAAATACCGACTTGGACGAAAAAGATAGATTGGCATGACAATTCTCCAGAAATATCTACTTGGAACTTTTACCCGCATCGTAGCCCTCTCCCTGAGTTCGTTTTGTGGGGTATACCTGCTAATTGATTTTTTTGGGCGTGTAGACAATTTTCTCGAACACAATGCCGAGCTCTCTCTTTATCTGATATATTTTGGAGCAAAAATTCCTCTGATCCTTTCCCAGGTTCTCCCCCTAGCAGTACTGATGGGGGTGTTTCTTACACTAGGCGGCTTCTCCAAAACCAACGAGCTCACCGCCATGCGCGCCGGCGGTGTTGGCCTGCCACGCATTGTTACCCCCGTTATCGCAATTGCATGCCTGATTGGTATCGGCCACTTTATGTTAAATGAATACGTTGTGCCGGCTGGGGTAAAAAAATTCAATTACGTCATGCGCGTAGAGGTCAAAGGAAAGCCAGCTGCTCTGGGAAAGCGACAGAATTTATGGTTCCGTGACCGCGAAACCATGTATCACACAGATTTCACAGGCAATAACACAGAAACTCTGCAGGGAATAAGTGTATATGAGCTCAATGCAGATTTTGAACACAGGCGCTATATTAAAGCAAGTCAAGCAGTATACAGCAACGATGGATGGCATGCGCACGATGCCCTGGTACGCGAATTTAATCCTGACAGTGGTCTCCTGACCCGCGAGTATCGCATCGACAAAGTTGCCCTCGACCTCAACAAGACACCGGAAGACTTCAGCTCTACCGAAAATGAGGCAGAAGAGTTGAGTTATGCACAGTTACGAGATATTTCGCGTCAGCTGGAAAAGGCAGGTCTTAACAACACGAAATATGTGGTAGACATGCATTCCAAACTTGCCCAACCGCTGGTATCACTCATTATGGCACTGCTGGGGATTCCATTTGCATTGCAAAAATCGCGTAACATCAATCTTGGTTTGGGTATATCAGTATGCATCATGATCGGGATGGCTTTTTTTGTAACACAATCCACGCTTATCGCTTTTGGATATGCCGAAATTCTCCCCCCGTTATTAGCTGCATGGTCAGCTGACGTCATTTTTCTGCTCCTGAGTGTATTTCTGATCCTCTCAACGCGCGAATAAACCAAATCCAACAGCGCTGTAACCACAAAGCCCCGTTGAATCAAGACTCAACGGGGCTTTGTGGTTACAGATATGCGAACTTGCTTTAATATCGATAATAGTCTGGCTTATACGGACCATCTACAGGGATATCGAGATATTCCGCCTGCTTCTGTGTAAGACGAGTCAACTTTGCTCCCAATTTATCCAGATGCAACTTAGCTACTTTTTCATCCAGGGATTTGGGCAATACATACACCTGCTTATCGTATTTTGCGTGGTTCTGCCATATCTCGATCTGAGCCAGAACCTGATTGGCAAAACTGTTACTCATGACAAAACTCGGATGCCCGGTGGCACATCCAAGATTTACCAGTCGCCCCTTCGCAAGCAGAATTATGCTTTTTCCGTCTGGCCAGATAATTTGATCCACCTGGGGTTTGATCTCTTTCACCTCAAGGCTGGCATCAGAGAACAAAGAATCTACTTGAATTTCAGAATCGAAGTGCCCGATATTACACACTATAGACTGGTCTTTCATTTTATCCATATGAGATCGAGTAATCACGTCGACATTGCCGGTGGTGGTTACGAATATATCACCCCAGGCACAAGCCTCTTCCATATCCACCACGTTAAAACCTTCCATGGTGGCCTGCAGTGCACAAATGGGATCGATTTCCGTAACACTTACCATGGCACCCATGCCGCTGAACGCCTGAGCGCATCCCTTGCCTACATCGCCATACCCCAGGACAACACAGCGCTTGCCCGCTATCATGACATCAGTGGCGCGCTTGATTCCATCAATCAGGGATTCGCGGCAACCATAGAGATTATCGAACTTGCTCTTGGTAACCGAATCATTGACATTGAAAGCCGGGAACAGCAACTTGCCATCGCGGGCCATCTGGTATAGCCGGTGAACTCCGGTAGTCGTCTCTTCACTCACACCCAGCATGCTTGCATTGGTGCGACGCCAGAAATCTGGGTCTTCATCCAGAGTGGAGTTCAGGAGGCGATCTACAGTCTCAATCTCTTCGTGGTCTGTGCAGACTTCCGGCTTAACACCGGTGCGTTCAAATTCCTCCTCACGCTCGAGTCCACGGTGAAGCAACAGGGTTGCATCTCCACCATCGTCCACAATCAGATTAGGCCCCTCCGGAAAAGAGAGTGCTTTTTTCGTGAAAGACCAGTACTCTTCAAGGGTTTCCCCCTTGTATGCAAACACCGGCACGCCTGTTTCAGCAATGGCCGCGGCTGCATGATCCTGAGTAGAGAAAATATTACAGCTGGCCCAGCGCACCTCAGCGCCAAGGTCCACAAGGGTCTCTATGAGCACAGCGGTCTGGATGGTCATATGCAGAGAGCCCGATATTCTGGCTCCGCTCAGGGGCTTCTGTGCCCGATACTCTTCGCGCACGGACATAAGACCGGGCATCTCTTTTTCTGCTATGGAAATTTCGGTTCTGCCCCAGGGGGCAAGACTCATATCCTTAACTACAGCTTCACTATTTTTACTCAAAACAATTCACCCGTTTCTCTCAAATTTAATTAATTGCGAAAATGCATATTGCGTGGTCGTTTTTGCCTGCTACAGCCCAGCGCGGCTTCTGAGCGATTCAATTCTATCGGTTTTTTCCCAGGTAAAATTGGGCAATTCACGCCCGAAGTGACCGTATGCAGCAGTATCAGCATAAATAGGACGCAGCAGGTCGAGAGTCTCGACTATAGCAGCCGGGCGCAGGTCGAATTCTTCGCGCACAATCGTCGCAATCCTATTCGGTTCAATCGCACCGGTACCAAAGGTGTTGATCATTACAGATACCGGATCAGCTACTCCTATGGCGTAAGCCATCTGAACTTCGCAGCAGCGTGCTAGGCCAGCCGCGACCAGATTCTTTGCCACATAGCGTCCCATGTAAGAAGCGCTGCGGTCTACTTTGGATGGGTCTTTTCCGGAAAATGCGCCTCCACCATGAGACCCCTGTCCGCCGTAGGTATCGACAATAATTTTTCTTCCCGTCAGGCCACAGTCCCCCATGGGACCGCCGACAACAAACTTGCCTGTAGGATTAATAAAATACTTGGTATTGTCATCAAGCAGCTCTACTGGAAGCACCTTTTTCACAACTTCTTCCATCACCGCTTCTTCCACCATTTTATGCGTAGCTGAGGCTATATGCTGGGTAGAAACAACCACGGCATCTATACGCTTGGGGGTGTGCCCTTCATACTCTATGGACACCTGAGCTTTGCTGTCCGGACGCAGGATATCTACAACATTTTCTTTGCGCACTTTGCTCAGTTTACTGGTAAGAGCATGTGCATACATTATCGGCATGGGCATAAGCTGCGGGGTATCGTCACAAGCATAACCGAACATAAGACCCTGATCACCTGCACCCTGCTCAAGACATAGTCCCTGCCCAGGGGTAACTCCTTGAGAAATATCCGGCGACTGGCGATCCAAACTGGTCAAGACTGCACAGGTATCGGCATCAAAGCCCATTTCAGAGCTCACATAACCGATATCGCGAATGGTATTGCGCGCCACCTCCTGGTAATCAACATGCGCATGGGTGGTTATCTCACCTGCAAGGACAACAAGACCTGTATTAACAAGGGTTTCACATGCAACCCGCGAATGTTTATCCTGCTCGAGCAGGGCATCGAGAATGGCATCCGAAATCTGATCTGCCATTTTATCCGGATGGCCCTCACTCACCGATTCTGATGTGAACATATAATCTGTCATGGACATAGCTTAAGCACCTTTCTCGTGTTATATAAATGTCTAACAATCTGTTAAAGATTATATTTCAAGCGGAACTGCGCCAGGCACTGAACCGCAAAGCCTTGATCTCAATCAATAGTCCAGATCAGGATCAACCTGAGGCAGATATTCTACCAGTTTGCCTTTAAGGACCCTCAACACATCGGCGGCGGTCTTCTGCGCCATAAGTGCATCAAGCAGTTCTTCGCTGTGCGAGGTATCCCACTGTCTAACAAGCTTTTTTACACGCGAAATGCCCTGACTGCTCATTGAAAGCTGGTTGTACCCTAAGGCAACCAGCACTATACTGAACATGGGCTCAGCCGCCATCTCGCCACATACACACAGATCAATCCCTGCAGCATCAGCACTTTCGGCAATACGTTTCAGGGCGCGCAGAATTGCAGGATGAAAAGGCTCGTAGAGATAGGCTACATGCTCATTTCCCCTATCCACTGCAAGGCAATACTGGATCAGATCATTGGTGCCGATGGAAAAGAAATCAACTTCAGAAGCGAGAATATCGGCAACAAATACCGCTGAAGGGGTCTCCATCATGATACCCACTTCGATATTGCGATTAAAATTCACCCCTTCAGAGTCTAGTTCCTCCATTACCTGAGTAACAATTTCCTTACATGTTCTGACCTCTGCAAGACCGGAAATCATAGGAAACATCAGGCGCACAGTTCCAAACGCAGATGCCCTTAATATAGCACGTAATTGTATGTGAAACAGCTTCTTTTCCCACAGGGACAGACGGATTGAACGCATACCCAGAGCAGGGTTTGATTCATCATCCAGGCTGATGTCGCTAACGAATTTATCTCCACCTATGTCGAGAGTGCGGATGGTTACCGGATAGGGGGCAAATAGCTCTGTTGCCTTTTTATACGACTGAAACTGCTCCTCTTCTGTTGGTGGAGTTGAGCGTGCCATATACATAAACTCAGTACGCAACAGCCCTATTCCCTGCGCACCATTGTTAATCGCAATATCAGCTTCCTGTAAAAACTCAATATTAGCCTGCATGGAAACAAGCTTGCCATCTGCAGTTACTGCTGGAAGCTCGCAGTAACTGCGCAGTTGATTTTTGTAGAATTCGTAGCGTCGCTTGAGTTCAAGATATTTCTTCAGAGTCTCCTTGTCCGGGTTACACACCAGTAAACCGCCGTTACCATCTACGATCACCGGGGTATTATCTGCAACCTGACGCGTAATCTTCTCCAATCCTACTACAGCAGGAATCTCCATAGAGCGCGCCAGAATTGCTGTATGTGAGGTTCTTCCCCCAAGGTCCGTTACGAAGGCAACTACATGTTCTGCATCTAACTGGCAGGTGTCCGCCGGGGAGAGATCATGCGCAACAATCACCGAACGGCGCTCCAACTCACCAACCTCGGGTTGCTCCATCCCGTGAATATTGCGAATTATCCGTTCGCCTACCAATTCAACATCTGAACCACGCTCGCGCAAATATTCATCTTCAATCTGGTCAAACACAGTTGCAAAGCGATGTAATACCCGCTTCAGAGCCCCGGCGGCGTTAATCAGTTCATCACGGATAAGTTCAGTAGTCGAATCGATAAGCATACTGTCATTGAGAATCATCAACTGAGTATCAATGACATAGAAGTGCTCGGTCTTGCTTTGTGTTATCAATTCTGACTGAACTGACATCAATTGATCTCTGGAGCGCTCAACGGCCTCGAGAAAAATGCGTATCTCCTCATCGACCTCTGTAGCGTCAATTTCCTGCTCCTGGACCGAAACCCGTCTTCGGTCAAGAAGACGCACCTCGCCAATGGCTATACCGGGTGAAGCGGCAATGCCTGTGTAGGAGGTCTGTCGCATGCTAATCTTCGCCAAACTTATCATCGATTAAGTCCTGAAGTGCATCAAGCGCATCCTGAGCATCATCTCCCTGGGTGCGGAGAACTACTGTGGTCCCCTTAGGTGCCGCGAGCATCAAAATACCCATAATGCTTTTCCCGTTAACTTCCTCACCATCTTTTTCAATAAAAATCTCACAAGTGTACTGATTTGCCAATTGCACGAATTGAGCCGCTGCACGGGCATGAAGACCGAGGCGGTTCTGAATGACTAGCTCTCTTTCTATACAATCCATGTGTATCTTACCTTATATATAAAAAATGGCGTTAATGATTAAACGACACGCACGGCAGTGCAAGACAGGATCAGGGCAACTCCCAGCACAACCACGACAGGGATCCGGCGCCGTAGCAAAAGAATAATTATTCCGACACCAAGCAGAATCAGCGCCGCCAGATACATGGAACCGTTGAGTTCTGGATTTAATTCAGCATCGAGTCCACGCCAGGCTAATGCGGCAATCACCCCCAGAAGGAGAACATTTATCTGTTTGAGCCTTACAGCCAGATTAGCCAGATGAAGCTGTTGAACAAGCGCTACTACCTGGGCGCCACGTGCATATCCAAGCAGACTGCCCGCAATGCGAACAAATAAACTGGGCAACGTAAATAAAACCAGAATCACAAGTGGAGCCCACAGGCACCCCTGGAGAATCAGGATAATAGCTGTCAGAGCGGCTAAGGGCCGCAAACCGCCCCAGAACAGAGCATCTCCTACCGCGGCAACCGGGGCCATCACTGCAGCGGCAAACTCTTCTGGGCCAATAACAACGTACTCACCGCGCGCCTGCTTTTCAATTAACGCCAACTGCGCTGCAAACACTGTAGGAGCACAAAATGTATTTGTATTGAAATACGTTATATGGCCAGAGGAATGAGGCGAAGTGCCTGAATTACTGTTTCTTTGATTATCAGTGCCATTATGAATAAATGGCTGCATTATCCATGCACTCCCACACCCCTGGAAAACACGAAAATTCCAGCATACCTGCAGGAGCAGGCAACGAAGATTCAGCTTCAGAAGGTTTTTTACCACAGTATGCATAGATTCAGACCAGGGTAATTAGGAGGGTTATGCCAAAGCCAATGCCGAACAAAGCAGCACCATAACGAACAGTAATGCAGGCATATACCGCGCCTACTCCGGTGATAAGTGCAGCATATACAGGCACAACTGATACATCCCAGGGGATTCTTAATAGTAATGGCTCGACCAGAACGAGACTTGCCAGGGTAGCAAACAGAACAATCAGCTGACTGAAGAAGCCTGCAAGGGCAAAACTTACAAACCCAGCAAGATTGGCCCAACGCAAAATATAAAGCGAGTCTCCCTGCGATCCACGATCAAGTCTGCCTTGGGCGCGCTGCTGAATTCTTCCATTAATGTGACGTGCACCGATATCAACCAGTCGCCCCAAGTGGGAAAACACTGCAGCAAAAAACAGCACAGCTACCATCAGTATATGTTCAGACAAAAGAGAATGCAGCCCTGCATTAAACCCGCAGTATAAAAACACCGCAGATATTGTTGCCTGAGTATCATCAGGAGCTACAGTAGCACCTACTGGCAAACGCATCAGCCAGAGCAACTCCATCGCCGCCCCTATTAAAAGTCCTGCAGCATAGTTACCCATGACCAAACCGCACAAACTGCCACACACCACAGGGCGACAGAGCAACGTCTGAGCTATAGCGGTTCTATCCAGACCTCCTGCAAAAACAAGGGTTACAAGTAACACCCACTGTATTGCACCAAGATCAGCTGCCCAGTTCATGACATGTACAATCCCAGCATTTCGCCCTGTCACTAGGGACACACTGCGCAGTCACTTCAACTCCCATAGCTGCAAACTTATCCAGAATCTGCATATCGTAATCATCTACGGCTAAGGTACGTGAAATACAGCGCTTTCCCTGTTCAAGATGCATATTGCCCAGATTGAGACGCGAAAATTCGAGACCATTCTTATAGGCACTTAATGCGTCCTGAGGGTTTGCAAACAGCAAGAGGAGATTATGGCGTCGCTCAAGATGACACTGACTCAGTGCTGGCAATTCATCCAGGGAACATATCTTTACCTGAAGATAATCTGGCACACACCCAAGCATGAGCTGTTTGCGAAACGGATCACCAGCAATCGCATTGTTAACCACGATTATGTAATCTGCCTGCACATGCGGAATCCAGGCTTCAAGCACCTGTCCATGGATCAGTCGATTATCGACACGCGCCAGAACTACCGACATCACACCTCCATTCCGCCCAGTATATCCCGGGTATTAATGATACTTTTCTTCCCGTAGCGTTGCAGAAAATCTGCAAGAGTATCTACCTCCATGGAATCTCGGCTGCCACAGAATTTAAGTACCATGGGAAGGTTCACCCCGTTGAGAACTTCAATCCCGGGAGTGTTAAGAAATCGATTGGAGATATTAGCCGGAGTTCCACCAAACATATCGGTCATAATCAGAACTCCGTCACCATCGGAATTTACCTCTACAATGGCGTGTTCAAGTTGGGTATAGATATTTTCCACATCTGCCCCGCGCTCTATGGTTAATGCCTGCACCTGGGGCAATGGTCCCATAATGGATGTTGCCGAGCGCAAAATCTCAGCCGCAATGCCACCATGTGCTGTAATAATCAGTCCGACCATTATCTCTCCCTGACTAAATCCCGATGTGTAACCCTTACACTGTAGGCAACAGCCAACAATTCAGCCTGTAATTTTTCAGCAATAGCAACACTGCGGTGCTGACCACCGGTACATCCAATAGCGATGGTCAGGTAGTGTTTCCCTTCTCCCTGATACAGAGGTAGGACAAACTTAAGCCACGCAAGGGTACGCTCGAGAAATTCAGCGCTAACAGGTTTGCTTAAAACATACCTCGCAACATCTTCATCGAGACCGCACTGAGGGCTTAAAGCCTCTATGTAGTGGGGATTGGGCAAGAAACGTACATCAATAACCAGATCAGCGTCAACAGGCAACCCATAGCGGAAACCAAAGGATTCCAAACGCATCATCATGGCAGAACCAGCACCCGTATCATTGTAAAGATGGTGCAGAACGCTGGCTTTGAGTTCATGGACGGACAGGGAACTCGTATCAATGATAGCAGTAGCTTTATTGCGTAGTCCCGCCAGCATTTTACGTTCCGCAGCAATTGAACTGGTCAAACCTTCAGAAGCAAAAAGAGGATGGCGTCGCCTGGTTTCGGAAAAACGCCGAATAAGAATATCGTCAGAGGAATCAAGAAAAAGGATATCGAGGTCATACCCGGCCGCAGAAACGGCCTGAATGCTGGATTCACTCTCCACCGAGAAGTGTGGATTACGCACGTCCATAACCAGTGCAATCCCGGCTGACTGCGCCAGGGGGTTATCCTGATTCAATTTAAGAAATTGTGGCACCAGGGCCAGAGGGAAGTTGTCAATAACATAGAACCCCTCATCTTCAAGTACCCGTGCCGCCGTGGTACGGCCAGAGCCGGACAACCCTGTGATTATGATAAAACGCACCGACATTACTCCAGGTTATCACCTATAATATATTGTGAGTGTTGTTGCGCTACTTCCGCCATGCGCTTTTCCAGGCGATCCTGAAATTCTTGCGCACTGTTGTATCCCATCTCTTTTAGCAGCTGATTACGGGCTGCAACTTCAATAATGGAGGAAATATTGCGTCCCGGACATACAGGAACCTTCAAAAGCGGAATTTTAATCTTGAGCAGTTCATAATACTGATCGTCAATACCGAGGCGATCATAGGCCTCTCCATCCTGCCATTCGGTTAATTCAATCGCCACATTTATTTTTTTACGTTCGCGGATAGCCGAGATTCCGAACAAATGCTTGATATTTATAATTCCAAGACCTCGGATCTCCATATGATAATGAAGCAAATCACTACCTTCACCAAACAGCACTTTAGGGAGTTTGGTGCGAACCTTTACTACATCATCGGCAACAAGACGGTGTCCGCGTAACACCAGATCCAGGGCGCACTCACTCTTGCCGATACCACTTTTACCCATAAGGAGGACACCAACACCGAACACATCTACCAGCACCCCGTGGACCGAGGTTTCGGGAAGGAGACGCTCTTCGAGAAATCTGCTTACAAGAGATATAAAGGTGGAGCTCTGCAACTGAGTACGTAACAAAGGGATAGAGTATTTACGCGTTTTATCCAGCAGCACCCGGGGAACTTCCTGACCCTTGGTTACTATCATACAAGAGAACCCCAGTGCACAGAACTGCTCTACATTTCTTTTTGCGATGTCTTCTGACAGGCTTTCAAGGTAACTCAGTTCAGTTGAACCAAGGATCTGCAAGCGTGTCGGATGAAGAAAACTCAAATGCCCGGCCAGTGCAAGACCGGGCTTTTGAATTCTGTGCGATTCAATCGTTTTATCCAATCCTGCCGTACCGGACATAACCTCCAGCTCAAAACCGGTTTCTTTTTCAGCCAGGAGGCTTTTGACGCTGAGTTTATACATGTAAATCCCGTGGCTCAGTCACTATCTTCAGAACAAATTATTTTGTAGATCTCCTCGGAGTCTTCAGCTTCAAGCAACTGCCTACGCGCGCGCTCTTTTTTCAACAGTTTTGAAATGCGTGCAAGGGTTTTTAAATGGGCGCTTATAGATTCTTCAGGGGCAATTAGCAGAAAAAAAAGATGAGCCGCCTTGCCGTCCATAGAATCAAAGTCAACCCCCTTAACGCTGCGCCCAAAAGCCAGATACATCTGTTTGATATCAGCTATTTTGCCGTGCGGGATGGCGACACCATCCCCGATGCCGGTGCTACCGAGGCGTTCGCGCTCCTGCAATACACTCAACACCTGGGAGCGATCGAGCATTGGTGCTGATCGCAACATAACATCGGTCATCTCCTCGAGAAGCTCTTCTTTGCTCTCAGCTTTTATATGAGCCTCAACTGCGGAATAATCGAGTAATTCTGCTATATTCATATCACTTCTTTAATAAAATGCCGGACAATGTCATCAAAAACTTCTGTCCGGCATATATTCGGGTTAACGTTCGGGTACAATCAATCCGTAGTTGCCGTCTTTGCGGCGGTAGATAACATTTACTTCTTCAGAAGTATCATCGGTAAATACCAGAAAATCTTTATACATCAGATCCATCTGCATGACCGCTTCGTCAAGAGACATCGGCTTGACCGGAAAACTGTGGGTTTTAACAATCTTGGGCTCATCCGCGCCTTCATCGATACTCGCAGCTTCGATAATTGACTTGGTGACATTGCGTCCCTTGCCTTTACGCGGAGAGTGGTCCTTAAGTTTATCTTTGTAGCGCTTGAGCTGGCGTTCCAGCTTGTCTACTACAGCATCAATAGCCGCATACATATCATCGTTTACTTCAGCTGATGCTTTGATGGTAATCCCTTTGGCGGTGAGAACAACTTCAGCAATATTGCGAATCTTTTTTTCCACCATCAAAACGGCCTGGGCTTCAATAGGCTCTTCAATATATTTCGTTACCCGGGCGAGCTTTTCTTCGACGTACTCGCGTACGGGATCGCTACTATCCATGTGACGAAAGGTTACAGCTATCTGCATAGATTAATCCTCCATGTTGCTAAAATAAACGCTTGCGCGCGGTTGATGATCGGATCCCCAGCATCTCACGATATTTGGTGACGGTACGCCGGGCTATATTGATCCCCTCTTCTGCCAACATCTTGACAATTTTCTGGTCTGAATACGGTTTCCGGGAATTTTCTGCCGCAACTATGTCGCGGATACGGTTCTTTACCGATTCAGCAGCAACATCGTTACCTGTAGATGTACCGATACCACTGTTGAAAAAATACTTCAACTCAAACAGCCCCTGGGGTGCCTGAAGATACTTGTTGGTTGTTACACGACTGATAGTAGACTCGTGCATACCAATATCTTCCGCTACAGCGCGTAAAACAAGCGGCTTCAGGTGATTGATCCCCTTGTCAAAAAAATCCTGCTGAAACTTTACTATACTTTCTGTGACTCGGTAGATGGTTTTCTGGCGCTGATAAATGCTCTTCAGAAGCCACTGTGCTCCGCGCAACTTTTCCTGCAGATATTCATTGGTTTTATCATCCAGCCCCTGTTTAGATATATTAGCGTAGTAGGAACTGATGCCAAGATTGGCAAGGCCGTCATCGTTGAGACTTACGGCATACCCGTTCTCAGTTTTGTGCACAAACACATCCGGGCTTATATACTGAACATCACCGCTGCTGAACATACTTCCCGGATAAGGGTCGAGTTCACGCAATACCCGGGCAGCAGCGTATATTTCATCCTCAGAAACCCGGCAATGGCGTGCAATTACGTTATAGCGCCGCGTCTCAAGCTCTTCACTGTAGCGAGTGACGATAATATCTGCAAGTGAACCCTCAAGATCCAAAGCTTTGAGCTGCAAATGGAGACACTCACTTAAATTTCGCGCCCCCACACCCGGGGGATCAAGCTGTTGCACAATTTCCAAAGCTCTCAAGAGCAGCTCTTCGGAAATGCCAAACTGATGCTGCAAATCCTCCAGGGGAAAGCTTAGATATCCCGCTTCATCGAGATTACCCAGAATAACTCCGGCAGCTGACAATACCTCTTCCGGGAAGCGACCGAGTTGGAGCTGCCACATCAGGTGATCATGCAGGGTCTGAGTAACACTCAGGGTGTTATCGTATGATGGCTGATCATCGTCTGATCCTTCAGCAATACTTCCCCCCTGACTGTAGCCTTGAAGATAGCTCTGCCAATCTTCAATACTCGCCAGACCTTGTGGTTCGCCCACTTCCGTTGTGGTTTCGGCATCCGACGAACCTTCTGATGAATCATCTTTTGTCTGAGTCTGGGAATCGGGTTCAACCTCCTCCGTATCCCCTTTTTCCAACAGCGGATTTTCCTCCAGCTCCTGTTCGACCACCTCTTCCAGCTCGACACGGGAAAGTTGCAGCAGTTTAATAGCCTGCTGCAACTGTGGCGTCATAACCAACTGCTGGCTAAGCTTAAGTTGTTGTCGAAGTTCCAGTGCCATAGGGCATCCCGATCATAAATACAATTTAATGCAAATCCGGTTGATTCCGGCAAACAGGGTTATTCTAACAGCAACTGCATCCCTATGCCTAAACAAACCGGCAAGTACATGCGCTAAAGGCGGAAGTCCTCTCCAAGATATATTTGGCGTGCCTTAGGGCTAGCGGCAATCTGTTCCGGATTCCCCTCTTCCAGAAGCTCGCCATCGTTAAGGATGTAGGCCCTGTCACACACACCGAGAGTTTCACGCACATTGTGGTCCGAGATCAGCACCCCGATTCCCCGGTATCTTAAACTGGTAATGATTTTCTGAATATCAATCACTGCGAGGGGGTCAATCCCGGCAAAAGGTTCATCCAGGAGAATAAAACGTGGATCAATCACCAATGCTCTGGCAATCTCGGTACGCCGCCGCTCACCTCCCGAAAGGGCATATCCGGGGGAATCAGCTACATGGGTAAGGCGAAATTCCTCCAGCAACTCCTGTAATCGTTCTTCCCGCTGGAGCTTGTCTGCAACATGGTATTCAAGAACCGCAAGGAGATTCTGTTGAACACTGAGCTTGCGAAACACCGAAGATTCCTGAGGTAAATAAGCAAGACCGGCTGCAGCCCTTTTATACATAGGCCAGAGGGAGACCTCTGTATCATCCAGAACCACTTGGCCGCTGTCAGGACGCACAAGCCCGACAATCATATAAAAAGATGTGGTTTTCCCCGCGCCATTGGGTCCGAGCAATCCGACAACTTCACCGGAATCAAGACTTATACTGACCCCCTTGACAACCTGCCTGCCGCCATAGGATTTGTGTAACCCTTCAGCTTGAAGTTTATGCTTATTTACTCTCATCATCATCCGGTACAAAAGTAGCCTTAACCCTCTCACGCGAGCTTCCCTCAACTGTGCTACTCGCGCCATCAAGGTAAACCGTTATTTTTTCCCCGGCTATGGTGTTGTCGCCCTGCATCACCTTGGGGGAACCGGTCAAAATCACAGATCCCTCAGTATACAAATATTCTGCATGCTCTCCGGTAGCTATACGTCCTTCCTGCACGATTCTAACTGAACCCAGAGCTACAATTTTTTCAATACTGCGATCCTGCGTATCGGCAGGGTCGGTATCATCCTTGGTTGTTGGGGGGGAAGTATAGAATACACTTAACCGGTCTGAATATATGGTAGCGTTATCCTGCTTGGCTACCACATCACCACGGAACACAAACACTCCCCTTTTATCATCTACATCCAGAGAATCAGATGTAATGTCCACCGGGTGGGAGGAGTCGTGGTTGATCTTTTCTACCTGACCACTCTTCTTCCGCCCGACCTCTTCATGTCCTCCAGTTTCTTCATCCATAGAGCCTTCCTGTGCCCACACAGAGGTCGTCCCCAGCAGGAATGTAGTGCACAGAATTAAACACAGAGCCCTTGTTGTTCTTTTAATGCTACAAAATATAGAGCTTAACATGCTTTATCTCCTGCCATTAGCTTGAGCGTGCCACTATTGCTTATCCTGTGCAGCAACATTGGACATATCACGGCTATCTGACTCTGAATGCGGTAAAATATGTGCACTTACCTCGTTATGGATCTGGAGAAATCTGGGACCGATCTGATATGTCATCCCTAAACCCTGAATGCGTAATTTATCCCCTTCAAACTCAACAATTTCCCTGGAATGGATTACTCCATCAACATTGCTGTCCCGAGAAGTATCGGCCTTCTCAATATTCTGTTTGGAGTATTCAAGCTCCGTAGTTCTAAGTTGATATCCGCTCGCTGTAGTCACAACTACATCACCGCGTGCTACTATGGTTTCGCTATCCAACATGGCTTCTGCCGTATTAGCAGTCATGGTAATGCTCCCATTCGGAGTATCGCCAAAGAATTCAGCTTTTATATCCACCAGATTGGTGATGTTGGCCTTGGCATCATGGGTTCCACGTTCCGCTTCAATATCCCATTTAGGCTCACCATCCTCAATTTGAGTGTAGGTAAATTGGTTCAAAGCCGCATCTGCTTCAACAGTGATATCTTCAATAATCTCTTCCCTATCATCCAGGCGTTGATGAGTGAAAATAGTTATCCCAACCCCAAGACTGAAGAGCAGAATAAGCCCTAAAAGTATGATACGGATTTTCTGACGTGTCAGCATAATCGGACCCGCTCAGTGCGAGGATTAAGATGGGAAACATCCAGCATAGCTCTATGGATTATCCCGCACGTCAAAATAACGTGCAGTGACCTGCTCCCACTTTCCGCTCTGCTTCAAAATAAGATCACACACCTCACGCACTGCACCTCTGCCTCCCTGAGTAGTGGTGATATAGTCGACAAAGGGTTTAAGCTCAGTCACAGCATCAGCCACCGCTACCGCAAAACCAACCCGCCGCAATATGGGCAGATCCACCAGATCATCTCCTACATAGGCTACCTGATGGTCAGAATAGCCGCTATCAAGCAGAATCTGCTCATAGGGTTCAATTTTATTCTTCGCTCCTTGAAATATACGAGTGATCCCGAGCTCTGCAGCACGCTTCTCTACTATATCGGACTCGCGTCCGGTTATAATTCCAACTTCAATTCCCGCGCGTTGAACCAATTTCAATCCATGTCCATCGCGCACATGAAAGCGCTTGGTCTCTACCCCATTATTGTCGTAAGCAATGCCACCATCTGTCATAACTCCATCGACATCCAGGAGCAAAAGGCGAATATCCATTATTCGTTGCTTGTTCATACCACTCCGGCTTTTAAAAGATCGTGCAGATGCACAATTCCTGTCGGTTTTCTTGAATCCTCGCTCTCAAATACAAACAGCGAAGTTATCTGGTGCTCTTCCATACGCTGGAGAACACGGGCGGCAAGATGGTGGCGTAACACCCTTTTCGGGTTGGTTGTCATCACTTCAGCAATGCTCAGATCCAGACAGCTGGGATTTTCTTCGAGGCAGCGGCGCAGATCACCATCGGTGAACACACCGACCAGGGTCTCATCTGCAGCGGCAACACCTGTAATACCCAGCTTTTTATTTGTAATCTCGAACAACGCTTCTTTAACACTCGTATCCATAGGCACCATGGGGATATCGTTCCCGCTGTGCATAAGATCCTCAACCTTGAGAAGGAGGCGTTTACCTAAAGCACCACCGGGGTGGAACAGGGCAAAATCCTCCGCCTGAAAATCGTGCAATTTAAGCAGTGCCACCGCCAGTGCATCACCCATCGCGAGGGTCGCGGTAGTGCTCGCAGTGGGAGCAAGACCCAAGGGGCACGCCTCCCGATCAACAGAAATATCCAGGGACACGTCACCGGAACGAGCCAGAGTACTTGAAGGGTTGCCACTCATGGTGATAAGTTTCAGCCCAAGACGACGTATAACGGGAAGAATTTTTACAATCTCTTCCGTTTCGCCTGAATTGGAAACCGCAAGCACCACATCCCCCTTCATAATCATTCCGAGATCTCCGTGAATCCCTTCGGCTGGATGGAGGAAGAAAGCCGGGGTCCCAGTAGAAGCCATGGTGGCAGCAATTTTCTGACAGATTAGTCCGGACTTTCCCATACCGGTTATAACCACGCGCCCCTCACATGCAGCCATTATCTTGACCGCCTCGCAGAAGACGCTGTCAATACGCTCTTGGAGCGCAGTTACCGCTTCAGCTTCAATTTCTAAGGTCTTTTGCGCATTTTCTATAAGTTCTTTATTTTCAAGCATTGTTTTTCACCACCGAGTCAATTTCAAGTAACGGACGCAACATCGTCTCCATATCATCCAAACGCAGGGAGTTTGGTCCGTCACAACGTGCCTTGTCCGGTTCATCGTACACTTCCCAGAACAGACCATCAATCCCCACCGCAGCAGCTGCGCGCGAGAGTGCCGCAACATATTCGCGCTGTCCACCGGAGCAACCTCCCCCGCCGCCTGGAAGCTGCACCGCATGGGTTGCGTCAAACACCACCGGGCAACCCATCCCCTGCATAATAGGTATCGAGCGCATATCCACCACCAGGTTGTTATATCCGAAACTTGCTCCGCGCTCGGTAAGTACAACATTGTTGTTTCCGGTCGATTTCACCTTGCCCACAACGTGCTGCATATCCCAGGGCGCCTGAAACTGCCCCTTTTTAACATTCACCACTTTCCCACTGTTCCCTGCCGCAACCAGCAGATCAGTCTGGCGGCACAAAAATGCGGGAATCTGTATAACATCGAGCACCTTGGCTGCCGCTTCAACTTCATGAGAGGCATGGACGTCGGAAACAACCGGAACACTAAACTCCTCTTTGATCCGGGCTAGAATATCCAGCCCCTTGTTGATTCCAGGGCCACGAAATGAATCTACCGAGGTACGGTTGGCTTTATCATATGAACCCTTGAAAATCAGTTCAATCCCGAGTTTAGTACAGGTTCCCACCAAAGACTCAGCG